>DATKMZ010000014.1:0-6714 GCA_035541575.1 Caulobacteraceae bacterium | reverse complement strand
TCGATCTTCGACGCCAACGTCACGACCATGATCTCGGCGCTGATCATGTTCTCGTTCGGCGCGGGGCCGGTGAAGGGCTTCGCCTGGACCCTTTCGATCGGCGTCATCACCTCGGTGTTCTCGGCGATCCTGGTGACCCAGCTCCTCGTCGGCTGGTGGTTCCGCGTGACCCGCGCCAAGACACTGCCGATCGCGTGACGGGAGGGATCCGATGAGCGACGCCCAGATCGTAACCTCGCCGCGCCGCCGCAGCCTCTGGCCCTTCATCCACTTCGTCCCGCGCCAGACCCACTTCAACTTCGTCGGGCTCGCGCCTTACGCTGCGATCCTGTCGGCGATCCTGGTGATCGGCTCGGCCGCCTCGATCGGCGTCCAGCAGGTGAATTTCGGCGTCGACTTCGTCGGCGGCACCAAGATGGAGGTCTCGACCGCGGGCCCCGCGCCGCTCGGCCTGATCCGCGGCCTGCTCGCCCAGATGGGCGCCAGCGACGCGCAGGTGCAGGGGGTCGGGACCGGTGGGGCGGCGATCCAGTTCAGGTCCGTAAACGGCCAGACCGCCGACGCAGCGCCGGCGTTCGTGCAAGGCAAGCTGCAGGCGGCCGTGCCGGGGCTGAGAGTCACCGGCGTCAGCGAGGTTGGCGCCAAGGTCTCGGGCGAGCTGATCTGGGGCGGGCTGGGCGCGCTCGGCGTCGCGCTCGGCCTGACGCTGCTCTACATCTGGTTCCGCTTCCAGCTGCAGTTCGGCCTCGGCGCGATCCTGGCGCTCGCGCACGACATAGTGCTGACGATCGGATTCCTTTCGTTGACGCGCATCGAGGTCTCGATGACCTCGATCGCCGCGCTGCTGACCGTGATCGGTTACTCGATGAACGAGAAGGTCATCAGCTTCGACCGGCTGCGCGAGAACCTAAGGAAGTACAAGACGACGCCACTCGCCGAGGTGATCAACCTCTCGGAAAACGAGCGGCTCAGCCGGACGATCATCACCGGCACCACCGCGCTGCTGGCGCTTTCCGGCTCGGTGCTCAACCCGGCCTCCGCGCTCTTCTCGCTGACCGCGACGATGGCGTTCGGGATTCTTGTCGGAACTTACTCGTCGATCTACGTCGCGCTTCCGGTGATCCTGCTCTGGGGCGTCCGCCGCGACGAGGATGAGCCGACGCCAATCCGTCTGCAGCAGGCGCGGCGCTAGGCTTGCGCGAGCCGCCGGCCATCGAGGGCTACGGCGGCGGCGGGTTCCGTGTCGCGGGGGTCTGGCGGCCGGGATCGCTGCTCATTCTAGGAGATGCGCCGCGCGACTGGTGTCCGGCCGCGATGGCCGACCTCTCGGCGGCCGACTTCGAGCCGGTGCTGGCCGCGCCGCCCGGCGCGCTGGAGTTCGTGCTGCTCGGGACGGGGCCGGTTCAGGCGCTGCCGCCGCGCGCCGTGCGCGATGCGCTGCGGGCCGCCGGCCTCGGGCTCGAGTTCATGGCCACCGACGCGGCCGCCCGGATGCACAACGTGCTCACCCAGCAGGGCCGCCTCTTCGCCACCGCGCTGATCGCGATCTAGCTCCCGCCGTGACATAAGTTGCGCGGTTTGCAGGCGCCGGGAAACGCCCTATACCCGCTCTCAGGGTCTGGAATACGGGAAAGGGTGCGTGACGATGGCGGCGTTCCTAGGCAATTTGCGCAACACGGTCATCGCCGGCCTGGTGCTGGCCATCATCATGATCGTGGCGTTCGGCAAGTTGAGCCCGCAAGGCTTCGACCGCGTGTTCTGGGAGGCGGTGCTGCGCTGGGCGCACGTCGTGTGCGGCATCATGTGGATCGGCCTGCTCTACTACTTCAACTTCGTGCAGACCCCGAAGATGCCGGGCATTCCGGCGGAGCTGCGCCCTGCCATCACGGGTCACATCGCCCCGACGGCGCTGTTCTGGTTCCGGTGGAGCGCGCTCTTCACCGTGCTCGCAGGCATCGCCGTCGCGATCCTGCACGGGAACGACTACGCGGCCAACGTCTTCACCTTCGGCCAGGCCGGCGGCTACGACGCCTCCAAGAGCGGCTTCATCCTGATGAGCACCGGCGTCTACCTGGCGGTGATCATGTTCCTCAACGTCTGGGGCGTGATCTGGCCGAACCAGAAGAAGGTGCTGGGCCTCGTCGAGGCCGACGCCGACGCCAAGGCTAGGGCGGGCCGCATCGCCGGCATGGCCTCGCGCATCAACACGCTGCTGTCGCTGCCCATGCTGACGGCGATGGCGATGTATCAGAGCCTCTACGGCGGCGGCTGACCGCACGGCCGACGATGTGAGCGGCGGCGCGGCGGACGATCTCGACGCCCTGATCCGCCGGGTCGATCCCGACCGCTGGCTCACCAGCCGCTTCATCGCCGATCCGGCGGCCCGCGCCGACGTCATTGCGCTCTACGCCTACGACCACGAGCTCGCCCGCGCCCGCCGGGTCGGCTCGACCGCGCTCCTGGCCGAGATCCGGCTCACCTGGTGGCGCGAGGTCCTCGACGAGATCTTCGAGGCGCGCGCCGTGCGCCGGCATCCGGCCGCCGAGGCGCTCGCGGACGTCGTCCGCCGCCGCGGCCTGCCGCGCGCCCCGCTCGAGGCGATGGTCGACGGCCAGATCGACACGCTCGAGCTCGCGACGCTGGACGCCGAGGCGGCGGTGCGCTGGGCCGACGCGACGCAGGGCTCGGCCGCGCGACTGGCGGCGTTGGTGCTCGATCCGGCGACCGACGCCGCCGCGGCGGCGTCGGCCGGGCGCGCCTGGGGACTGGCGCTCGCCGGTCGCGGCGGCCTGGCGCCGCGCGAGACGGTGTCCGTCCCGCTGAGGTCCGCCCTCGCCGACGCGCGGACTGCGTGGCGGTCGCTGAGCGTGGCGGCGCTGCCGGCCGCGCTGCCGGCGCGGATCGCGCGCTTCGATCTCGCCGGCCGCGCGCCCGGGCCACTCGCCAAGCGCCTCAGCCTGGTCTGGGCCAGCGCGACCGGACGAATCTAGCTCGCAGCGCCCCCCGCGGGCGTCGTCGTCGCGCCGCGCAACCGCCGCGCCATCGGCAGGAACGTGAGTCCCTGGATCACGACCGAGAAGGCGACCACGACGAACGTCGTCGCCAGCAGCGTGCCGCGATAGGGCTGGTGCGGGATCGACAGCGCCAGCGCCAGGCTCACCGCGCCGCGAAGGCCGCCCCAGGTCAGCACCGCAGCCGCCCCGCGCTCCCGGCGACGCGCATTGAAGAACGCGCCCCAGGGGAACACCACGACGAGCCGCGCGACGATCGCCAGCGCCACGGCCGAGATCCAGAGCCCGATCTCGTCTGACGAGAACGGCAGGATGAAGACCTGCAGGCCGAGCAGCAGGAAGAGCAGCCCGTTCAGGATTTCGTCGACCAGCCCCCAGAAGTCCTCGACCGCGCGGCGCGTCGCCTCGCTCATCCCCCGCTTCAGTCCGTACTCGCCGACCATCAGTCCGGCGGCCGCGGCGGCGATAGGACCCGAGACGTGCAGGGCCTGGGCCAGCGCGTAGACGCCGACGGCGAGCGCGATGGTGCCCGTCGTCTCCACCACGTGGTCGTCGATCTGGCGCAGGAAGATCCCGACGACGCGCGCGACGACGGCGCCGAGGACGAGGCCGCCGCCGGCTTCGACGACGATATCGAGCGTGGTCCAGAGCGGATGCGGCGCGTCGCCCGACGTGGCGAACGCCAGCATCGCGGTGAAGGTGACGAACCCGACGCCGTCGTTGAACAGCGCCTCGCCTTGCAGGATCGCGCCAAGCTGGGGCGACACTGCGCCGGACTTGAGCGCGGCGCCGACGGCGATCGGGTCGGTCGGGCTGATCAGCGCGCCGAAGGTCAGCGCCCAGGCCAGCGGGATGGGATGTCCCAGGAGCTCGGCCGCCGCCCAGAGGCCGAACCCGACCAGGGCCGTCGAGACGAGCACCCCGATGGTCGCCAGCGTCCAGACCGGGAGCCGACGCTGACTGAGGCCGCGCAGGTCGACCTGCAGTCCGCTCGCGAACACCAGGAACGCCAGCATGTAGTTCAGAACCGCCTGGCTGAAGTCGAGCCGGCCGACCAGGGCCCGGACGTTGCTGAAGCCCGAGAACGGCTCGATCAGCGTCTCCGCGGCCAGCAGTCCCGCCGCGCTGACGACGCCGGCGCCCAGCATGGCGACGCTGGTCGGCAGCCTCGCGAACTTCGCGTTCGCCCAGCCGACGACGGTCACGAGCGAGAGGAACAGCGCCGTGAGCTCGAGCAGGGTCACGCGGGCTCCGGGGGCGCTTGGTTCAGGCTGGCGCCGGGACGGGCTCGGCGGCCCAGGCGGCGAGGTCGGCCAGCGCGCGCAAGGCGATGGCGCGCTTCCTGGCGCGCGTCCGGTCGCGCTTGCCGAGCTTGCGGCGATCTTCAGCGCGCGGAACCGCGTCGAGCGGCGGCAGCAGGCCGTAGTTGATGTTCATCGGCTGGAACGAACCTGAGCCGGCCGCCAGGTGGCCGCCGGTGATGTGCCTGACGAGCGCGCCCAGCGCCGTCGTCTCCGGTGGCGCGGCGAGCCGCCGGCCGATCCGTTCGGCCGCTGCGAGACGTCCGGCGATCAGACCGATGGCGGCGCTCTCGACGTAGCCTTCGACGCCAGTGATCTGGCCGGCGAAGCGCAGCCGCGGATCGGCCCTCAACCGCAGCTGCGCGTCGAGCAGCTTGGGCGAGTTGATGAACGTGTTGCGGTGCAGGCCGCCAAGTCTCGCGAACACGGCTCTCTCGAGACCTGGGACGGTGCGGAAGATTTCGGTCTGCGCCCCGTGCTTCAGCTTGGTCTGGAAGCCGACCATGTTCCAGAGCGTGCCGAGCGCGTTGTCCTGGCGCAGCTGGACGACGGCGTAGGGCTTCTCGCCCGGCCGGTGCGGGTTGGTCAGGCCCACCGGCTTCATCGGCCCGTGCCTGAGCGTCTCGCGGCCGCGCTCGGCCATCACCTCGATCGGCAGGCACCCGTCGAAGTAGGGCACGTGCTCCCAGTCCTTGAACTCCGACTTCGGGCCGGTGAGCAGGGCGTCGATGAAGCCCTCGTAGCACGCCTTGTCCATCGGGCAGTTGATATAGGCGGCCGCATCGCCGCCGGGTCCGGCCTTGTCGTAGCGCGACTGGCGCCAGGCGACGCTCATGTCGATCGTCTCGGCGTGAACGATCGGGGCGATCGCGTCGAAGAACGAGAGCTCGGCCTCGCCGGTCAGGCGGCCGATCGCGTCCGCCAGCGCTGGCGAGGTGAGTGGGCCGGTGGCGATGATCACGCTCGCCCAGTCCGCCGGCGGCGGCCCCGCCACTTCCTCGCGCTCGATCCTGATCCTGGGGTGGGAGGCGATGGCTCGCGTCACGGCCTCCGCGAAGCCGTCGCGGTCGACCGCCAGCGCGCCGCCCGCCGGCGTCTGATGGGCGTCGCCGCAGGCCATGATCAGCGATCCCAGGCGGCGCATCTCGGCGTGGAGCAGGCCGACCGCGTTGGCCTCCCAGTCGTCGGCGCGGAACGAGTTGGAGCAGACCAGCTCGGCCAGGCGGTCGGTCTGGTGGGCATCGGTGCGGCGGACGGGGCGCATCTCGTGCAGCACCACCTCGCAGCCCGCCTCGGCCGCCTGCCAGGCCGCTTCCGAGCCCGCAAGGCCGCCGCCGATCACATGGAGCGTGCGTTCCGACATCCGCCGACCTCCTACGCCGCCGTCGGTCGCGGCGGAAGTGGCGCGAGACGCTGGAATGCGGCATGCTGCTGGCGGCTGTCGCGGGACAAGACGTGGCGGGGGGGCCGAAGCGGGATGTCTGAGATTTCCGTCGGCGCGGCTGTAGGCGCTGGGTTCGACCTGATCGGCAAACGGCCGCTGAGCGTGCTCTTCTGGGGACTGCTGCGCGTCGGCTTCGTCGCGGGGATCGTCCTGCTCTACCTGCCGCTGATCTTCGGCTTCATCGTCCAGGCTCGGCAGGCGGAGGCGTCCGGGAGCGATGCCTCGCCCGCGGCGGTCGGGCAGATGATGTCCCACATGCTGGTGATGCAGGGGATGGGCTTCCTCGTGCAGATCGTCGGCCTGTTCGTGAGCAGCATGATCTACTGCGCCGTCATCCGCGCGGTCGTGCACCCGGAGCAGCGGTCGTTCGGCTCGGTCCGGCTCGGCGCGCCCGAGCTCTACCTCGTGGTGCTGAGCTTCGCGCTCGGCTTCGTCATCGCCTTCGCGCTCATCCTCTGCCTGATCCCGTTCATGATCGTCGTTGGCCTGCTGGCGGCGAACCACCAGTGGCTGGCGATGGGGATCGTGATCGGGCTGGGCGTGCTCGTTCTGGTGCTGGGCGCGATCTTGGTCGCCCTGCGCTTCGCTTTCGTCGCGCCGATGATGGTCGACGACGGCAAGTTCCATCTCTTCGAGTCCTGGACGCTGACCAAGGGCCGGGTCGGCAGCCTGTTCGCGATCGGCCTCCTGCTGGTGCTGATCACGCTGCTGATCGAGATCGTGCTGGGGCTCCTGTTCGTCGGCCTCGCCCTTGGAGCTCTCATCCTCGCGGCGGGCGGCTTCTCCAACATCCCGGGGTTCTTCCAGGCTCACGCCAGTGATCCCGCCGCGCTGATCCCGATCCTCGCGCCGTCGCTGATCCTGCTGGCGGTGCTGCTGATCCCCGTCGAAGGGGCGTTCCTGGCGATCTTCATCGCGCCGTGGGCCAAGGCCTACCGCGACGTCGTCCCGCCGCCGG
>DATKMZ010000013.1:0-24187 GCA_035541575.1 Caulobacteraceae bacterium | reverse complement strand
CGCAGGCTGGAGCCAGGCTGGGCCTCGGTGGTCAGCGATCGAGATTTGCGAGAGGGGCGGTAGGCCCAACCCTCCGGCGGACCGGACGCCTCGACCCGCGACCTTGCCGGGAGTTCTCTCTCTCGGCGCGCTGAGCTCCGAATGTCCCGGGCCGCTAACCTGGATCAAGAGCCCCGCGAGGCTCGCGCGCTAGAGGTCCAGGCGACCATGGCATCCACCGGGACACTGACATGTCGAGAAGGTTGATCCTCATCATCGTCGCGGTCGTCGTCGTGGGCGGCGGCGTCGCAGCGTGGCTCATTCTGTCGAAGCCGGCCCTCCCGGCCGGCATTGCGGGCGGCAACGGCCGGCTCGAGGCGCAGCAGATCTACGTCTCGACCAAATACCCCGGCCGCATCAAGGACGTCCTTTTCGACGAAGGCGATACGGTCGAGGCCGGCCAGGTCGTCGCGCGGATGGACACCGAAGCGCTCGAGGCTCAGCTGCGCGAAGCCGAGGCGCAGGTCACGGCCGCGCAGGACAGCCGGAACGTGGCGCTCGCCCAGGTGAGGGTCAAGGAAGCCGCCTACAACTACGCCGCCAAGCAGTACGCGCGCTCCCGCGACCTGGTCACGAAAGGCGCGGTCAGCCAGCAGGAAGCCGAGATCGACAACGCTCGCATGCTCGCGAGCCGGGCCGAACTCGACGGCGCCAGGGTCCAGGTCACCCAGACTCTCTCGGCGATCGATGCGGCCAAGGCCGCGGCCGACCGGCTGCGCGTGAACATCAACGAAGCCGTCCTGGTCTCGCCGATCCGCGCCAGGGTCGAGACCCGTCTCTCCGAGCCGGGCGAAGTGCTTCCGGCCGGCGGGCGCGTGTACTCGCTCAACGATCTCAGCGACGTCTACATGTACGTCTACCTGCCTGAGTCCGTCACCGGAAAGGTGCCGCTGGGCTCGGAGGCGCGGATCGTTCTCGACGCCGCGCCACAGTATCCGATCACCACCTACGTCTCGTTCGTCTCGCCGATGGCGCAGTTCACGCCGAAGACCGTCGAGACCGCCGAAGAGCGCCACAACCTCACGTTCCGGGTGAAACTGCAGCTCGACAAGGCCAAACTGCGCCAGGTCGAGCCTCTGGTGAAGGTCGGACTGCCTGGGATGGGCTATGTGCGCTTCGACACCAGCGTCCAGTGGCCGGCGAACCTGCAATCCAAGCCCGTGCCGGCGAACCTGTGGCAAGCCACTGGATCGGCTGGGGGGCCTAAGTAATGGACGCCGCCGTTGGCGAGTGGGTTGTGAGCGTCAGCGGCGTCTCCCACCACTACGGGAAGGCCGTCGCCCTCGACGACATCAGCCTCGACATTCCCTCGCAGAAGATGATCGGACTGATCGGGCCCGACGGGGTCGGCAAGTCGACCTTGCTGGCGATCATCGCCGGCGTTCGCAAGCTCCAGTCCGGCAAGGCGCACGTGCTCGGTGGCGACATCGACAGCGCGCGCTTCCGCAACGCCGTTGCCTCCCGGATCGCCTACCTGCCCCAGGGCCTGGGCAAGAACCTCTATCCGACCCTCTCGATCTTCGAGAACATCGACTTCTTCGGCAGGCTCTTCGGCCAGTCGCAGGCGGAACGCGAGTGGCGGATCGACGATCTGCTGGCCAGCACCGACCTGACGCCATTCCGCGATCGCCCTGCGGGCAAGCTCTCCGGCGGGATGAAGCAGAAACTGGGGCTCTGCTGCTCGCTGATCCATGATCCGGATCTGCTGATCCTCGACGAGCCGACGACCGGGGTCGACCCGCTGGCGCGTCGGCAGTTCTGGGAACTGATCGATCGGATCCGCGAACGCCGCACCAGCATGAGCGTGCTGGTCGCGACCGCCTACATGGACGAGGCTGAGCGGTTCGATTGGCTGGTGGCGATGAACGCCGGCAAGGTGCTCGGGACCGGGACCCCACAGGAAGTCCGCGAACGCGCAAACGAGCCGACGCTCGAGAAGGCCTTCATCAAGCTGCTGCCCGAGGAGGCGCGCCGCGGTCACCGCGAGCCGGTCATCGGGCCCTACAAGCCGATCCCTGGCCCGCCCGCCATCGAAGCCCACGGGCTGACGCAGAAGTTCGGCTCGTTCACCGCTGTCGACCACGTCGATTTCCGCATCGAGCGCGGGGAGATCTTCGGTTTCCTCGGCTCCAACGGGTGCGGCAAGACCACGACGATGAAGATGCTCACCGGGCTTCTTCCGCCGACCGAGGGGACCGCGCTGCTCAACGGACATGAGCTGAAGGGCGGAGACGTGGAGTCCCGCCGCAACGTCGGCTTCATGACGCAGGCCTTCTCGCTCTACACAGAGCTGACCGTGCGGCAGAACCTGATGCTGCACGCGAACCTGTTCGATCTCCCGGCTGACGCCGGCCACAAGCGGGTGGAGGAGCTGCTGACGGACTTCCAGCTGGAGTCCGTGGCCGACACTCTGGCCCTCGCCCTGCCGCTCGGAATCCGCCAGCGGCTCTCGCTGGCGGTTGCGGTGCTGCACGAGCCCGAGGTGCTCATCCTCGACGAACCCACGTCCGGCGTGGACCCGGTCGCCCGGGACGGGTTCTGGGAGCTGCTGATCCGGCTCTCGCGCGAGAAGGGCGTCACCATATTCCTCTCGACCCACTTCATGAACGAGGCCGAGCGGTGCGATCGCATGTCGATGATGCACCAGGGCCGGGTGCTGGCGCAGGGGCCGCCAGCCCAGCTGGTGGCCGAGCGCAAGGCCAATACGCTCGAAGAGGCCTTCATCGGCTATCTCGAGGACGCAGCCGCCGCGTCGAAGGCCGCCGCTCCGGTCGCCCCCGCTGCGGCGGCGCCGCAGCCGGCCGAGGCGCCGCCGTCCCAAGCCGCGTCGCGGCCAGGCAGGTTCAGCCTCTCGCGCGTGTGGGCCTTCGCCCGTCGCGAGGCCATCGAGCTCAGCCACGACACGGTGCGCCTGGCGTTCGCCGTGCTCGGCCCGATCCTGCTGATGATCGTGTTCGGCTACGGGATCTCGCTCGACGTCCAGCACGTGACGTTCTCGGTGCTGGATTTCGATGGCACGAAGGCCAGCCATGACTATGCCGACATGTTCCGCGGCTCGATCTACTACGACGAGAAGAAACCCATCCCCAACTACGCCGAGATGGAACGGCGGTTGCGCAACGGGGAACTGCGGTTCGCTCTCGAGATACCGTCCGGCTTCCAACAGGACCTGAATCGCGGCCGCCAACCGACGGTCGCAGGATACATCGACGCGGCCATGCCGTTCCGCGCCGAGACCGTGCGCGGGTACCTGGAAAACTCGACGAGCCAGTTCGAGAAACAGCTACGGCTATCTCAGGGCATCGCCCCGGCGGCGCAGCCGACAGAATTCAACGTCCGGGCCCTCTACAATCAGTCGTTCGAGAGCGTCAACGCCATGGTGCCGGGCGACGTGATGCTCCTTTTGATGCTGATCCCCAGCATGCTGACCGCGCTCAGCGTGGTGCGCGAGAAGGAGCTAGGCTCGATCGCGAACTTCTACGCCGCGCCGGCCACGCGGGCTGAGTTCCTGCTCGGCAAGCAGCTGCCCTACGTCGCCGTCTCGATGATCCAGTTCGTTACGCTCGTCGCGCTGGCGGTCCTGCTCTTCCACGTGCCCATCAAGGGGAGTCTGCCGCTGCTTGTCGTGGGCGGGATCATCTACGTGCTCGCGAGCACCGGCTTCGGCTTGCTGATCTCGGTCTTTGCGGCGACCCAGACGGCCGCCATTTTCGCCGCCGCTATCATCACCATCCTTCCCGCGACGCAGTTCTCCGGGATGTTCGTCCCCCCCTCGTCGCTGACCGGGGGGGCGGCGATCGCCGCCAAGATCTTCCCAAGCACCTACTTCCAGGCGGTCAGCGTCGGCGCTTTCACCAAGGCGCTCGGGTTCCGCGAACTGTGGCCCAATATCGCCGCTCTGGTGGCGATCGCCGTCATCTATTTCTCGTTGTCTGTCGCGCTTCTCACCAAGCAGGAGAAGTAGCGATGAAGCGCGTCTGGCACATCTTCCAGCTTGGACTGAAGGAACTGATCAGCCTGACGCAGGACCCGGTGCTGCTGTTTCTGATCTTCTACTGCTTCACCTTCTCCGTCTACACGCCATCCAAGAGCGCGGTGATGGACGTCATCAACGCCTCGGTGGCCGTCGTCAACGAGGACGACTCCGAGGCCGCCCGGACGATCCGGGAGGCCATGTTGCCGCCGCTCTTCCTTCCGGCCGCGCAAATCGCCTTCCAGGACATCAACAAGAACATGGATGCCGGCAAATACACGTTCGTCATCGATGTCCCGCCTCGGTTTCAGTCCGATCTGGAGGAGGACGCCAAGCCGACGATCCAGATCGTCACCGACGCCACGGCCATGAGCCAGGCCGGCAGAGGGCCGCTCTACATCCAGAACATCATCACGCAGGCGGTGACGCCCTTCTGGTCGGGCGCCGGCAAGGTGAAGGACCAGCCGCTGCTCAAGATCGATACGCGAGGGCGCTTCAACGCCAACTACCAGCAGGGTTGGTTTGTGGCCATCAACCAGGTCATCAACAACATCACGGTTCTGGCGATCTTTCTGACCGGCGCCGCCGTGCTGCGCGAGCGTGAGCATGGAAACATCGAGCATCTGCTCGTGATGCCGCTGCAGCCGTTCGAACTGATGTTCGCCAAGATCTGGGCCAACGGCCTCGTCGTCGTCCTGGCCGCCATGGCGTCTTTGTTCGTGGTCGTCAAAGGCGCGATCGGAGTGCCGGTCGCAGGCTCCATTCCACTCTTCGCCGTCGGGTTGGTGATCTACCTGTACTCGGTCACCGCGCTCGGGATCATGCTCGCGACCCTGGTGCGCTCGATGCCGCAGTTCGGCCTGCTCGCCTTCCCGGTGTTCATCGTCATGAACCTGCTGTCGGGCGGCAACACACCGCTCGAGAGCATGCCAGTCCTCCTGCAGAACGTGATGCAATTCGTCCCGTCCACCCACTTCGTCAGCTTCTCGCAGGCCGTGCTGTTCCGCGACGCGTCGTTCGCGATGGTCTGGCCGGCGATGCTGAAGATGCTCGCGATCGGATCGGTGTACTCCGCCTTCACGCTATCCAGGTTCAGATCGATGCTCGCGGCGGTCCAGTGAAAGGGTGCTGCAGTGAAATACGTCACCTTGAAACAACCGAAAAACACGACAGCGATCGCGGCTTTGTGCTGCGCAATGCTGGTCACGGGCTGCGCCGTCGGGCCGGACTACAAGCGCCCTGAGGTCACGACGCCGGAAACCTTCCGGTTCCAGGAGAGCCCGGCCGAGGCCAATTCGATCGCGGACGTGGCCTGGTGGGGCGTCTTCGACGACAAGGCGCTGCAGGGCCTGATCACCGAGGGCCTGAAGAACAACTACGACCTTCAGATCGCGGTCGCCCGAATCGAACAGGCCCGCGCCCTGGTCGCCCAGGCCGAGTCCGAGGGCAAGCCGCAGCTCGGGTACGGAACCTTCGCGGAAGGTCAGAACGCGATCACGCCGGGACCGCACTCGGTCGGGTCCGTCAATTACGGCGCCTTCGGCGGATTGCTGAACGCCTCCTGGGAAATCGACGTCTGGGGCCGGATCAAGCACTCGACCGAGTCGGCGCAGGCGAATCTCCTGGGCCAGGAGGATGTGCGGCGCGGGGTCATGCTGACCTTGGTGAGCGACACGGCCGCCGGCTACTTCCGGCTGCGCGAGCTCGACCGGGAACTGGCGATCGCCGAAGAGAGCACGGCCACCTACAAGAAGACGCTCGACCTCTTCACCTATCGCTTCCAGGCCGGGAAGGACAGCGAGCTGCCCGTCACCCGAACCCAGGCGGCGTACGATTCCAGCTACGCGAACATCGCCGCCCTGACGCGCCAGATCGCGCAGCAGGAGAACGCGCTCAGCGTCCTCGTCGGACGCTCGCCTGGTCCGATCGAACGCGGCAAGCTGCTGACCGAGCAGGTGACGCCGCAGACGCCTGTCGGCGCCACCACCGACCTCTTGAAGCGACGCCCTGACATCCTCGCGGCCGAACAGGTCATGGTGGGCGCGAACGCCGAGATCGGCGTCGCCGAGGCCAACTTCTATCCCCGCGTGGGGCTGTCTTCGCTACTGGGCGCCGAAGGCGTGGGCGTGGGCAACGGACTGAGTGGCTTCGGCCTCTGGAGCCTCGCCCTGAACGCGGCCGGGCCCATCTTCACGGGCGGTCGCCTCGAGGCGATCTACCGCCAGCGGCAGGCGTTCTGGGACGAGTCCGTCGCCCAATACCGCAAGACCGTCCAGATCGCGTTCCAGGAGACCTCGGACGCCCTGGTCGCGCAGAAGACCCTGGTGGGTCGGCGCGAGGCGCTGGAGAGCCAGATCAAGTCGCTACGCCATTCGGTTGACCTGGCCCTGCTGCGCTACGACGCCGGCCGCGCCAGCTATTTCGAGGTGCTGGAGGCCGAGCAGCAGCTCTACCCCGTTGAGTACGAGCTGGCGCAGACCCAGCAGGATCAGCTGATCGCGGTGGTCAACCTCTACAAAGCGCTCGGCGGCGGCTGGAACACCGCGACCGACGACTGGGCCAAGCCGCAATGACGACGACGGTCGAACGAAAGTCCCGACGAGCGGAGGCAAAGATGGACAAGAAGGTAGGCGCTGACGTCGAGCAGCCGTCCAAGATGAAGAACAAGGAATACCTGAAGCAGCTGCGAAAGCTGCAGGTTGAGCTCTGCTATGTTCAGGAATGGGCGCAGGCCACGGGCGCCCGCATCATCCTTTTGTTCGAAGGTCGCGACGCCGCGGGCAAGGGTGGAATCATCAAGGCGATCACCGAACGGGTGAGTCCCCGCGTCTTCAGGACCATCGCGGTGCCGGCGCCGTCGGATCGAGAGAAGTCTCAGCTGTTCATGCAGCGCTACATCCCGCACTTCCCAGCGGGCGGCGAAATCGTCATTTTCGACCGCAGCTGGTACAACCGCGCCGGTGTCGAATATGTCATGGAGTTTTGTACCGAGGACGAACACAAGAGATTTTTAATAACGTGTCCGCAAGCGGAGAGTTGGATCGTAGACTCAGGCATCCAACTAATTAAGATCTGGCTTGAAGTCGGCATGGACGAACAAGAACGCCGATTCATGGCGCGCATCACCGATCCGCTTCGGCAATGGAAACTCAGTCCGATGGATCTGGAGTCGTACTCACGGTGGTACGACTATTCCAAGGCGCGAGACCTGATGTTCGAGGCGACGGACACCAAGCATTCGCCTTGGCACGTCCTTCGGTCGGACGACAAGAAGCGGGCTCGCCTCAACGGGATTTCGCACATCCTCTCGCTAATTCCGTACAAGAAGATCAAGCACGAGGAAGCAACCCTGCCCAAACGGTCGAGCAAGCGGAAGTACGACGACCGTCTGGACGCCAGCCAGCGCCACTTCATTCCCGAGCGGTACTAGCCCCCCGTCGGCGATCTCGCCGGTCACGGGGCGGCCTGGGCCGCCTTCTTGAACCCCGCCAGGACGGTGAGAGCCATCTGCGCGCGCTTTTGCGTGTCGGGACGCGGGTCGCGCTTCTGGGCCTCTCTGTACCAGTCCTCGATGACCTCGATGTCGTTCACCGGGATCCCGCCCCGGAAGGCGTACTTGCCCGGCCCGGGCGTGCGCCCGCCGGTCAGGTCGGAGAACATCTGGTCGGCCACCAGGATCGGCACGAGGGGATCGCCGCCTTTCTCCGCGGCCAGCCAGAGCTCCATGGCCCGCTTTGGGTCGCGACGTCCGCCTTCGCCTTTGGCGTACATCGTCCCCAGCTTGCGGGACGCCTCGGGGTTCGCATGCTTGGCGGCCATGTCGTACCACTTGCGGGCCTCGGCCCGATCCGCCGTCACCGCGCCGCCGCTGAAGTAGGCGTCGCCGACCCTCACTTGCGCATCGGCATCGCCGGCGAGCGCGGCTTCCTTGCACAGCGCCACGCCGCGCGCCGCCTCTTTCGGCTCGGCCATCAGCATCTGGCCGAGCACGCACTTGGCGCCGGGCAGCCCCATTTCGGCGGCGCGGGCGAACGCCGCCTTCGCTCTGGCGGCGTCCCGCTTGCCGCCGACGCCGCTCTGATAGCAGCGGCCCGCCATGAGCATCGCGTCGGCCCGCGTGGCCGAGGCCTTCTCCTCATAGGCGCAGCCGCGTGGGGCGTCAGCTGGAACGCCGCCCCGCCCCGACAGAAACATGACGCCGGCGTAGTACTGCGCGTCGGCGCGGCCGCTGTCGGCGAGCGCAACAAGGTCCGCAGGCGACCCGGCGTCGGCCTTCTCCATCGCCGCGCGCAGATCGGGCGCCACGACCGGCGCTTGAGTCGAGGGCTGCTGCCCCCAGGCCGGCGATGAAAGTGCGATCACCGCCAGCGCCAGCAGGCCGCGCCAGGGTCTCTGCGCCACGGCCTCGACCTCGCCGCGCCGGGCGCTCAAGGCCCGGCCGGCGGCGGGTTCGTCTTGGGATCGGGGATGCTCACGTAGACCACCGTGTCGCCCTGGTATTGCGGCGCGTAGTAGGCCCCGCCGCACCCGTAATAGGCGTAGGCGCCGTAGTAGTAAGGTGAGCACGCCGGAGGCAGCGCGTAGTACGCCGACCCGTAGACCGCCGCGGCGGTCGCCGTGGCGACCGCCCCGATGGCGACCCCGGCCGCGATGGGGTGGTTGTACCAGCCGCCGGCGGCGCCCCAGCCGCCGTTGTTGTCAATGTTGATGTTATTGAAGTTGTTGCCGTTGCCGACATTGTTGCCGCTGCCGATGTTGTTGCGGCCGCCGTTGCCGACATTGTTCCGGCCGCCATTGCCGACATTGTTCCGGCCGCCATTGCCGACGTTGTTGCGGCCGCCGTTGCCGACGTTGCCGCGGCCTCCCCCGGCGCTCGCATACCCGCCGCCGCCGCCGGGGCGAGAGCCAGCGTAAGAGCCGCCGCCTGAGGGACGGCTGATGCTCGTGGAGCCGCCGCCTCGAATTCCGCCCCCGCGGGATCCGCCATAGCTGCCGCCGCCGTAGCCGCCGCGTCCGCCGCCGCCGCCACTGAAGCCGCCGCCGCCGCGTCCGCCGCCGCCGCTGAAGCCCCCGCCGCCGCGGCCCCCGCCGCCGCCGCCGCGCCCTCCGCCGCCGCCTCGAGCGTCAGCGATCGGCGCGACCGCCAGGGATGCGATCGCCGTCAAGGCGGCCAGCATGCCGATGCGCGACACAGTGCGATGCAACATCATGGCCTCCTATTGACCGGCCGCCGTCAGGCGGATGGGCTTGTCGTCTTTGCCCGGCTGGAAGGTGAAATCCGCGGCGGCCAGCGACGGGCTGACGTTCCAGGTGAGTCGCGCGGTGTACGCGGGATAGGCGGGGTCGGTGCGATCGATGATCACCAGCTTGCGCGGGAGGGGGTCCCCGTCGTGCTGGATCCAGATCTGCCAGTCGATATCGCCCTCGCGGAAGGCGTACTGGTCAGTGGCGACGCCGTCGATCGTGGACGCTCCGACCACGAAGCCCGACGTCAGGCTGTCCGAGCGGTTGAGGGTCGGATCGCTCCAGCGGAACAGGTCCTCGAGCGGCAACGCGACGCCGAACTTGTCATAGAGGACGTCGAGGGTCTGCACGATCGTCGGCGGGGCCGGCGCCGTCGCGTAGTAGCCCAGCTCCGGCGCAGAGATCGTGAATGACTTGCCGTCGTAGTAGTACGTCCGCTTCGCGGCGGCCGTGTTGACCTGGATCACGAAGCCGTCCGGCCGGCGCACCTTGTAGTTGGCGACGCCGTCGAGCTGAATGCGCTGCCCGTCCTCGGTCACGAGGTCGAGGCTGGTCTCCGACTGCACGGTGAAGGTTGTCAGCGTGCTGAGGTAGTCACCCATTCGCTGCAACGCCTTGAGAGCTGCGGGCTCGACAATCGCCGTCGTGGTCGCTTGGGACCCGCGCCGGCCGCCTTTGCGCCGAGCGGCCGTTCCCGGAGCTCCCTTGGCCGGCGCGGCCTTGGGTGTCGCAGCTGGGGCGGCCGCCGGCGCCGCGGCCGCGATCGCGGGCGAAACGCCGAAGGCGAGGAGCAGCACGCTGAGCCCCATGGCCGCGGCGAGGCGAAGCTTTGTCATGGCGTCGTTCTCCAGGGCGGCCGGAAGGGTAGGGTTCCGGCCGACCTCGGGCTGGATCAGGTCGCAGGCGCTCTACACGAGCTCCCGACGCCTAAGGCCAGGCGCGGCGCAGCGGCTTAATCTGGGTTAGCGGGATCGAACGATCGACCGAATGCAGCGCGCGGTCCCGCTCATTTCAGCAGCCGGAGCGCTCAGGCGGGAAGCGCCATTGCCAAGCTTGAACGGGGATGTTAGGCGCCATCGGGCTGTTCAGCCCGCGTTCAGATGTTCCTCTTCAAATGAGCGACGCCGAGCCGAACGATCGCAAAGGCGGCGCGCGCAAATTGGCGGTCGCGCGGAGGTGACGTTCCGGCGCCGGGAAATATCGGAATGGCAGTGTTCTCGTTTCGCATCGACGACGGCGGCCCTGTGGCGGACGAGCAGTGCCTGGAGTTGCCGGACGCGTTGGCGGCCCGGCGCGAGGCGACGCTCTTCGCGGCGGAACTGCTTCGGGAACAGCCAGATGCGTTCTGGGACGGTCCGGCCTGGTCCGTGACGGTCAGCAGCGATACGGGCGCCATACTGTTCGTGCTCAATCTCAACGGTCGCGACTGCCGCCACGAGCGGGCGCAGGCGCGCGGGTGCGGCAACGTCGGGCGCGCCTGAGCGCAGCTCTCGGGGAAACGGCCGGCCCAGAGCCGGATCAGGAATGGGGCGTTTCCGAAGATGGTGCGGCCGGGGCGGCCGGCTGAGGCGGGGCCGTCTCCAGTGGAGCGTTCGGCTCAGGCGAAGGGGCTGACTGCGGCGGGGCGGAAGGCTCGGGTGTGGCGGCTGGGCCTGGCGGAGGGGCGGCCGGTTCAGCGGGAGCGGTTGTCTGGTCCGCCTCGCCAGGGTAGTTCGGACAGCGACTCGACGCCGCGTCCCATGCCGCGTCCAGGGTCCCGCGCGACTGGTTCGCCTCGATCGCCGCGGCGGTGCTGTTACTGAGATAGGTCTCGTCGTCGCGCACGATCTTGAAGTCGGCGCTCGAAGTCGCCTGGTGCAGAACGACGTAACCACAGTAGCGGTCGACGTTGGCGAAGCGACCGACGAAATCGACGGTGGCGTAGACGCCAGGCGACTCCGCGTTCATCGGGTCCTTCGCCCAGACGATCTTGACGATCCGCCGCTCCCGGATGGCGCCCGCCAGGTCGTTGAACGCGACTTCGCGCGCGGAGAACAGGTCGAGAGGGTAGTTCTGGGTAAGGTCTTCGCCTTGGAAGGCATATGCCTCCGCGATCTTCCCGCTGTCGCGGTCCGCGAAGTACTCGGTCACCAGTTCCGGAACCCGCTTCTGTTGATCGTCCGAGGGGAACCATCCGGGCGCGGAGTCCGGCGCGAGGCTGACGTCGGCGGCCGGGTCGCCGCGGACCGGCGGCGCGGCGAGCAACGCTGCGCCCAGGGCAAGGACCGCGACCGCCGGCAAGATCCGGTTGCTCGCGATCCGACCCCGGATTGCGATCCAGCGCCCGCGGCCGCGCTTGCTAGGAGGGGAGGCGTTCAAGGGTCGCCCGGCGCTCGTCCGCCTGATTTCATGACTTGCCTCCAAGTCGGTCAGCTCTCGCCCCGCGCCAGCGCTGGAACTGCGATGGCAGACGATGGGGTTACCGGCGGGATAGCGCGCTGGCCCCCTAGTCGCGGCGCTCCGGCGGATTCCGAGCGTGATCGCCCTCTCCAGTGCCCCCTGAACGCGCCGAGCTTGGGCGGGTCGAGGACCGCGAGCAGCCCGTTGTGCACGTCGACGGTGTGTTCCTCGCGGAGCTGGCGCAAGACGCGATTGACATGAATCGCGGTGAGTCCTGTCGCCTCGGCGATATGCCGCTGGGTGAGAGGGATCTTGAAGAACGTGCCTTCGTCTATTTCGGAATCGCCCGCGGACGTGGCGACGAGCTCGGCCAGAAGCCCGCCCACGCGTTCCTTGGCGCTGCCTTGGCCAAGAATCGCCAGCGTCTCGAACGCGCGGTGGCTGTCGGCTTGCAGCAACCAGATGAAACGCTCGTTCAGCGCAGGGTTCTCGCGCCGCAAGACATCGAGCTTCGATCGCCGGATCGGGCAGATGGCGGCGTTCGTGATCGCAGTCGCCCCGTGCCCGATGCTCTGCCCCGCCTGTTCCAGGCCGAACAGGGCGCCCCGCTGCAGAATCTGAATGATCTGGCGGCGGCCGTCCGGCAGATCTTGATGCAGCGCGACCCAGCCGCTGATCAGATTGAAGACGTAGTCGTTGGCGTCGCCCTGGACGTAGACCAGGTCGCCCGCATCGTAGACGCGCGTGGGGGAATGCGACGCCTCCAGGGCCGACGAGCTGTCAATGTCGTGATCCGAGACGCCCGCGCAAAGGCCTTGGTGGCGAATGACGCAGGAGGGGCATGTCGGGCGTGGGCGGGCAGCCGTCAAAGCACCTCCTCCTTGGTCTACTCACACTGGCGACTACTCATTTCGCGGGTCAGACTGCTGTCCAGTCCCTGCAAGAACCGCCCGCACCGCCGTGAAGGAGCGTGCGATCTGGGTCTAGTAGGACTCATCCGGCGGGGACACTTTGACCTGCGTCAACGCTGACAAGGATTCACTGTAGCTTCGCGGGTCCCACCGTTCATCCGACAGCGGTCGCCATCCGCCGCCAGCTATTCCCGTTTTGTCGCGAACTCGACGGAACTTCGAATGCGGCGGCGCAGGGGGAACGCTGACGCGCTGCAGCCCGCAGCGCGGTGGTCAGGCCGCGGCGACGGCCGCCGGCTTGGCGGCGGCCCGGCTGCGCCACAACGTGTAGGGCAGGGATACGACGGCGCCGGCCAGCAGATAGAGACGAGCCTGGCGATCGGACGGTGCTGGCGCTCTCGACGGCGACGCGAGCCACCTCGATGGCCGTGGGAACGAAGACGACGGAGAAAACGCCGGCCGACACGAACGACCCGAAGACGTACGATCGAGGTCTCCGCCGCGGCGCCGGCGTCGTGGCGGCGTCGCCGACGTTAAACGTGAGCGCGCGGCAGAGTATTATCGGGCTTGGGCGCGGCGTTGGCGTGGCTCACGGCCGAATTCTACCGCCGCGCGGCCGGCCGCGGTCGCGCTTTTTTGACTACCCAGTCCATTCATTGCTGTGCGGCGGCCCGGGAAGTTCTTGGCTGAGCGGCCGCAGAATTCGCCGCAGCCTGGTCTCCACAGATTTGCTGCATTGCAGCGCAGTGGCGCTTCGGACGCATGGAATCCGCACGTGCGGCTAGCGAACCAGCGATGCTGCGTCGCAAACAGACCCTGAATTCGAAGTCTCAATCTCGAAACAGCGATCTGCGAGCCCCCCTTGACGGTGAGATTTGGGATTGCCAAAGGACCCGAGCCGTAAGTCTAACAAAGCGGTAAGCACTTGCCTCGGCTTCGGCTGAGCGCGAGTTTTCAAGCGCCTCGAAACGCGAGCTTCTGAAGGCCAGCGAATGAGATTGGATCGGAGCGTGGCGAGACGGGCGTGGCGACTAGGGCCTAGGATGTGCGAGGTCGCCGCCGGCGACCTCGCGGCCGGCCCACACCATTCAGGGCGGACAGGCGCCCCGCGCGACGATCCCTTCGGGTCCTAGGGCGAGCAAGACCAAGCAGGAACTGGCGAAACGATGCTTCACACCAAAAAGACCACACCCCTTCTGGCCCTCGTCGGCGCGGTCGCGCTGATGACCGCCACGCCGGTGCTCGCGCAGAACGCGGCCGCCCCGGCGACGGCGGCTGCGGCCCCAGCCGCTGCGCCCGCCGCCGCGGCCCCGGCTCCCGCCGACCAGGCCTCGAGCGACCAGGCCACGCCGACCCACGTCGGCGGCAAGAACGCCGGTCACCTCGGCCCGTTCGAGATGTTCATGGACGCCGAGATCCTGGTTAAGGTCGTGATGGTCGGCCTGCTGATCTGCTCGCTGCTGTCGTGGACGATCCTGATCCTCAAGATCTTCGAGTTCGCCTCGATGAACCGGATCACCAACCGCTTCCTCGAGACCTTCCGCGGCGCCAAGTCGATCGCCGACATGGGCAAGATCGCCGAGGCCGACGAGTTCGCCGGCAACCCGCTGGCCGACATGGCCGCGGCCGCCGCCGCCGAGGTGGAGCTGTCGCGTCAGGCCGGGCTGCACGTGGCGGGCGAGCACCGCGACACCACGATCATGCGCGCCCAGGCCGCCGTCGGCGCGGTGCAGGCCTCGCTGGCTCGCCGCCTCTCCAGCGGCATGCAGTTCCTGGCGACCGTCGGTTCGACCGGCCCGTTCATCGGCCTGTTCGGCACCGTCTACGGGATCATGCACTCGTTCATCGGCATCGCGAACTCGAACACCACGAACCTCGCCGTCGTGGCGCCCGGCATCGCCGAAGCGCTGCTCGCGACCGGCCTCGGCCTCTTCGCGGCGATCCCGTCGGTGGTGTTCTACAACTACTTCCAGACCATGATCACGCAGTACGGCTCGCGCACGGAAGGGTTCGTCGCCGAACTGATGAACGCGATCTCGCGTCAGCTCGACAAGGGGGCGTAACCCCATATGGCCGCCAAACTCGCAGGGCCTGGCGGTGGCAAGTACCAGGTCGAGCTGAATAACGAGATCAACGTCACGCCGTTCGTCGACGTGATGCTGGTTCTCCTGATCATCTTCATGGTCGCAGCTCCGCTGGCGTCGGTGAACGTCAAGGTCAACTTGCCGCCCGCCAACGCCAAGCCGCAGACCAAGCCGCCGCAGATCATCTACGTGTCGATCAAGGCGAACGGAGACTACTACGTCGGCGACAACCTGACCGACCTCAGTGAGCTTCCGGACGCCTTGAAGCTCGCCGCCGGTCCAAGCCACGTCGGTCTGCGCATCTTCATCCGCGGGGACGAGAACGTCGAATACGGCAAGTTCCTCGATGTGATGAACACGATGCAGGACAACGGGTTCTACAGCGTGGCGCTGGTCGGCGAGGATCGCTCCGGGGTGGGTGGACACAAATGACCGACGTCGACATCGCCCATCCGGCCCACAACCCGTTCGACATGCCGCGGCGGGATCCGAACCGCACGCGCACGTTCATCATCGCGGTCACGTCGGCGATCTTCTTCCACGCCCTGGTCGGCTATTACGTCTACAAGGCGAAGTTCAAACCCAACTACAAGAACTATGCGGAGCAGAAGGAGGAGGTGAACATCCTCCACCCGCCGCCGCCGCCGCCGCCGCCCCCGCCGCCGCCGCCGCCGCCGAAGATCGAGAAGCCGCCGCCGATCCAGCCACGGCCGCCGGCCCAGGTGCCGGTGAACGTGCCGGCCCCGCCGCCGCTGAACATCGCGCCGGTGGAACACCCGCAACCCCCGCCGCCGGCTCCGCCGGTGATCGCGCCGGAGAAGCCGCCGCCGCCGAGGCCGACCGTTATCAGCCAGCCCGACTGGCTGCGCCGGCCCTCGGGCGATGACATGGCCCAGTACTATCCCGAGCGGGCGAGCCGCATGGGGGTCAACGGCCACGCCACGATCGAGTGCACGGTCAACTCCAACGGCACGGTCAGCGGCTGCTCGGTCACCTCCGAAAGCCCGTCCGACCAGGAGTTCGGCTCGGCCGCGCTGAAGCTTTCGCGGCTCTTCAAGATGAAGCCGATGACCCGCGACGGCGTGCCCGTCGCCGGCGCCAAGGTGATCATCCCGATCGGCTTCCAGGTGCCGAAGGAATAGGCCGGCTCGATCCGGCCAAGGCTGGAGGGCCCCGAGGCGCCGCCTCGGGGCCTTTTCCTTTGCGGCTGCGGGCCGGCTTGATCCGCCGTCCGCCCGCGCCTAAACGGGAGCGCTTCGCGAAGACGCCGCCTTAGCTCAGTTGGTTAGAGCGCCAGATTGTGGCTCTGGAGGTCCTCCGTTCGATCCGGAGAGGCGGTACCATCGCTTCGGCATAGCCGCGTCGTCAGTCTCGGGCGCCGGCCAGTCCGAGTCCTTCCCTCACACGTTCGCGGTCCGCCGGATTCTGCAGCAGGGCCAGCGTGTTCGTGATTGCGCCGGCCGGGAGCCGCTCGGCCAGCGGGCGCGCCGCGTCGGCATCGCCGCCGAGCGCGAGCGCAACGGTGAGGATCGTGCGGAACACGGTGTGATCGGGCACCTGCTGCAGCGCCTCGCCGAGCCGCGCCGCGCCCTCGCCGAAGCGTCCGAGCAGCGTCAGTGCGACCCCCGTCCCGCCGGCTACGAACATCCGCAGCGGCGAGCGGGGGTCGAGGACCATGTGCCGGTCGAAGTGCTCGAGCGCGAGCGCCGGGCGGCCGTCGAAGGTCTTGATCCAGGCGCTGGCGAACCAGATCAACGCGGCGCCCGGGTTGCGCGACAGCGCGCGCTCGACCATCGCATCGGCCGCCTTGGCGTCCTCTCCGACCCAGATCAGCACAGTCGCTATCATCGCCATAGACTCGGGATTCTCCGGGCCTGAGTTCAGCGCCCGGCGCGCCAGGTTGAGCGCGCGCGTCCTCGTCTCGGCCGGATCGTCGGCCCAGGCGCAAAGCACCAGCAGCGAATGGAGCAGGCTCGCGAACGCCAGCGCCGGAGCAAAGTGGGGATCGCGATCCAACGCCTGGTCAACTGCGGCGATCCCTTCCTCGAGAGCCTCCCTGGTGAACGCGCGCTGCAGATGCACGGCGCGCAAGTAGAGTTCGTAGGCGGTGAGGTCCTGCGTCGGCCGGGCGAGCGCACGCCGGATGTCGGCCGTCTCGATCGAGGGGGCGATCTGCGCCGCCGCGGCGATCGCCACCTGCTCCTGCAGGTCGAACACGTCGCCCGCCGCGCCGTCGAAGCGCTCGGCCCAGACCTGGGCGCCGCTCACGCCGTCGACCAGGCGCACGGCGATCCGCAGGCGATCGCCGGCCCGGCGTACGCTGCCGTCGAGCAGGAAGCGGACGCCGAGCTCGCGCGCGATCTCGGTCTCGCTGCGCGCGTCGCCGCGATAGCTCAGGCTCGAGCGGCTGCCGATGACGACGAGCGACGGGAACCGGCTGAGCGCGGTGACGATCTCGTCGACCATGCCGTCGGCGAACGCGGCCTCATCCGGCCCGCCGGACGGCGTCGCGAACGGCAGCACCGCGATCGACGGTCGGTCGGCTGCAACGGCCGCCGGCGCAGCCAGGCGTGGCGGCGGAGTCGGCCCGGCGGTGATCTCGGCAAGACTGGCGACCACCTTGCGCCACCCCGCCACGTGCGGATCTCCGGTCCATGAACCGAGCTCGGCGACCTGGATCTGGTCGAACGGCATCGGCAGGGCCGCCCGGCCGAGCCGCGCCTGCACGAGCTTGCGTCGCTCGCGGGCGCGGTTGGCTTCGGAGCGCACCCATTGCGACTGAACCGCGTCGGCCGACCAGAGCACGAGCACCGCGTCCGCGCGGTCGAGCCGCTCGGCGATCACCTCGTCGTAGGGGCGGTGGGCCGGCAATGCGTCGTCGCGCCAGACCTCGTAGCCTTCGGCGCGCAACGCGGCCGCCGCGGCCTCGGCGACGGCCTCGGTCGACCGGGCGTAGGAAATGAAGACCTGAGCCCCCAAGCGGCGCGCCCCCTTGCGTCCAAGCTAGACGGTCGGGCGCGGCCGCGCCAACCGGCTAGATCTGGCCGCGCTCGACGTCCTCGCTGGAGTGGCCGGGGGCGAGGCGGCCGGTGTCGTTCTCGGTTGAGTGGGCCAGGCCATGGTTCATCGCCCAGATCCCGACCCCGTAGACGATCGCCGCCGTGATCAGCGCCGCGAGGAAGCCAACCGGCGTCGCGAACCACATGATCAGCAAGGTGATCAGCGCGCCCAGGTGGATGCAGGCCCACTTCATGCCCAGCATGAAGCCGTGATAGGTGCGCGCGTGGCTGGTGAGTTCGCCGGCGCTGGTAGTCATGACGTCGCCTCCGCATCGTTCGGCTGGCCGCTCGCCGGACCAGCCTCTAGTCTCCCGGTCATGACATCCGCAGGCGCACGCCAAACGATCGCCGCGCCGGCGGAGGGTCGCCCGCGAGCCGGGGGACGCGCTTGGAGCAGCTGATCGTAGGACCGAGCTGGCTCGGCGACGCCGTCATGATGGGCGCGTTGATCCGCCGGCTCAAGACCGCCGATCCAACCGGGCGGATCACGGTGATGACGCCGGCGCACATCGAGGAGGTCGTGCGGCGGCTGCCGGGCGTCGACGAGGCGCTGATCAACCCGTTCGCCCACGGCGCGTTGAAGCTCGGGCAGCGGCGCCAGTTCGGGCGGGCGCTGCGCGGCCGGTTCGACCGCGCGTTCGTGCTGCCGCATTCGTGGAAGTCGGCGCTGGTTCCGTTCTTCGCCGGGATTCCCCGCCGCACCGGCTTCGTCGGCGAGGCGCGCTGGATGCTGCTGAACGACGCGCGGACGCTCGACGAGGCGGCCCTGCCGCGCATGGTCGATCGTTCCGCGCTGCTCGCGGATCCGCCCGGAACCACGACGCCGCGCGAGACGCCGACGCCGAAGCTGAGCGTCGGCGACGCCGACGTCGCCGCGACGCGGGCGCGCTTCGGCCTCGCTGCCGATCGCCCCGCCGTGGCGCTCTGCGTCGGCGCCGAGTACGGCCCCGCCAAGCGGTGGCCCGCCGCGCACCACGCCGCGCTCGCGCGCCGGCTCATGGGCGAGGGCCGCGCGGTCTGGCTGATCGGCGGGCCGGGCGACGCGGCGATCGCGGGCGAGGTCGCCGCGGCCGCGCCGGGCGCCGTCGATCTCGCGGGCCGCACCAAGCTCGGCGAGGCGATCGATCTCGTCGCCGCGGCCGCCGCCGTGGTGACCAACGACTCCGGGCTGATGCATGTCGCCGCCGCGCTCGGCCGGCCGCTGATCGCGCTCTACGGCTCGAGCTCGCCCGCCTTCACGCCGCCGCTCAGCGACCGCGCTGTGATCCTGAGCGAGGGGCTGGACTGCAGCCCCTGCTTCGAGCGGGTCTGCCCGCTTGGCCACTTCCGCTGCCTGAACGATCTCGCGCCGGACCGCGTCTGGGCGGCGCTGCAGCCAATGATGGCCCAGGCCGCCTGATCGCCGCGAGCCCGCCTTGCCGCAGGGTGCGTCGGCGCGTTCTATGGACGCCATGCCCGCCGAGCCGACCCCCGCGATGCTGCTGCGCGCCGATGTTCGCCTCTTCGGCGACATCCTGGGGCGCGTGCTCAGGGCCGAGGAAGGCGAGCAGGTGTTCGAGGCCATCGAAGAGATCCGCCAGGCCTCGGTCGCCTACCATCGCGACGGCACCGAGGCGCGCGGCCTGAAGCTCGATTCCTTGCTCCGTGCGCTCTCGCTGCCTGACGCGTTGCGGTTCGCGCACTCGTTCGTCTGCTTCTCGCAGCTCATCAACATTGCCGAGGACCAAGAGGCGCGGCGGCGGCTGCGAGCCAGCCCCGACGGCGAGCGCTCGCTCGCCGGCGCGGTGGCGCGGCTGGTCGGGGAGGGCATGGACGCCAGTGCGATCGGGCGCGCGCTCGGCCGGTCGCTGGTGATGCCGGTGATCACCGCGCACCCGTCCGAAGTGCGCCGCAAGAGCGTGATCGACCGCGTCAGCCGCATCGCCGAGGCGTTCGACGCCCACGACCGTGCGCCGCCGCAGGCCCGGCCGGGGATCGAGAGCGACCTGGCGCGCCAGATCCTGATCCTCTGGGCCACGCGGCAGCTGCGGCCCACCAGCCTCGGAGTCGCGGACGAGATCGAGAACGCGGTCTCGTTCTTCGAGCGCACCTTCATCGCCGAGCTGCCGCGGGTCTACGCCGACCTCGAGGCCGCGCTGGGTGGCGAGATCACTGCGCCGAGTTTCCTGCGGATCGGCTCTTGGGTCGGCGGCGACCGCGACGGCAATCCGAACGTCACCGCCGAGACCTTGCGGGTCGCGCTCCTGCGGCAGTCGGGCCTGATCGTCGCGCACTATCTGGAGGAGGTTCACGCGCTGGGCGCCGAGCTGGCGCTCTCCACCGAGCATGTCTCGGTCACGGCCGCGCTGACCGATCTGGCCGAGCGCTCCGGCGACGAGGCGCCGCAGCGCCGCGACGAGCCCTATCGGCGCGCACTCTCAGGCGTCTACGCGCGGCTGGCCGCCGCCGCGCCGGAGCTGACCGGCGCGGCCCCGGCGCGGCCCTCGCCGATCGCCGGGCCGCCTTACGCGTCGGCCGACGAGCTGAGGGCCGACCTCGAGGTCATCCAGAGCTCGCTCGTCGCCCATCACGGCGAGGCGTTCCGGGGCGGGCGCCTCACGGACCTGATCCGCGCCGTCGGTTGTTTCGGCTTCCATCTTGCGACGCTCGACCTTCGGCAGAACTCCGACGTGCACGAGCGGGTGGTGGGCGAGTTGCTGCGGGCCGCCGGCGCCTGCGCGGACTACGCCGCGCTCGACGAGGCGGACAGGGTCACGCTGCTGTCGGCTGAGCTGCGCACCATGCGCCCGCTCGCCTCGCCGCTGGCGGACTACTCAGACGAGACGATCGGCGAGCTCGCCGTGCTGCGCGCGGCCGCCGAGGCAAGCCGCCGCTACGGCCCCAAGGCGATCGACACCTACGTCATCTCGAAGACCACGGGGGTCTCCGACCTGCTCGAGGTCTACGTGCTCCTCAAGGAGGTCGGGCTCTACGCGCCCGGCGATCCGGCGCGCTCGCCGATCCTGGTCGCGCCGCTGTTCGAAACTATCGCCGACCTCGAGGCCGCGCCGGCGACCATGCGCGCGTTCCTGGCCTGCGAGCCGCTGCGCGGTCACCTTGCCGCGCGCGGCGTCCAGGAGATCATGATCGGCTACTCGGACAGCAACAAGGATGGCAGCTACCTGACCTCGATCTGGTCGTTGCACGAAGCGCAGCGCGAGCTGAAGAACGTCGTCGAGGGCGCGGGGCTGGCGCTGCAGTTCTTCCACGGCCGCGGCGGGGCGGTCGGGCGCGGCGGCGGATCGAGCTTCGACGCCATCCTCGCCCAGCCCGAGGGAACCGTCGCTGGCCGCATCCGCATCACCGAGCAGGGCGAGGTGGTCGCCAACAAGTACGCCGACCCGGCGATCGGCCGCGAAAACCTCGAAACGATGACCGCGGCGATGCTGCTGGCGAGCTTCGGACGGCGCAACGACGGCGAGCACGCCGTCGGCGCTGCGACGATGGCCGAGCTTTCGGCAGCCTCGATGCGGGCCTACCGCGCGCTGGTCTACGGGACGGCGGGGTTCGCGGCCTTCTTCCGCGAGGCGACGCCGATCAGCGAGATCTCGAGCCTCAACATCGGCAGCCGCCCGGCCTCGCGCACCGCCTCTCAAGCGATCGAGGACCTGCGCGCCATCCCCTGGGTGTTCTCCTGGTCGCAGGCCCGCGTGATGCTGCCTGGCTGGTTCGGGTTCGGCTCGGCCGTGGCCGGGCGCGATCTCGCCGTGCTCGCCGACCTCGCCGAGGCCTGGCCGTTCTTCGCCTCGGCGCTCGACAACATGGAGATGGTGATGGCCAAGGCCGACATGCGGATCGCCCGCCGCTACGCCGGCCTCGTCGCCGACGCCGCGCTGCGCGTCGCCGCGTTCGGCGCGATCGAGGCCGAGTTCGACCGCACGACCGAGGCGCTGCTCGCGATCCGGCGGGGACGCGACTTCACCAGCCGCAATCCCGAGCTTGCCGCGCACATCCGCTACCGCCGGCCCTACCTCGAGGCGCTGAACCACCTGCAGATCGAGCTGATCGGCCGACACCGCGAGGGCGACGACGACCCGCAGGTGCGCGAGGGCATCCTGCTGACGATGAACGGCATCGCGACCGGCCTGCGCAACAGCGGCTAGCGCGGTGAACCTGCCCAAGTGGATGGTTAGCTCGCCTGAGAAGAGCGGATCGCGCGATGACTGTCTCGAAACGTGTGGCGTCTTCACAAACCGCAGTCTTGGATCGTATTGTCCTGGCGAATTCTCGCCGACAAGGCCCATCGCCACGATTCCGCCACAGTCGGGCAGGCCAGGCGAGGGTTAACATCGAAGCAATTGACCGATATTTACTCTCGACGCGCCGTAACTATAGTCCGTCACATCTGGATATGTCGAAAGTTAACGCGCCTATACCGCGTTTCTTCGGAATTTGTTAAGGCGGAAGGTCGATCTTCTGCGGCCATGTCGCGGATGACGTTCCATTATGTGAACGATGAGGCGCCAAGGCGCGAGCGGTTGAAGCCATTTCTGCTGTTCGCGCTGACAGTGGCCGTCATGGCCTTCTGCAGCGTCCTCTGGATTCACACACCCTGAGGCGGCGCGGGGCGCCTAGCGCTCCGGTACGTTCGCCTCCAGCTCGGCGAGCCATGCTGTCGCTGCGCCGTCCGACGGCGCGCGCCAGTCGCCGCGCGGACTGAGCGAGCCGCCGGAGCTGATCTTCGGGCCGTTGGGCACGGCCGAGCGCTTGAACTGGCTGAACCCGAAGAAGCGGCTCAGGAAGACCTTCAGCCATTTGCGGATCTCCGGAAGGTCGTAGGCGCGCCGCGCAGCGTCAGGGATGTTGCGCGGCCAGTCGCCGGCGGAGGCGTCCGACCAGGCGTGCTCGGCCAGGAACGCGACCTTGGAGGGCGCGAAGCCGTAGCGGAGCGTGTAGTAGAGATTGAAGTCCTGCAGCGCGTAGGGGCCGACGATGGCCTCGGTCGACTGGATCGCGCCCGCGGCGTCGGCCGGCACCAGCTCGGGCGAGATCTCGGTGGCCAGAATCGCGTGCAGCAGCTTGGCGGTGGCCTCGTCCACGTCGCCGCTGGCGGCCACGAAGCGGATCAGGTGCTGGATCAGCGTCTTCGGGACCGATGCGTTGACGTTGTAGTGGCTCATCTGGTCGCCGACGCCGTAGGTGCACCAGCCGAGCGCGAGCTCCGAAAGGTCGCCGGTGCCGACCACGATGCCGTTGTGGTGGTTGGCGAGGCGGAAGAGGTAGTCGGTCCTGAGTCCCGCCTGCACGTTCTCGAACGTGACGTCGTAGACCGGCTCACCGCCCGAGAACGGGTGGCCGATGTCGGTGAGCATCTGGCGGGCGGCCGGGCGGATGTCGATCTCGCCGGCGGTCGCGCCGATTGCGTTCATGAGCGCTACGGCGTTGGCCCTGGTGCCCTCCGACGTGGCGAAGCCAGGAAGGGTGAAGGCCATGATCTGGCTGCGAGGCCGACGCAGTCGGTCGAGCGCGCGGGCGCAGACGATGAGCGCGTGAGTGGAATCGAGCCCTCCCGAGACGCCGATCACCAGCGTCTTCGAGCCGGTCGCCTCGAGCCTGGTTGCGAGTCCCTCGACCTGGATGTTGTAGGCTTCGTAGCAGTCCTGCTCGAGCCGGGCCGGATCGGCTGGCACGTAGGGGAACCGCTCGACCTTGCGCCGCAGCTTCACCGGTTCGGCGGGCGCGTCGAGGGCCACCGGAATCCGGCGGAACGTCCGTTGGGCGCCGAGCTCGGACAGGCCGTTGTCGTTGAAGCTGCCGACGCGCATCCGCTCGGCCGTGAGGCGCCCGACGTCGACGTCGGCGTAGATGATCTGGTCCGCCACGAACCGTTCGGCCGCGGCCAGCTGTGTCCCGTTCTCGAAGATCTCGGCCTGGCCGTCCCAGGCCAGGTCGGTAGTCGATTCACCGTGGCCGGCGGCCGTGTAGAGGTAGGCCGCGATGCAGCGGGCCGACTGGCTCTCGCAGAGCAGCCGGCGCTGGTCCGCCTTGCCGATCGTGATGTTGCTGGCCGAGAGGTTGATCAGCACCTCCGCGCCGGCGAGCGCGGCGTGGCTCGACGGAGGGATAGGCGTCCAGACGTCCTCGCAGATCTCGACGTGGAAGGTGGCGCGGATGTCGCCGCGGCTTTCGAACAGGAGGTCGATCCCGAATGGGACCGACGCGCCGGCGACGTCGATGGTCTCGCCGCGCACGGCCGCGCCGGGCGCGAAGTGCCGCTTCTCGTAGAACTCACGGTAGTTGGGCAGGTACGCTTTCGGGACGACGCCGAGCACCGCGCCGCGATGGATGACGACAGCGGTGTTGTAGAGCCGACCTCGGTGGCGCAGCGGCGCGCCGAACACCAGGACCGGGAACAGCTCGCGCGAGACCGTCGCGATGGCCGCGATCTCGGCCTCGACCGCGCCCAGCAGGGCGTCCTGGTGCAAGAGGTCGTCGATCGCGTAGGCCGAAAGGCTGAGC
>DATKMZ010000012.1:0-17635 GCA_035541575.1 Caulobacteraceae bacterium | reverse complement strand
ATCTTTCAAGAAAGCGGTGCGCGTCATCGGTGTTATCGTCAGCCGCGTAAAGGGCGGTTTTACCGTCGATCTCAACGGTGCGACAGCCTTTTTGCCGGGCAGCCAGGTCGATATCCGCCCGGTGCGCGACGTCGGCCCGCTGATGGGCCGCGAGCAGCCGTTCGCGATCCTGAAGATGGACCGGCCGCGCGGCAACATCGTCGTCTCGCGCCGCGCGATCCTGGAGGAGGCCCGCGCCGAGCAGCGCACCGAGCTGGTCAGCCAGCTGCACGAGGGCGAGGTCCGCGAGGGCGTGGTCAAGAACATCACCGACTACGGCGCCTTCGTGGACCTGGGCGGCATCGACGGCCTGCTGCACGTCACCGACATGAGCTGGAAGCGCGTCTCGCACCCGAGCCAGGTCCTGGCGGTGGGCGATACGGTCAAGGTGCAGATCGTCAAGATCAACCCCGACACCCAGCGCATCAGCCTTGGCATGAAGCAGCTGCAGTCCGACCCGTGGGACGGCGTCGAGGCCAAGTATCCGGTGGGCGCCAAGTACAAAGGCCGCATCACCAACATCACCGACTACGGCGCCTTCGTGGAGCTGGAGGCCGGGGTCGAGGGCCTGGTGCACGTCTCCGAGATGAGCTGGACCAAGAAGAACGTCCATCCGGGCAAGATCGTCTCGACCTCGCAGGAGGTGGAGGTGGTGGTGCTCGACGTCGACGCCTCCAAGCGCCGCGTCAGCCTCGGCCTCAAGCAGGCGATGCAGAACCCCTGGGAGCAGTTCCTGGAGCAGCACCCGATCGGCACGGCGGTCGAGGGCGAGGTCAAGAACGCCACCGAGTTCGGCCTCTTCATCGGCCTCGACAACGACATCGACGGGATGGTCCACCTCTCGGACATCGACTGGAACACGCCCGGCGAGGAAGCCATCCTGCGCTACAAGAAGGGCGAGGTGGTCCGCGCCCGCGTGCTCGACGTCGACGTCGAGAAGGAGCGCATCAGCCTCGGCATCAAGCAGCTGGCGGGCGACCCGCTGGCCGGCGACGTGTACCGCAAGGGCCAGACCGTCACGGTGACCATCGGCGAGGTCACCTCTGGCGGCGTCGAGGTCACGTTCGGCGACGAGGATGCGCCGGTGACAGCCTTCATCCGCAAGTCGGACCTCTCGCGCGATCGCTCCGAGCAGCGGCCGGAACGCTTCGCGGTCGGCGACCGGGTCGACGCCCAGATCACCAACGTCGACAAGGCCGCGCGGCGCATCTCGCTGTCGATCAAGGCTCTGGAAGTGGCCGAAGAGAAGGAGGCGATCGAGCAGTACGGCTCGTCGGACTCCGGCGCGTCGCTGGGCGATATCCTGGGCGCAGCGCTGCGCGAGAAGGCGTCAAAGGAGTAGCGCGCCGAAATTGATGTCCCGCGTCCCCTCCCGGCCCTTGAAGAGCGCCCTGCGATTGGGCAAAGCTCGAAACGACCGAGAGGGGGCGCTGGATGATCAAGTCGGAGTTGATCGCCGCTTTGGCGAGCGAGAATCCGCACCTCACCCAGAAGGACATCGAGCGCGTCGTCGGCGTCATCCTCGAACAGATGATCGACGCCCTCGAAGGCGGCGGCCGGGTTGAGTTGCGCGGCTTCGGCGCCTTCTCCGTCCGATCGCGCCCCGCCAGAGCCGGCCGCAACCCCCGCACGGGCGAGGCGGTCAAGGTGCGGGCCAAGAGCGTGCCTTTCTTCAAGGCTGGCAAGGAATTGCGCGCGCGGTTGAACGGGGACTAGTCTCCGCACCGCGGCCGCGTCAGATGGGTCGCAGCGTATGATCGAGCCTATTCAGAAGCTCTCCGAGGCTGCCCAAGGACCTGTCAGCATGCTGCGCGAGTTCCGAGAATTCATCGCCCGCGGCAACGTCATCGATCTGGCCGTCGGCGTGATCATCGGCGCCGCGTTCGGCAAGATCGTCACCAGCCTCGTCGACCAGGTGGTGATGCCGCCGGTCGGCCTCTTCCTCGGCAAGGTCGACTTCGTGCAGCTGAAGCTCGTGCTGCAGCCGGCCGACCCGGTGAGGAAGACCGCCGAGGTGGCGATCGGCTACGGCGCGTTCCTCAACACGATCATCCAGTTCCTGATCGTCGCCTTCATCGTCTTCCTGATGATCAAGCTCCTCAACGCCATGCGCCGGCAGCAGGCGAAGACGCCGGCCGAGCCGCCCGCGCCGCCGCCGACCGAGGTGCTGCTGACCGAGATCCGCGATCTGCTGAAGGCGCGCTCTTGAAGCAGATCGATCTCGACGACCTGCCGCCGCGCATCGCCCAGACGCTGGCGGCGCTGACCGAGGGCGAGGAGCTGGTGCTGGCGCAGGGCGGCGCGGTCGTCGCCCGCCTGACTGTCGCCCAGCCGCCCGCGCCCGAGCCCGACGAGCCCCTCGCCGACCTGCCCGCTGAGGAGCAGGTCAAGGAGGTGCTCGAGCAGTTCAGCGCGATGATCAACGACGAGTTCTGAGGCGGCTGCGTCTCCGCTCGCTCCGGCCGACCTCGAGCCTATCTCGGACTGACCATTTCAACACGGAGGACACGGAGCGCCGCTTGCGCGGCGAACACGGAGGACACGGAGGCGCGCAAAGCGCGCCGGCAAATCTCCTGGCGCCGCAGTGTCTTGTTGGCCGCGCGCCTCTGGCGCGCCTCCGTGTTCTCCGTGCCTCCTCCGTGTCCTCCGTGTCCTCCGTGTTGAAAAAGCGACGCCGAAGCCCCCGCTTGCGGCGCTAGGACTGGACTGTCATCGCCGCGTCGCGCTCCCTGACCAGCTTCTTCGGGGCGATTCTGCGCCAGCGGCGGTCGAGGAAGGCGCGCATCGAGCCGGGATGGAGCGTGGCGATGCGGGCCAGCACCGCGTGGGAATCCTTGTAGTGCGCCGTGAAGTGGAACGTCTCTGGTTCGGCCTCTATCAACATCTCGCGCTCGTCGAACGAGACCTCGAGCAGCACCAGGCTGGCGTCGTCGCGGCGCACGCGCGTGAAGAACTTCTTGTTCACGAGGAACGACGGCTGGCCGTAGCTGGTCCCCTCGACGCAGCCGGGGAAGCTGAGGGCGATCTCGCGCACCTCCTCGAAGGTCATCGCGCTCTCCGTCAGTAGGCCAGGGCGGCGCCATCCTTGCGCATTTCGCTGGCCGCCGCATAGCGTCCCGGCGCCCGCTCGATCGCCTGGTAGCCGCCGAACGCGCCCGGCGCGTGGCCGAACGTCCAGCCGAGCGCCGCCAGGCCCGCGCGCGAGGCCGCCGGCACGCCGCTTTCGAGATAGACCTCGCCGTTCCCCCCTGCGGCCTCGCCGTTCGGCTCGGTCGAGCCCTCGTGCAGCCATCGCGGCGCGTCGCCCGCCTCCTGCAGGCCGAGGCCATAGTCGACGAGGTCGGTGATGATCTGCGTCTGGCCCTGTGGCTGCATGTTGCCGCCCATGACGCCGAACGCGAGCCAGGGCTCGCCGCCCCGGGTGGCGAAGCCGGGAATGATGGTGTGGAACGGCCGCTTGCCCGGCGCGTAGCGGTTGGGATGGCCGTCCTGGAGCGAGAACGCGCGGCCGCGGTTCTGCAGCATGAAGCCGAGCCCATCGGGGGAGAGTCCGGAGCCCATGCCGTTGAAGTTGGACTGGATCAGCGAGACCATCATGCCATCCTTGTCGGCGGCGCAGAGGTAGGTGGTGTCGCCCTGGCCCGGCGCCTCCCCGGCGAAGGCCGGCGTCAGGATGCGGTCAGACCGGATCAGCGCCGCGCGCTCCGCTGCGTAGTCCTTCGAGATCAGCCACTCGATCGGGATTTTCGCGAACGCCGGGTCGGCGTAGTAGCGGGCGCGGTCCTCGAAGGCGAGGCGCTTGGCCTCGAGCATGTGGTGCAGGCAGGCCTTCGAGAGAAACCCCATGCCGGCGAGGTCGAACCGCTCGAGGATGTTCAGCATCTGCAGCGTCACCAGCCCTTGCCCGTTTGGCGGCAGGCCCCAGACGTCCACGCTGCGGTAGCTGGTCGTCGCCGGCGTCACCCAGTCGCCGCTGTGCGCGGCGAGGTCGGCTTTCGAGAGCCAGCCGCCGATGCGGGCGAAGTAGCGGTCGATGGTCTCGGCGACCTCGCCTTCGTAGAAGCCTTCGCGGCCGCCTTCGGCGATGAGTCTCAGGGTTCGTGCGAGACCGGGATTGCGGAAGATCTCGCCCTCGCGCGGCGTCGCCCCATCGGGCGCCCAGACCTTGAGGAAGTTCTCGGTCTCCTCGATCCCGAGCCTGGGATTGGCGAAGCTGCGCTGCGAGGCGGCGAGATAGTAGGCCACGGTCTGGGCGACCGGCGCGCCCTCCTCGGCGAGCGCGATCGTGGGCGCGAAGAGGTCGGCCCAGGGCAGGCGGCCGTAGCGTTGATGCAGCATCCACCAGCCGTCGACCGCGCCGGGCGTCGAGACCGAGATCGCGCCATGGCTCGGAATCAGGCCGGCTCTCGCCTTTGCCCGCTGGGTCTCGAGCGTCAGCGACCTCGGCGAGCGCCCCGAGCCGTTGAGGCCAACGACCTGGCGCGCCTCCGGGTCCCAGAGCAGCGCGAAGGCGTCGCCGCCGATCCCGCAGGCGATCGGCTCCAGAAGGCCCAGCGCGACGTTGGCCGCAATCGCCGCATCGACCGCCGAGCCGCCGGCCTTCAGCGCGTCGATGGCGATCAGCGTCGCGAGCGGATGGGCGGTGGCCGCCGCGCCGTGCGTTCCCCAGACGGCGGACCGGGTCGCGAACGGCGCCCCGGCGACGCGGTCGCCGCTGCGGGTGGGCGCACGGAGCTGGTTGTCGGCGGTGTCGGGCATGGTTCTCCGTAAGCACCGCGAAGACAGCGGCGCAATCGTGCGTGGTCCGAGACGCGCCTACCGGCGCTCCTCACCATGACGAATTGTGTGGCGACGCAACGATCCGCGTCATCCTGAGGAGCCGCGCAGCGGCGTCTCGAAGGACGCACACCCGCTACGGCAGCGCCCAGACGCTCGTGCGCTTGACCTCCATGTCCTCCAGCTCGCGCGTGGTGGGGACGCTGTATTCCGCCAGTCGCACGAGGCCGGATTTCGGGAAGTAAGTGCGGCCGGGATCGCCGATCAGGACCCGCGCGCCGGCCGCCCGGGCCGCACTCAGCCAGGCCATCACCCGCTCGGCGAGCGGACGCTCGTAGCAGATGTCGGCGGCGAGAACGACGTCGACGGGCGGCGGCGCGCCGCCCAGCAGGTCGGCCCCTTCGAAGCGCACCGCAACGCCGTTCGCCTCGGCGTTCGCGGCGACGGCCGCTTCGCAGAAGCCGTCGACGTCATTGGCGACCACCTCGCGGGCGCCCGCCTTGGCCGCGGCGATGGCGACGATTCCCGAGCCGGTGGCGAAGTCCAGCACGCGCTTGCCGGCGACCTCGTCCGGTTGATCGAGCAGGTAGCGCGCCAGCGCCTGGCCGCCCGCCCAGGCGAACGCCCAGAACGGCGGCGGCAGGCCCAGCTCGCCGAGCTCCTCCTCGGTCAGCTTCCAGATCGGCGTGATTTCGTCGGCCAGATGCAGCTTGAGTTCCGGCGTATGCGGCGGCGCCTGCAGGCGGGTGTTGCCGACGACGAAGGCGCGGCGCGCCTGCGGGCTCTGGCCGATCAAGCGGCCGCAGCGGCGCCCTGCGGCTGGCGCTCGGGCTTCGAGCTCGCCGCCTTCAGCACCGTCCAGTAGCCGGGGGCGGTCAGCATGTCATCGAGCACGCCCTTCTCCCGCAGCAGACGCTGTACCTTCGGCAGCTTCCAGCACGGCACATGCATGAACATGTGGTGCTCGCAGTGGTAGTTGACCCAGTAGGGCGCGATCAGGATGCGCTCGATGAAGTTCGCGTGGGTCGAGCGGGCGTGGCGCAGCGGGTCGGGCTCGTTCTTCGCCACCAGCGCGTGCTCGGCGATGTTGCGGAAGCGCGTGATCATCATCTGCCAGGTCGCGCGCGGCAGCAGCCAGAGCGCGAACCACGCCCACCAATAGCCAAGAAGGCTGGTGACCAGGATTACGCTGGCGTTTGTCAGCAGCCAGCGGCGCTGCTTGACGATCTCGGACCAGACCAGCGGCAGTATCGGCTCGCCCGGCTTGCGCGCCCCCAGCTTCTTCTGGAAGTCGCCGAAGCGCTGCTTGAACCAGGTCTGGCCGGTGAGGTCGCGCACGATCTTGCGCCGCAGCGAGGCGCGCGTGATCGGAAACGGCGCGGAAAGCCCCAGGTCCGGGTCCTCGGCCTGCTGGGCGTACTTGTGGTGCTGCAGGTGGTACTTGCGATACCGCTCGACGCCCGAGAGGCAGAAGGTGTCGGAGATGAAGTCGCCGACCTTCGGGTCCGGGTGCAGCGCGCCGTGCGCGGCGTCGTGCTGCAGGATGCCGAGGCCGAGCTGGCGTCCGCCGATGATCGGCGTGGTGACGAGAAGGCCGAGCAGGCCCACCGGTCCGAAATAGTGCGCCGCCGCGATCACGCCGGCCCAACAGAGCCCGATCACCGCCCAGCAGTGGATGACGAGCGCAATCCCGACCCAGGACGATCGGCGCGCGAGAGGCGCCCACTCCGCGGGCGTGAAATAGGATCTGGGATCGACGCGGGCTGCGACGGCCATGGCGCATCATACTCCGAGGCGGTTTGTACACAATTCAAAATTTGAACGCCATACAAGACTGGCGCTCGAGCCCCTTACCCTTCCCTGTCATCCCGGAAGGCGCGAAGCGGCTGTCCGGGATGACCTAGTGAGGCTCTCGCGCTGGTCAACCTCGGGACTAGCCGCGTTCACCCCCGCGGAACGCCGACGTTCGGGAGGTCGGCATCTTCGATGCCCATGATCTTGGCGAACGGCGAGCCGGCCGTGGGGTCCCAGGCGTGGCGGGAGCCCACGGTTATGCCGCCGTCGACGACGATGTGGGTCCCGGTCACGAACGCGCTGTCGTCGCTGGCGAGATAGAGCGCGGCGCGGGCGATATCGTCGGGCAGGCCTGGCTTCTTCACCGGCTGCGCGGCGGCCGCGTTCTCGGCGACGCGGGCGGCCATCTGGTCCGAGGCGGCGCGCGGCAGGCCGAGCGCCTCGCCGAAGATCGAGGTGGCGATCAGGCCCGGGCAGATCGCGTTGACGCGGATGCCCTGCGGCGAGAGCTCGGCGGCGGCGCAGCGGCTCATGTGGATCACCGCGCACTTGGCGGTAGAGTAGGCGATCGGACCCCAGCCGGCCTCCAGGCCCGCGATCGAGGCGGTGTTGATGATCGAGCCCTTGCCGCGCTCCAGCATCAGCGGCAGCGCGTGGCGCATGCCGAGCGCGGGGCCGCGGACCAGCAGCGCGAAGGTCTTGTCCCAGCCCTCGACGGTGATGTCGCCGACGCCGCCCAGCTGGCCGGGCGCCCCGGCGTTGTTGAACAGCACGTCGAGGCCGCCGAACGCGCTCTTGGCCCTGTCGCAAGCGGCCGCGATGTCGGGCTCATGCGTTACGTCGCAGCGGACGTAGGCGAGGCGATCCGGGAAGCGCTGCTCGAGCACCCGACCCTTCTCGTCCTGCAGGTCGGCGCAGACCACCTTCGCGCCTTCCGCAAGGAACAGCTCGACCGTCCCCAGCCCGATCCCCGACGCCCCGCCGGTGATGAGCGCAACCTTGCCTTCGAGCCTGCCGGCCATTCGCACCTCCTCTCCTCCCCCTTAGGGGGAGGTGTCCGCGCAGCGGACGGAGGGGGCCCGTCGCAGCGCCACCCTTGTCCTACGCGTCCCGTACATCAAGGCTGGCGGTGCAGCCCCCCCACCGCTTCGCGGTCCCCCTCCCCTGCGGGGAAGGAGATCTCAGTCCACCATCACCACGACCTTGCCCATCGCCTGGCGGCTGGCGAGGTGGGCGATGGCCTCGGAGCCGCGGGCGAGCGGGTAGTGCTCGGAGACGTGCGGGCGGATCTTGCCGGCGTCGTAGAGGTCGAACAGCTCCTTGACGTTCCGGGCGTGGGCCTTCGGATCGCGCGCCACCGCCGCGCCCCAGAAGACGCCGCAGATGTCGCAGCTCTTGAGCAGCGCCAGATTGAGCGGGACGCGCGGGATGCCGGCCGGGAAGCCGATCACCAGGAACCTACCCTCCCAGGCCATGCAGCGGATCGCGGCCTCCGCATAGTCGCCGCCGACGCCGTCGTAGCAGAGATCGGCGCCCGCCGGTCCGACCGCGCCCTTGAAGAGGTCGGCCAGCGCCTTCTGGCCGTCGCGGTCGAACGGCCCCGGCGGGTAGACGACGCCGCTTTCGGCGCCCCTGCCCTTGGCGAGGTCGACCTTGGCCTGGGACGAAGCGGCCGCGATCACCCGCGCACCCATCGCCTTGCCGAGCTCCACCGCCGAGAGCCCGACGCCGCCCCCGGCGCCCAGCACCAGGAGGCTCTGGCCAGGCTTCAGGAAGCCCCGGTCCTTCAGCGCGTAGTAGCTCGTGCCGTAGGTCATGATGAAAGCCGAGGCCTCATCGAACGGCATCGAATCGGGGATCTTGATCAGCCGCGCGGCGTCGACCGCCACCTCTTCGGCCATGCCGCCGCAGGTGATGTTGCAGAGGATGCGGTCGCCCGCCTTCACGCTGGTGACGCCGTCGCCCACTTCCTTGACCACGCCCGAGAACTCGGCGCCCGGCGCGAACGGGCGGGGCGGCTTGAACTGGTATTTGTCCTCGATGATCAGCACGTCGGGGTAGTTCACGCCGACCGCCTTCACCGACACCACCGCCTGCCCGGCTTTCGGCTTCGGGCTCGGCACGTCTTCCAGCACCAGCGTCTCGGGTCCGCCGACCGCCTTGCTGAGCAGCGCCTTCATCGTCTCCTCCGAGCTTCCCTTTTGGCGGCGCGACGCTATCGGAAGGCGCCGAGGCAAGGAAGGGCGAGCGAGCGGTCGTGGCGAACAAATGTTTGAGTCTGGTGATCCACGGCGGCGCGGGCGCCCTGACCGGGCGGGACTACGGGCCCGAGCTGGCGCACATGCGCGGTCTGATCGAAGCCGGGCGTGATCGCCTCAGGGCTGGCGCGTCGGCGCTCGATGTCGTGGTCGAGACGGTGGCGGCGCTGGAGGCGTCGGGCCTGTACGTCGCCGGCCGCGGCGCCTCGGCCAACGATGTCGGCCGTTACGAGCTCGACGCCAGCCTGATGGACGGGCGGGGCAGGCGGGCCGGCGCGGTGGCCGCGCTCGAGGGCTTCGCCTCGCCGATCCGCGCAGCGCGGGCGGTGATGGAGCGGACGCCCCACACGATGCTGGCCGGCGAAGGCGCGGCGGCGTTCGCGCAGGCCGAGGGGCTGGAGCGCGTCGGCCCCGGCTGGTTCACGCCGGCCCGCAAGGGGGAGACCGCGACACCCGGCGTCGGCACGGTCGGCTGCGTCGCGCTCGACGAGACCGGCGCGCTGGCGGCCGGCACGTCGACCGGCGGGACCTACGGCAAGCGCTTCGGCCGCGTCGGCGACAGCCCGATCGTCGGCGCCGGAGTCTGGGCCGACGACCTCGTCGCCGTCTCGAGCACCGGCGTCGGCGAGTTCTTCGTGAGGACCGCGGCGGCCGCGCAGCTGGCGTTCCGCATACGCTTCGCCGGTCAGCACATGGCCGAGGCGGCCGACGCCGCGCTCGACGACGTCGTCTCGCTGGGCGGCATGGGCGGCCTGATCGCGCTCACGCCCCAGGGCGAGATCGCCATGCCGTTCCGCAGCCAGGGCATGAAACGCGCCGCGCTCTTCCCGGACGGGACGATCAGCGCCGAAGTGTTCTGACGACGGACGACCGTCGGGCTGCGGCGCGCCGAGCGGTCGGCTTGCGCGGCTGGCCCTGACCGTAGACTGTGAGCGCAACTGACACGGAGTCGCTGATGACCGCCGCCGTAGCGGCCGAGGCCCCGTCGCCCGGCCGCGTCTCCTCCGGCTTCACTCAGGCGGCCATCCTGATCATCGTCGGCATCGTCGCGACCACGCTGGCGCAGCCGTTGGTGCTGAGCTCGCTGCCGATCCGCAACATGCTGAAGAACGAGCTGCACGTCTCGCGCTCGGACCTCTCAGCTTTCGTCTTCCTGTCGGGCCTGCCCTGGTACGCCAAGCCGCTGGCGGGCGTGATCACCGACGCCTTTCCGCTGTTCGGCCAGCGCCGCCGCTCCTACCTGGTCGCCTCGAGTCTGCTCGCCGCCGCCGGCTGGGCCGGGATCTACTACACGCCCCACCAGTACGGGCGGTTGCTGTGGATGGCGATCCTGGTGAACTGCTTCATGGTGTTCGCCAGCACGGTGATCGGCGGCTACCTGGTGGAGACGGCGCAGGCGAGCGGCAGCTCCGGGCGGCTGACGTCCGTCCGCGAGGCGACGCAACGGGTGTGCATCATCATCACCGGGCCCGCCTCGGGCTATCTGGCCACGGTCAACTTCGCGTGGACCGCGGCGGCGTCGGGCATGGTGGTGTTCCTGCTTGTCCCGGCGACGATCCTGCTGCTGCACGAGCCGAGGGCGCGGGTAGAATCGCGCCAGGTGCTGGGCGTCGTGGGACGCCAGCTGAAGAATGTCGGAGGCTCCAAGGCGCTGTGGGCGGCGGCGGCGCTCTCGATGCTCGTGTACATCGCGCCCGGTTTCTCCACGGCGGTGTTCTACAAGCAGCAGAACGAGTTCCACATGCTGCCGAACGCCGGGCCGGGCCTGCCGGGGTTCTTCGGCGGCCAAGGATTCCTCGGCGTGATCGCCGGTCTGAGCGGACTTGCAGCGGCCGGTCTCTACGCCTGGGCCTGCCGACGCTTCGACCTGCGCGCCCTGCTGGCGGCCTGCATCGGCCTCTCGGCCCTGCTCACCGTCGGCTACCTGCACTACGCCTCGGCCACCGACGCCCGGATCATGGCCGGGGTCGACTCCTTCGGGGTCATCCTGGCGGAGCTGTCGCTGATGGACCTCGCCGTGCGCGCCACGCCGCGGGGGAGCGAAGGCCTCGGCTACGCGCTGATGATCAGCGTGCGCAACGTCTCGATCTTCGGCACCGATTTCCTGGGCTCGCTGATGCTCGACAAGTGGCGCCTGAGCTTCCAGGCGCTGGTGGTCGCCAACGCTCTGACGACGGCGTTGGCCGTGCCGCTGGTGCTCCTCTTGCCGCGCGCGCTGGTGCGGCGCAAGGACGCCGACCTCTACGAGAGCGCCCCCGAGCCTGACACGCAGGTCCAGGACTGAGGGAAGCTAGAGCGCCGCGCGGCCGCCGACGTAGCGGCGGGCGAGCTTGCGCATGCCGCCGAGCCAGCGGTCGTAGTCGGAGGTCTTGCGGCGCATGTATTCCAGCACTTGCGGGTGGGGCAGCACGAGGAAGGTCTCGGCCTGGATCGCCTTGACGCAGGCGTCGGCCGCCTCCTCCGGCTCGATCATGCCGTCGACCGAGGCGACGCCGTCCGGGTTGCCGGCCGTCATCGCCGTGCGCACCGCCTGCGGGCAGAGCACCGAGACCTTGATGCCGTCGTCGCCGTGGGTGATCGCCAGCCATTCGGCGAGCGCCACCGCCGCGTGCTTGGTCACCGCGTAGGGCGCAGAGCCGATCTGCGAGAGCAGACCCGCTGCCGAGGCTGTGTTGAGCAGGTAGCCGCCGCCGCGGGCGGCCATCCGCGGCACGAGGTGCCGGGCGGCCCAGACGTGGGCCATGACGTTGATGTCCCAGATCCGCTGCCAGCGCTCGTCGCTGACCTCGGCGCCGCCGCCGTAGCCGATGCCGGCGTTGGAGCAGAAAATGTCGATCGGGCCCTCCTCGGCCTCGACCGTCTCGATCAGGTGCTGGATATCGGCTTCCTTGGCGACGTTGGTGGTGAAGGCGCGCCCGCCAATCGCATCGGCCGTCGCCTTGGCGCCCTCGCCGTTGATGTCGGCGCAGATGACCTTCCTGGCGCCTTCCTTGGCGAACCGCTGCGCCAGCGCCCGCCCGATCCCGCTCGCTGCGCCGGTGACGACGACGATGCGATCTTTGATTTCCATGGCGCATTTCCCTCGATGAAGGCCCGGGCCTTAAACCCTTCCCCCTCAGGGGGAAAGCGGCGCGCGAAAAGCGTGCGTGGTTCGAGACGCGCTCTTGGGCGCGCTCCTCACCATGACGATCTTCGTCATCTTGAGGAGCCCGCGTCGCGGGCGTCTCGAAGGACGCACGGCGCTTGCGCAAAGCTGCCGCAAGCGGCTGAGGGCCTGCTATGCAGGCGCGACAATAGGGGAGCGCCAAATGCCAGAGTTCCGCACCATCGACGCCGGCGAGGTGAAGCTGCGGGTGGCCGTCGAGGGCTCAGGGCCGCTGGTGCTGATGGTGCACGGTTTTCCGGAGTCCTGGTACTCGTGGCGGCATCAGCTGACGCCGATCGCGCAAGCGGGATTCACGGCGGCGGCGATCGACGTTCGCGGCTACGGCGGCTCTGACAAGCCGCCCCACGTCGCCGACTACGCGATGCAGCACATGGTCGCCGACGTCGCCGGCGCGATCGAGGCGCTGAGCCCCGGCGAGCGGGCGGCGATCATCGGCCACGACTGGGGCTCGCCGATCGTCTGGAACAGCGCGCTGACCAGGCCCGACCGCGTCCGCGCCGTCGCCGCGCTCTCGGTGCCCTACGGCGGCGTGCCGGCCCGCTCGTTCCGCGAGATTTACGAGCAGATATTCACCGCGAAGGGCCGGTTCTTCTACCAGCACTACTTCCAGCCCGAAGGCGTCGCCGAGAGGGAGCTGGAGGCGAACCCGCGCGACACCATCCGGCGGTTCTACTACGCGATCAGCGGCGATGCGCCAGACGGGACCTGGCCGACCGACAAGGTGGTCGGCGATCCCCTCCTCTACCGCCTGCCCGATCCCGACCCGTTTCCTGCCTGGCTGACCGACGCCGACCAGGACTACTACGCCGCCGAGTTCGCGCGTTCAGGCTTCCGCGGACCGCTGAACCGCTACCGCAACCACGACGCCGACTTCGCCTGGCTGCAACAGTTCAGGGGCCGCAAGATCGAACAGCCGGCGCTCTTCATCGGCGGCGAGCGCGACCTCGTGCTCTCGATGCTGGGCCGCGGCGCCGACTTCGTCACGCCGATGAAGGCCGAGGTCCCGAACTTGCGCGGCTGGGACGTCCTCCCCGGCTGCGGCCACTGGACCCAGCAGGAACGGCCGGCTGAAGTGAACCAGCGGCTGATAGGGTGGCTGAAGGGGCTGTGACGTCCTGCGTCCTTCGAGACGCCCGCTAGCGCGGGCTTCTCAGGATCACGAACGTTTCTGGGGCAGCCCACACCACCTTCGTCATGGTGAGGAGCGCCCCGGACCCGATCCGGGGTGCGTCCCGAACCACGCACGACGGCGCCGCGGCCCTTGGCGGATCGCCGCGCTCGCTCCCATCTGCTAGGACCGCCGATCAACGACCGCCATGAACACCGCTCCCCTCAACCTCACCGGCCTCACGCGCGAGCAGTTGCGCGCCGCGCTGGTCGACGCCGGCGTGGCCGCGCCGGAGAAGGCGCGGATGCGGGCCTCGCAGGTCTGGCGTTGGATCCACCACTACGGCGTCACCGACTTCGCGGCGATGACCGACATCGCCAAGGACACCCGCGTGGCCATGGCCGATCGGTTCACGCTGGCGAGGCCCGAGATCGCCGAGCGACAGGAGAGCGCCGACGGGACGATCAAGTGGCTGATCCGCATGGCGCCAGGGATCGAGGTCGAGACCGTCTTCATCCCCGACGTCGCCCGCTCGGGCGCGCTCTGCGTCTCGAGCCAGGTCGGCTGCACGCTGAACTGCACGTTCTGCCACACCGGCACGCAAGGCCTGGTGCGCAACCTGTCGGCCGCCGAGATCGTCGCGCAGGTGCAGGTGGCCCGAGACGACCTCGCCGAGTGGCCAACCTCGAACGAGAACCGGCGGCTCTCGAACATCGTCTTCATGGGCATGGGCGAGCCGCTCTACAATCTCGACAACGTCGCCGACGCCCTCGACATCATCTCGGACAACGAGGGCATCGCGATCTCGCGGCGGAAGATCACGGTCTCGACCTCGGGCGTCGTCCCGCAGCTGAAGGCGCTGGGCGAGCGCACCGGCGCGATGCTGGCGGTCAGCCTGCACGCGCCCCGCGATAAGTTGCGCGACCAGCTTGTGCCGCTGAACCGCCGCTATCCGATCGCCGAGCTGATGGCGGCGATCCGCGCCTATCCGGGGTTATCGAACGCGCGGCGGGTGACGTTCGAGTACGTAATGCTGAAGGACGTCAACGACACGCCCGCCGACGCGCGGGCGCTCCTGAAGCTGATCGCCGGCATCCCAGCCAAGATCAACCTGATCCCGTTCAACCCGTGGCCCGGCGCGCCCTACGAGTGCTCCGACGCGGCGACGATCGATGCGTTCGCGGCCATCCTCAAGCGCGCGGGCTACGCCTCTCCGGTGAGACGGCCACGCGGGCGCGACATCCTCGCCGCCTGCGGCCAGCTGAGGTCCGAGAGCGAAAAGCTGCGCGCCAGCGCCCGCCGCAAGGCGGCGCTCGCAGCGGGCTGAGCGCGGCGTGATCCTCGCCCTCGCCTCGCCGCCCGAACTCGACGCCTGGGCCGCCGGCTATCCGGTCACGCTGCTGCACGTCGGCGTGGCGCTGGCGATCCTGCTCGCCGGCGCCCTCGTCTACACGCTGATCACGCCTTACCGGGAGATCCAGCTCGTGCGCGACGGCAACCCCGCCGCCGCCGTGTCGCTGGGCTCGGTGCTGATCGGCCTGGCGCTGCCTCTCGCCTTCGCCGTCGCCGCCTCGGTCTCGGTGCTCGACATTGCGCTCTGGGGGGTCACGAGCCTTGTGCTCCAGCTGGCGCTGTTCTGGTTGGTGGATCTCCTGCTGGCGGGCCTGCCGCACCGGATCAAGGACGGCGACGTGGCCGCCGCGGCGCTGCTGGCGCTCGCCAAGCTTGCGGTCGCGGCGATCCTCGCCGGCGCGGTCACGGGCTGACGCCGTGGCGTCGCTGCGGCCGCCCGGCTGGCTGGTCTACCCCGCGGCGGTGCTGCTGCTGCTGGCTGCGGCGACGCGCCACCGCGACTACGCCGACGCGCCGCCCACGCCCCCGCCGCTTCCGGCCCGCGAGGGCGAGGTGCTGGTCCAGGCCTCGCCGCTCGACCTGGTGGCGACAGCGCGGGTGCGCTCGGGTGAGCGGGTCGGCGCGGCGTTTTCGGTCGGGGACGCGGGGGTCTGGGTGACGGCGCGCGACGTGGCCCAGCGCTGCGCCCATCCAACGATCCTCGTCAACGGCCGCTACGGCGCCCCGGCGAACGTCACGGCCGCGCCCGGCGGCCGCATGGCCGTGCTGACGACGCCGGCCGGCGCGCCAGCGCTGCCAATCGCGACCTCGCCGCTGCGGGACGGCGAGTTCGCCTACGCCGCCGGCTTCCCGCGCGGACGGCCGGGCGAGGCCGCCTTGCGGCTCATGGCGAGGCGGAGCCTCTACCTGCGGCCGCGCGGCGCGCACGGACTGCCGGTGTTGGCCTGGGCCGAAGCCGGGCGGACGGAGGGCCTCGCCGGGCGCATGACTCCGGGCCTCGTCGGCGCGCCTGCGCTCGACCGCACCGGCGCGGCGGTAGGCGTCGTGCTCGCCGAAAGCCCGCGGCGCGGCCGGCTCTACACGACGACGCCCGAGGCTCTCAGCGAGGCGCTCGCATCGGCGAAGGTCGCCCCCGCGCCGGCGGCCGCCGGCTTCCCGCTGGCGCCCGGCGACTACGGCCTCGCCGCCGACGACCTGCGCCGCTCGTTGCGCATCGCCGCGGTCGCCTGCGGTTAGAGGGCGGCCGGCTCGGGCGCGAGGGCGGGCGGGCGCCCCCTCGCCTGAGCATTGGCCAGCACCAGGCAGAGCGCTATGGCCGGCGCCCCGAGCGCCGCCGCGAGCAGGTAGAACAGTGCGTACGCCTCGAGTTCGCCGCGACCCTGCTGCAGCGCCTGGACGATGGCGCCGGAAAAGCCCTTCAGGAACTTGCCGGTGAAGGCGAGCGCCGAGGTGAGGAGCGCGTATTGGGTGGCGGTGTAGCCGAGGCTCGTGAGCGTCGACATGTAGGCCACGAGCGCGACGCCGGAGTAGCCGATGGCGACGGCGTCGAGCGCCATGATCGCCTGGAAGGCGGTGAGCGAGACGCCGCCGGCCGACAGAAGGGCGAAGTCGCCGCCGTGGAAGCCGAGCAGCGCGAAGGCGGCGATCGCGATCGGCTGCACGATTGCGCCGACGATCAAGGTTGGGTGATTGCCGAGACGCAGCGACGAGACGCCGCCCAGCGCGATGCCGAGGAACGTCGCCGGCGTGCCCACCACGAACCGCGTCGCGCCGATGGTGTCGTAATCGATGTGGAGTGCGATGTAGTACGGGTTGCTCATCGGTCCGCGCATGTAGTCGCAGAGGTGATAGAAGGTGACCGTAAGCAGCATCAGCGCCGCCATCGCGATGCCGTGCGCGCGGAAGAACGCGACGATCGGCCCGAGAATAGCATCGACCACCGCGAGCACCGGATGGCGGCCAGCCTCTGCCGTCTTGGACCGCATGACCGCGTCGGCTGCGCTCGGCTCGCGGGCGAGCAGCACCGCGACGATCCCGATCGCCATCGCCGCGCCGTAGATCACGTAGCTAATGGGCCAGCCGATCCGCTTGGCGGACATCAGGATCACGGCCTCGGTGAAGATCAGGGCGATGCGGTAGCCGGTGCTGTAGGCGGCGGTCAGCAGGCCGAGCTCGTCGGCGTCGGCGGCGATCTCGATCCGCCACGCGTCCATCGCGGTGTCCTGAGTCGCCGCGCCCACCGCGACGACGCCGGCGAAGCCGATCAGCGCGCCGAGCTGCGCCTTCGGATCGACCAGCCCCATGCCGATCAGGCCGACGCCGACGACCACCTGCGCCAGCAGCATCCAGCTGCGGCGCCGTCCCAGCCGCCCGATGAGCGGCAGCGGGATGCGGTCGACCATCGCGCCCCAGATGAACTTGATCGTGTAGGTCATGCCGACCCACGAGGCGAAGCCGATCGCGGCGTTGCCGACGCCGGCCGATTTCAGCCAGGCGCCCAGCGTGTTGCCGATCAGCATGAACGGGAGGCCGGAGGCGACGCCCATCGCCAGCATCAGCGCGACTCGCGGGCGGCCGAGAGCGGCGAGCACGTCCCACATCCGGCGCCTGCGAGGCGGCGAGGCGGCGGCGGCAGCGGTCAAGCGCGTCTCCTCGATCCCCGCGGAGCCGCCCTGAGTCGGCCCGCTAGACGTCGACCTTGGCGCGGCGAGGCCCGCGCGTCCAGCCGCCGCCGCCGGTCCAACGCGCGAGCGCCAGACGCAGGGCCTCGGGGCTGAGCGGCTTGATCAGAAAGTCGTCCATGCCGGCCTCGAGGCAGGCGCGGCGGTCGTCCTCGAACGCGTTGGCGGTCAGCGCCACGACCGGCGTCTCGACGCCGCGGGCCCGCAGAGCGCGCGTGGCCTCGAGGCCGCCGAGCCCTGGCATCCGTACGTCCATCAGGATGAGGTCGTAGTCGCCCGTCATCAGCGCCTCGAGCGCGGCCTCGCCGCCCTCGACGTGGTGCGTTTCGGCGCCTTCGCGGCGGAGCAGCGTGCGCGCCAGCATGGCGTTGATCGGATTGTCCTCGGCCAACAGCACCCGCGCGCCGCCGGCGGTCGGCGCCGCCCGCGCCGGGCGCGGCGCGATGCGGTCGTCGTCATG
>DATKMZ010000011.1:0-47774 GCA_035541575.1 Caulobacteraceae bacterium | reverse complement strand
AGGCGAGCGCTACTTCATCAGCGTTTCTTTGATCCGGTACGCCGCCGGCAGCATCAAGACGCCGATCAGACACGGGAAGATGAAGAGGATGAGCGGCAGCATCATCTTGGCCGGCAGCGCCATCGCCTTCTCCTCGGCGTGCAGCATGCGCTTGGAGCGCATATCGTCGGAGAAGACGGCGAGAGTTTCGCCGAGGCTGGTGCCCATTTCCTCGGCCTGGCGCAGCATGGTGGCGAGGCTGCGCGCCTCGTCGATGGCGAGGCGCTCGGCGAACGCGGTCCAGGCTTCCTTGCGCGAGCGGCCGGCGCGCAGCTCGAGCGTCAGCACCTTCAGGTGCTCGGCGAGGTTCGGGTAGCGCCGCACCAGCTCGTCGGTCACGCGGTTGACCGCCGCGTCGAGGCTCAGGCCGGCCTCCACCGAGGCGACCAGCAGGTCGAGCATGTCGGGGAAGCCCTCGCGGTACTCGAGTTCGCGCTGCTTGCGGCGGTTCTTGACCACCTGGTCGGGGCCCATGACGGCGGCCAGCGCGATCACCGCGCCGGCGATGATCGCCATCCCGCCGCCGCCGTGCTTGGAGACCGCCCACGGCAGCAGCAGCACCAAGCCGATGATCGCGGCGATCATGGCCGTCGCCTTGGCGCCGAGATAGATCGCGGCGGCCTCGCGGCTGTAGTACCCGGCCTGCATCAGCCTCTGGCGCAGCGTCGAGAGCTGCGCCGGGTCCTGGATCGCGATGCGGTCGCCAAGGCGACGCACGCCCGAGACCACGCCCTGCAACGCCTCCGCGACCGTGCCGCCGTCGGCGGCGCCGGACACGATAGCGCCGCCGCCGGCAAGCCTCGCCCGCCGACGCGAAGCCGTCGCCGCGGCGCGGATGCCGACGAAGCTGACCCCGCCGACGCCGATCGCGATCATGGCGAGGGCGACGGGCGTGAGGATGCGGGTGATGAAGTCGCTGTCCATGCCCTCAGATCCTCATGTCGATCATGCGGCGCATGACGAGGTTGCCGATCAGCAGCAGAGCCCCCAGGACGCCGAGCCCGATCTGCACGAACGGCGCGTGCAGCACCCCGCGGTAGTAGTTTGGCTGCGCGACGTTGATGAAGATGAAGCAGACGATCGGCGCGGCGGTCAGGATGTAGGCGCTGACCCGGCCCTCGGACGAGGCCGCACGGATCTTGAGCCGCATCTTGTGCCGCTCGCGCACCGTTCGCGCGAGCATCTTCAGGAGGTTGGTCAGGTTGCCCCCGGCCTTCTCCTGCAGCCGGATCGAAGCCGCGAAGAGGTCGACGTCGGGGTGGCGGCAGCGATCGGCGATCCGTCCCACCGCCTGCTCGAGCGTCGCGCCGTAGGCGATCTCGTCGGCGGCCATGCCGAACTCCGAGCCGATCGGGTCGGGCAGCTCGCGGCCGACCAGGTTGATCGAGGTCGGGATCGGGTGACCCGCCTCGAGGCTGCGCACCATCACCTCCAGCGCGTTCGGCAGCTGCAGGCTGAGCGCCTTGGCGCGCGCGCCCGCTTTGAAGACGAGGTAGCCGATCGGGCTGGCGATCGCGGCGACAACGCCGGCCGCGAGCGCGATCAGGGGGTTGTGGCTGAAATAGAGACCCGCCGCCGCGCCGGCGACCGCAGCGCCGGCGACGAACAGGGTCCAGCGCCGGAAGTCGACCTGGACGCCGGAGCGGAGCACCAGATCGGCCAGCCAGTTCCAGCCGATAATCGAGCCACCGTTCTCGTTGAGGCCGCGCTGCTTGCGCAGCTCTAGCACCAGCTCGCCGAGCGAGCCCGTACGCTCGGCGGTGGCGAGCCGCTTGTTGACCGCGCGCCGGGCGCGGCCGGCGCCCACGAGACCCCACGCCGCCTGCCCGAACGAGAAGACGGTCGCGAAGACCAGGAGCATGAAGACGAGCTTGGGATCGAGCTGCATCGACGACGCCCCGCGTCAACCGCCCAGCGGCCGGTTGGGGTCGAAGTTCGCCGTGTCGTAGCGGATCCCCCGCCGGATCATCTCCTCCATGCACTTTGGCCTGAGGCCCGTGGCCCGGAACTCACCCACCACCGTTCCGTCCGCCTCGGTCGCGATGCGGTGGAAGGCGAAGATCTCCTGCATCTGCACGACCTGGCCTTCCATGCCGGTGATCTCGGTGACGCTGGTCAGGCGCCGTTTGCCGTCCGACAGGCGCATCACCTGCACGATCAGTCCGACCGCGTTGGCGATCTGGCCGCGAATGGCGTCCGGCGAGAGGCTGAGGCCGCCCATGGCGACCATCTGCTCGAGTCGGGTGACCGCATCGCGCGGCGTGTTGGCGTGGATCGTGGCCATCGAGCCTTCGTGGCCCGTGTTCATCGCCTGCAGCATGTCGAACGCTTCTTCCGAGCGCACTTCGCCCAGGATCACGCGGTCGGGGCGCATTCTGAGCGCGTTCTTGACCAGCTCGCGCTGGCGGATCTCGCCCTTGCCCTCGATGTTCGGCGGGCGCGTCTCCATGCGCACGACGTGCGGCTGCTGCAGCTGCAGCTCCGCGGCGTCCTCGATCGTGATGAGGCGCTCCTTGTTGCGGATCGCCGCCGAGAGCGCGTTGAGCAGCGTCGTCTTGCCCGAGCCGGTGCCGCCGGAGATCACCGTCGAGACCCGCGAGCGCACTGCGCCGAACAGGAACTCGGCCACGGGGGCGGGCATCGCGCCGACCTCGACCAGGCGTTCGAGATTGTAGGGCTTCTTGGAAAACTTCCGGATCGAGACGCAGGCGCCATCGATCGCGATCGGGGCGATGGCGGCGTTGACGCGGCTGCCGTCGGGCAGGCGCGCGTCGACCATCGGCGAGGACTCGTCGATCCGCCGGCCGACGCCGGCGACGATGCGGTTGACGATGCGCAGCAGGTGGTCGTTGTCGCGGAAGCGAACAGGGGCGACCTCGAGTTCGCCGCGCCGCTCGACATAGACCTGGAAGGGGCCGTTGATCAGGATGTCGGCGATCGAGTCGTCCTTCAGCAGCGGCTCGATCGGGCCAAGGCCTACCATCTCGTCGAACACCGAGACGCCGAGCTCGTCGAGTTCGGCCGAGTTGAGCGCAAGCCGTTCGGTGCGGGCGAAGTCGGCGACGAGGCGGCGCACCTGGCGGCGCATCTCGCCCTCGTCGAGCTTGTCGAGCTTCGAGAGGTCGATCTCCTCGATCAGCATGCCATGCAGCTTGAGCCGCATGTCGAGGGTCTTGTCGTCGATGGTCGGCGCGGGCGCGTCCGACTTGTCGATGTCGAGTTGCAGTTTCGCCGGCGCGGGCTTCGGCTCCGCCTTGGCCTTGCCGGTCTCCGCGGGCGCGGCTCCGTCGGCGGCGGGCTGCGGCGCGGAGGCGGGCGCGTCGTCGCGTGGATCTTCGAGCACCAGGCGCGAAGGTTCGTCGTGCGCCTCCTGGCGGCGGAAGCTGAAGCGGGCCATCAGGCGCGCCTCCGCTGCGCCTCGGTCGGCTGCATCATGCGATCGACCAGCACGCTGATGTCGCGCACGATCTTCGAGCGCGGCCGGTGATGGCTGATCGAGCCGCCGAGGTTGACCGACGCGGCGGCGGCCTCCCAGTCGGAGGTGATGCCGCCTTCGGCCTTGCGCTGCAGCGCCTTCTCGGCCTCGCCCAGCGATGGCGCAGGGCCGAAGACGCGGCTGGCGAGGCGGTTGAGGATGATCCGCGGCTGGGCGCCTTGCGGCAGCTCGGCCTCCACCTCGCCGGCCAGCGCCCGCGCCGCCAGCAGCGCTGGCACGGTCAACTCGGAGACGACCAGCACCTCGTCGGAGCCGGCGAGCACGTCGAGCGTCCAAGGCTGGTGGTGGCGCGGCAGGTCGACGACGATCCAGTCGTAGACCTGGCAGACCGTCTCCAGCAGGCGGCAGACCGCGGTCTGGCTGACACGCGAAAACGCCTTGGGATCGCGCGGCGCGGCGAGCAGGTCGAGCCGCTCGTCGACGCGGGTGGCGAAGACGTCGAGCAGAGCGTTGTCGATCCGGTCCGGGGAGATGCTGGCCTCGGCCAGCTGCATGTTGGGCGTCGCGCCGAGGTAGGCCGAGGAAGCGCCGTCGGCCAGGTGCAGGTCCACCAGCGCGACGCGCTCGTTGGGGCCGGCGCGACGGGCCAGGATCGTCGCGAGTTCAACCGCGATCGTCGTCGCGCCGCAGCCGCCGACCGAACCCAGCACGGTCCAGCAGCGGGCGTTCACTTCGTGCGCAGGCGCGGCCGCCGGCGGCGCGCCTTGCAGCAACACGCCGGCGGCGCGGGCCAGATCGGCCCCCGTGAACGGCGGTTCGAGCACATCGGAGCGCGGCAGCCGCATCAGTGCGCGGACAACGCTCGTCGGAAGGTGTGCGCCGGCGAGCAGCACGGCGGGCGGCTCGGACCGATCGGCGAGCGCGCCGATCGCGCCCACGAGGGCCACCGCATCGACCGCCTCGGCGTCGATGAGCACCAGTTCCATCGCCCGGTGCAACGACTCCAACACGTCCAGCCGGTCGGCGGCGGCGATCTCGAACCGCGCCTGGCCGAGCGCCTCCTGCGCCGCCGGCGCGAGCCGCTGGCCGACGACGAGGACGTGGCGGCCGCTGAAATCCGTGACGATCATGACTTGCTCGCGACTTGGGCCGGGGGCTTAGGCGGGGCGGCGGCCACGGCGGGCGCCGGTCGGGCGGCGGCCGCGTCGGCGGGCGGCGGCAAGGCGGGAAACTCCTTGGACGGGCGCAGGTCGCCGTCAGGATTCGGCGGGGTCGGCGAGTGGCTCTTGCCGTCGAGGATGACGTCGATGGCGCCTTCTTCCTGCGACTCCTTCAGCGGGTTCGGCAATTCGCCCAAGTCGCTCACGGGCGTCGTCAGGTGCGGCGTGACGATGATCACGAGCTCAGTCTCGCTGCGCTGCCAGTCAGCCGAGCGGAACAGCGCGCCGATGATCGGCACGTTCGACGCGCCGGGGATCTGGTTGATCGTGTTCGAGTAGTTGCGCTGGAACATGCCGGCGATGGCGAAGCTCTCGCCGTCGCGCAGCTCGATCTGGGTCGAGGCGCGGCGGGTGGAGATGGCGGGCACCTGGAAGCCTTGGAAGTTGATCCCGTCCTTCGGGTCGAGCTCGCTGACCTCCGGCGCCACCTTGAGCTGGATCGTGCCGTTGGCCTCCACGGTCGGCGTCACGTTCAGCTTCACACCGAACTGCTTGAATTCGACCGTGGTTCCGAGATTGCCGTTCGGGATCGGGATCGGGAACTCGCCGCCGGCGAGGAACGTCGCCTCCTGGCCCGACATGGCGACCAGGTTCGGGCGTGCGAGCGTGCGGATCGCGCCCTTCTGCTCGAGCGCCTGCAGGTTGGCGTCGACGTTCCAGGCGCCGAACTGGTGGGCCACCCCGACCGTCGCCTGCGGCGCGATGCCGCTGGGGAGCAGCGAGCCCGTGGAGAAGGTAAATCCGCCCAACGTACGGACGTTGATGTTGAACCCGAGGTCCTTGATCGCGGTATGCGCGGCCTCGATCACCCGCACGTCCACCTGCACCTGCTCGCCAGCGCGGATGGTCATGTCGGACTCGACGGCCTTGGGCGCGTAGTGCTCGGCGATCTCCTGCGCGCGGACCGCCTCAGCCGGCGTCGACACTTGGCCGGTGAGCAGGATGCCGCCGGCGAAGTTGCTGGCATGGATCGACTCGCCAGGCATGGCCATGTCGAGGTCGTGCTGCAGGCTCTCCACGTCGTAGCCGACGCGCACGTCGACCACCTGCGCCAGATGGTGCTGGGTGTCGTAGATCAGGATGTTGGTGACGCCGAGCTGCTTGCCGCGGACGTAAAAGCTGCGGTCGGTGGTCGCCACAAGCGCGAGCGTGTCGGGCGCGGCGACCACGATCTCGCTGGCCGGATAGTCGAGGCGGAACGCCGCAGACTTGTCCTTGGGCACGATGATCGTCTGGCCGCCGCCCTGGTCCTGGGCGATCTGGGCCTTGGCGGGACCTATCGCGGCAAGCGCGAGGGCGGCCGTGGCGGTGAAGGCGAGGAGGCGTTGCATGGGGTCCAATCTCCGCGGGGACGTCGGGGGCGCGCCTTAGGCGCCCCTTCCCCATCGCTCGGCGGGAACTTCGACGTTGGATGAGGCGTCGCCGTGGACGACGATGATCGTTCGCGTGTGGCCGGCGCGCTGGCCAGGCGTCGCCTGGCGCGGCGCGGTCGGCAGCTTCATGTCATCCAGCGACGGCGGGCCTGGCGCGCGCGGCGCGGTCGAACGAAGGTCGCCGATCTCGACCTCGCGCACCGGCGTGATTTCGGCGGAGCCGACGCGGCGCAATGCAAGCGACAGCACCCCGACCTGCGTGGCGACGGCCAGCTTCTGGGCGTCCAGCACGCTGACCTCGAGCGTCGCGGTGTGGGCGAGGACCGAGGTCGTGGTGGATGGATCGACGTTGAGGTCCATGCCGATCACGCGCACGTTCTGGAGAACGACGTCGGCGCGCTCGCGCTTGCAGTCGTCGCAGAGGTCCTTGAGCGCCTTCGGCACCGGCGGTTGGCGCGTGACGATGACATCGACGCGGTCGCCCGGCAGCGCGTGGCCGCCGACGCCGCCGGTGTCGCTGACGCCGATGGTGTAGGCGCGCATCCCCTCGCCGATCACGGCCGAGACAATCGGCCGCGCCCCGGGGCCGCTGAGTTTGGACGGCAGCAGCGGCTCGCGCGCCGCGATCGGCGTCAGCGCCACCGGCGCGCCGCCGGTTTGGGAAAGGATCTGCGCCGGCGTCGCGTAGGCGCCTTGGGGGGCCGAGCCCGCCGGCAGGCGTTCGACCATCAGGTGCGCGGCGTCGAGCTTGGCGCCGTAGGGGATCGCCGACGAGGCGACCACGACCGGCACGGTGTTGGCCATCGGCGCGGCTTCGGTCTTGATTTGCGGCAGGTGGGCGGTCTGCGGCAGCCAGACCCGCGCGACGATCAGGGCGCCGAGCCCAAGAACCGCGGACGCGCCAAGACTCACAATGGTGCCGGTACGCATGCTTGCCCACCCCTCACGACCTGACGCAAGACTAGCGCGCCACGTCACGAAATCTGGACTGGCCGGATTGCTTTGTCGTTAAGGTTCACGGTGAACAGATTTTTACTTACTATGCCTGCGAAATTCTTATCAAAATTACAGTAAACCAAGCGTAACCGGCGTTCAGCTTACCGCGCGCCCGCCGATGCGGTCAGGCTTGACTACAGCGCTTGACGAACGCCCCTTCCGCCTGGAAGGGAGAAGGCCCAATTCGCTGAATTTGAAGCGCACGCCGGCTTTGTGGACGCGCCGGCGCTCAAGGCCCCGCTAGAGGGTCGCGCGGGAGGGACGACGCATGACGATGACGATGACCGCGAGCCAGGATTTACAACAACGGCAGGCGGCCGCCGCCGCCAACGGCATGAGCCAGAGCCTCTGGGCCGAGATCCACGGCGACAGGGTCGCCATCTACGATCCGCTGGGTCAGCGCACGTTCCGGCAGATCAACGAGGCGACCAACAAGGTGGTGCGGCTGCTGCGCGAGCGCGGCCTCAGGGAAGGCGACGCGGTCGCGCTGCTCTGCAGCAACCGGGCCGAGTTCGTCGAGGTGATGGCCGCGTGCCTGCGCGGCGGCTACCGTCTGACGCCGGTCAACTGGCACCTCAACCACGACGAGGTCGAGTACATCATCAACGACTGTGACGCGAAGGCGCTGATCGCCGAGACGCGCTACCCCGCCGGAATCGCCGCCAAGTGCCCGCAGGTGACGCTGAAGGTCTCGATCGGCGAAGACGCCGAGGGGTTCGAGCCTTACGCCAAGCTGATCGCCCAGTTCGACGGGGCCGACATCGCCGATCCGACGCCGGGATCGACGATGCTCTACACGTCGGGCACCACCGGGCGCCCGAAGGGCGTCTACCGGCGCAACGCCGCCGCCATGATGGGGATGGTGAACCTCGCCCAGCCGGACGACGTGCAGCTTTGCGCCGGCCCCGCCTACCACGCCGCGCCGCTCGCGTTCGATGTCCGCTCGTCGATGGTGATGGGCATCCCGCTGGTCTTCCTCGACCGCTGGGACTCGGAGGGCGTGCTGAAGGCGATCGAGAAGCACAAGGTGACGCGCGCGCACCTGGTGCCGATCATGTTTCAGCGGCTGCTGAACCTGCCGGACAGCGTGCGCGACAAGTACGACGTCTCGTCGCTGCGCTACATCATCCACGGCGCGGCGCCCTGCCCGCCGGAGGTCAAGAAGGCGATGATCGACTGGGTGGGACCGATCATCAACGAGTACTACGCGGGCTCCGAGGGCGGCGCCGGCTTCGTGGTGTCCTCGGAGGAGTGGCTGAAGAAGCCGGGCACGGTCGGCAAGCTGCCCGATCCCAGCGCTCTGAAGATCCTCGACGACGACGGTCATGAGGTGGCGCAAGGCCAGAGCGGCACGCTCTACTTCCGCGTCTCGCCGATCGCGCCGTTCGAATACTACAAGGACCCGGACAAGACCGCCGCGGCTCACCGGGGCGACTACTTTACGCTCGGCGATGTCGGCTACCTCGACGAGGACGGCTACCTGTTCCTCACCGGCCGCACGGCCGAATGCATCATCTCCGGCGGGGTCAACATCTACCCGCAGGAGATCGACAACGAGCTGATCAAGCATCCCGCGGTCGAGGACGCCTGCACGATCGGCGTGCCGAACGAGGAATGGGGCGAGGAGGTCAAGTCGGTCCTGACGCTCAACCCCGGCTACGCCGGCTCGGACGAGCTCGCGGCCGACATCCAGAAGTTCGCCCGCGAGCGCCTGGCCGGCTTCAAGGTCCCGCGCTCGATCGAGTTCGTCGACGAGCTGCCCCGCAGCCCGGCCGGCAAGATCCAGCGCAAGAAGGTGCGCGAGCCCTACTGGGCCGGGCGGGCGCGGTCGATCTGAGTTGGCGTAGGCCCGGTTCGGGCGCCAACTTCCTCACACGGTCATCCCGGCCGGAGCGCGCCAGCGCGTAGAGCCGGATCTACTGCAGATCCCGTACGAGCCCGCTGCGCGGTTCTCCGGGATGACAACGTCTCTGTTATTGAAGAGTCCGAGCAGGTGTGCGCGGCGATACAGCCACAATTGACGGACAGTTGCTTCTACACTCGGCCCAGCCCGTCCAGAAACCGCTCGATCGCGGGGTTCACCGTTTCGGGGTGGGTGAGGTTGGCGGCGTGGCCCGCGCCGGGCACGACGACCAGCTCGGCGTTGGCGAGACCCGCGGCCAGCTTCTGCGCGAGCCCCAGCTCGATGGCGGCGTCCGCATCGCCGTGGATGACCAGTGCGGGGACCTTGATCTGGCCGAGCTTGCCGGTGACGTCGTCGCGGGTGGCGAGCGTCTGCATGCAGCCGAGCAGGTTCACCGGCTTGATCTTGCGCCATTTGGCCTTCCACGCCTCGGCGCCGGCCCAGTTCTCGCCGAGGATGATGCTCTCGACGACGCCGGCGATCTCGTCGGAGAGCCCGCCCGTCGCCCAGGCGTTCGCCAGCTGCATGTGGCCCTTCAGGCGCTCCGGATCCTCCTGTCCGGCCTGCGTGTCGATCAGGATCAGCGCCCGGACGACCTCGGGGTGGGTGAGCGCGCAGCGCAGCGACAGGAAGCCGCCCTGACTCATGCCGGCGAGCACGGCTTTCTCGATCCCGAGATGCTTCAGCAGCGCCGCGAGGTCGTCGGCGGAGTCGTAGTAGCTGAACGGCGCCAGCGTGTCGGAGACGGTGCCGGCGTGGCCGCGCTCGTCCCAGGTGACGCACCGGTGCTTCGACTTCAGAGCGTCCACCTGCGGGGCGAACATCTCGTGGTCCATGAAGAGGCCGTGCGAGAAGATCACCGGCGGACCCGATCCGCCGGTGTCCTCGTAGTAGAGCCTCTGGCCGTTGACCTCCGCGATCGGCACGGCGCTTACGCCACGGCCTCGACCGCCCTCACCACCTCGTCTGGCTTTTCGGCGATGATCATATGGCCGGCTTCGGGCACGTTCACGAGCTTCGAGCCGGCGATCGCGGACTGGAAGGCCGGGCCGTAGACCGGCGGGATCAGCTTGTCGCTCTCGCCCCAGACGATCACGGTCTTGGCCTTCACCCGGTAGAGCCGTTCGGCCAGGCCGCGCTCGGGGACCGGGAACAAGAGCTTGCCGGCCATGCCGAGCTGGCGCGCGTTGCGCACCAGGTAGTCCTGCAGGAACTTCGGATCGCTGAGGTCGAGGCCCTGCGTCATCATCGCCGCGCCGGCCGCCGGGTCGTGGAACAGGTAGTTCGGCAGCTCGTAGGGCATGAGCGTGAAGAGGTCGACGATCGGGTGATCCTCGAGCCAGAGGCCCGCCGGGCAGATCAGGGCCAGACGCGAGACGTCGTTGGGCGCCAGCGCCGCCATCTCAGCGGCGATCATCCCGCCCATCGAGTGCCCGACCAGGATCGGGTTCTTCAGGCCCAGCGCCTCGACCACGTCCCAGCCGTGCAAGGCGAAGTCGAGCATGTCGCGGAGCGTCCCGCACTCCTCGGTCTCGCCGTAGCCCGGCAGGTAGGGCGCGTAGACGTGGAAGCGGGCTGAGAGCTCGGCCAGGATCGGGTCGCTCTCGGTCATGCCGCCGGCGCCATGCAGGAAGACGAGCGGCTCGCCCGACCCGCCCTCGAGGCACCGGATCGGCGCGTGCTTGGTCTGAACGGTCTTCGATTCCATCTCGTCCCCCTACTCGGCCGGAACCGGCTGGCGGGTCGCGCCGGTGGGCGCCGACGTCGGCTGCGGCGGCAGCATCGATCCGGCCGCCACGCGCCTCGCGATCGGGTGGCACCAGAAGCGCTCGTCGTCCGCCCACTCGGGAAACATCCCGCGCAGCTTCGGCATCACTTTGTCGGCGAACAGCTTGGTCGAATACATGCACTTCTCGGTCGGCATGTCGCCCACGTGCATGAGGCAGAAGATGTTGCCGACATGGAGGCCCTTGGCGAGGTCCTCCATGCGCTGGCGCACCGTCTCGGGGCTCCCAGCGATCACGTGCCCGCCTTCGATCAGGTCCTTCCAGGTGAGCTCGGCGAAGCCGCCGCGCGGCGGCGCGTACTGCGAGAGCGCGCCGGTCTGGATGGTCTTGATCGTGCGGTAGCCGGGGGCGTCGGCGAAGCCCGGATAGACGTGGAGGCAGCGGTTGTAGAAGTAGTTCACGTGCGGCCAGTAGAGCCGCTCGGCCTCCTCGGCGGTCTCGGCGACGCAGATGGTCTGCGCGAAGCCGGCGCGGTACGGGCTCTTGTCCGGCGCGCCGCGCTCCTCGACCCGGTTCCAGTAGCCCTGCATCAGCGCCTTGGCGCGCAGGTAGCCGGTGAAGCTGAGGTAGGAGTACGAGTAGGTGTTGTCGATGCAGAAGTCGTAGGTCTCGACCGAGCCGCCGCCCGGGATGTGCACCGGCGGGTGCGGCTGCTGGATCGGCCTCGGCCAGATGTTGACGTGGCGCAGCTTGTTGTAGCGGCCGTTGAACGCGAACGGGTCGCGCCGGGTCCAGGCCTTGATGATCAGGTCGTGCGCCTCGGCGTACTTCTCGCGCGTCAGCGCCGGGATCTGGCCGTAGCAGTAGTTGGTGTCCATCGAGGTGCCGACAGGGAAGCCGGCCACGAGACGTCCGCCCGAGATGCAGTCCAGCATCGCGAACTCCTCGGCGACGCGGACGGGCGGGTTGTAGAGCGCGATCGAGTTGCCCAGCACGACGATCGCCGGGTCCTTGGTGCGGCGCGCCAGCCCGGCGGCGATGATGTTGGGACTCGGCATGATGCCGTAGCCGTTCTGGTGGTGCTCGTTGACGCCGATCCCGTCGAAGCCGAGCGTGCCGGCGTACTCCAGGAGGTCCATGTAGGTGTTGTAGACCTCGTGGCTCTTCACCGGATCGAACAGCCGCTGGTCGATGTCGACCCAGACCGAGCGATGCTTCTCCCGGAAGTCGTCCGGCAGGTAGGGCCACGGCATCAGGTTGAACCAGGTGAACTTCATCGCTGCGTCTCCGCTCCAGCCGCCGGTCTGTTATCGCCGTTCAGTCAGGACCGACCCTAGGACATGCGGAAGGCGCGAGGCAATCCTTCGCGCGGCGCCGGCGCTGGTTAGTCCTCGGTGGTTTCCAACGCGCTCGCCGTGACGCCGCCCGCGATCACCCTGACGTCGAGATAGCGCATCACCCCGTCACGGAACTGGATGTCGTCAACGGCGATGCTGCGGTCGCGGCGCAGCTTCGACTCGTCAGCGAGCGTCAGCCGCAGCGTCATCGCCGGCCGCGCGTAGCCGGCCGCCTCGGCCTTGGCGATCGCTTCGCGGAACTGAACGGCGGCGGGGACGTGGGGCGCGGCGGGAGGGAGAGGCTTCGGAGCCATGGCGTTCTCTCGAAAGGCTGTTGCAGAGTTGGATCACCCCTCATAGCACGTTTTTCCGACCAGATGCGGATGAAGCGAAAACACGATGTTCGTCAGATTCGGCCGAACGCAGTATTTTTCGAGCTCGGAGCAAATAAAACATCGGCGGGACTCAAATATTTGTCGCAGTTTTTCGACTAACGTGTTAGATTGATTCTTTGTATGAAAGCCTCGCCAGAGGCGAAAGGCGCATATGTCACCCGCTCGCCAAACTCTCCGCCAGGAAATCCTGGCCCTCCAGCCGGCGCTTATGCGGTCGGCCGCTCGGCTCACGGGCGATGCGAACGAAGCGCACGACCTCGTGCACCTGACCATGGTCGAAGCTTTCGCGCTCGGCGAGACCCGCAACGGCGGCGGCGACGTCCGCGTCTGGATGTTCGGGCTGCTGCGGGGCGCGTTTCATTCGATCGCCCGGCGCCGCGCCGTGCGCCAGGAGCGCGGCCACCAGGCGGTCGAACGTCAGCTCCAGCGAGACGCGGCGCTCGCGGCGCAGCCATGAAACACTACGCCGGCACGCTGCGCGTGGCCCCGAGGCCCATCCTCGACCCCCGCTCGACGACGCCTGGCGCTGCGCGCCCCGGCGACCTGCACGATCCGCGCAGCGTCAAGGGCTGAAGCAAGGGGCTGCGTCGCGCCACTGGCGCGGCGCGTTTGGCTCCCTCGCCCCGCATGCACAAGCTCGGCGCTCGGCGGATGCGGCTTCTTCGACGACCCCTGGGGCAATCCGTTCGGTCTGCTCGCCGACATGCCCGCCGACGCCGCGGCCTGACCCGGCGACATCCTTGACCTCGCCCCGGCCGGCGCCCAGGTTTCGACGGCGTCGAGGGAGCAGCCATGAGCGGACGGGAGTTCGAGGTGATCGTCTGGGGGGCGACCGGTTACACCGGCCGGCTCGTCGCCGAGCACCTCCTGAAGACCTACGGCGCCGCCGGCGACCTCAGATGGGCGGTCGCCGGGCGCAGCGCCGACAAGCTCGCCGACGTGAAGGCCGGGATCGGCGCGCCGGCTGGCCTGCCGACGATCGTCGCCGACGCGGCCGATCCGGCCTCGCTCGACGCCATGGCGCGCCGCGCGGACGCGATCATCACCACCGTCGGCCCTTATCAGCTCTACGGCTCGCCGCTGGTCGCCGCCTGCGCGGCGGCGGGGACCGATTACGTCGACCTCACCGGCGAGTCGAACTGGATCGCGGCCATGATCCAGGCCCACGAAGCGGCGGCGAAGGCGTCGGGGGCGCGGATCGTGTTCTCCTGCGGCTTCGACTCGATCCCGTTCGACCTCGGCGTCTTCTATGCCGAGGAACAGGCGAAGCAGCGCTTCGGCGCCTACGTTCCCCGCGTTCGTGGTCGGGTCCGCGGCCTCAAAGGCGGGCTCTCCGGCGGCACGCTCGCCAGCGGCATGGCGACCCAGGCCGCGGTGCAGAAGGACCCGAGCATCGGCGCCCTGCTCGCAGATCCGTTCGCGCTGACGCCCGGCTTCAAAGGCCCCGACCAGCCTGACGGCGATCACGCCTACGAGGACAAGGTCGCCGGCTCCTGGGTCGGGCCGTTCATGATGGCCGGGATCAACACCAAGGCCGTGCACCGTTCCAACTTCCTGCTCGGCCAGCGTTGGGGCGCCGGCTTCCAGTACGACGAGATGCAGATGCTCGAAGGTCCGCCCGATCCAGCGGCCGGCGGCGGCATGGGCGGCTTCAACTTCGGCGCCGGTGGGATGCCGAAGCCCGGCGAAGGCCCGTCGCGCGAAGAGCGCGAGACCGGCTTCTACGACATCCTGGTGATCGCCGAGGCCGCGGACGGACGGACCCTTCGCGCGGCGGTCAAAGGCGACATGGACCCCGGCTACGGCTCGACTTCGAAAATGCTGGGCGAGAGCGCGGTCTGCCTCGCCCGTGACGTTTCCCGGCAGACGACGCCCGGCGGCTGCTGGACCCCCGCCTCGGCTATGGGCGGGGCGCTGATCAAACGACTGGAGGCCAACGCCGGCCTCACCTTCACCACCGAGAACTGAGCACCCGAATGACCGACCTTCTCTCGCCGATGACGCTTGTCCGCGGCCCGGCGTGGCGCAACCGCCTGATGCTGGCGCCGCTGACCAACCTGCAGAGCCATCCCGACGGCCGCCTCTCCGACGAGGAGTTCCACTGGCTGACGATGCGCGCCAAGGGCGGCTTCGGCCTGGTGATGACCTGCGCGGCGCACGTGCAGCGGATCGGCAACGGATTTCCTGGCCAGCTCGGGAACTTCTCCGACGACCACCTGCCGGGCCTCACGCGGCTTGCGGCCGAGATCAAGGCTTACGGGGCGGTGAGTTCGGTGCAGCTGCACCACGCTGGCCTGCGCTCGCCCGAGGCGCTGATCGGCGAGAAGCCGGTCGGGCCTAGCGAGGACGCCGAGACCGGCGCGCGGGCGCTCTCCACCGCCGAGGTCGAGGCGCTGACTGAGGACTTCATCGAGGCGGCGGTCCGGGCCGAACGGGCCGGGTTCGACGGCGTCGAGCTGCACGGCGCGCACGGCTACATCCTCTGCGCGTTCGTGAGTCCCGACACCAACCGGCGCACCGACCGCTACGGCGGCTCGCTGGAGAACCGCACGCGGATCCTGTTCGACATCATCAAGGGCGTGCGCGCCCGCACCCGTCCCGACTTCCAGCTCGGCATCCGCATCTCGCCTGAGCGGTTCGGTCTCGTCTTCGCCGAGCAGCTCGAGCTGGCGCGGTGGCTGCTGACCTCGGGCGACCTCGACTACGTCGACATGTCGCTCTGGGACTGCTTCAAGCCGCCGGTCGAGGAGGCCTATTCCGCCAGGCCGCTGATCGACTGGTTCGCCGAGCTGCCGCGCGGAGCCACCCGCCTCGGCGCCGCCGGCAAGCTGACGAAGGGCGCCGACGTGCGACGACTGACGGACGCCGGCGCCGATTTCGCGATCCTCGGCCGCGCCGCGATCCTGCACCACGACTGGCCGAAGCGCTTCGCCGCTGACCCGGACTTCGTCCCGATCGCGATCCCGGTCACGCGCGCCCACCTCGCAGCCGAGGGCCTGAGCCCCAAGTTCATCGAGTACATGAACAACTGGAAGGGCTTCGTCGCCGAGGAAGCGGCCGCCGTCGCGGCGGAGTAGCGGAGCTGCGTGGTTCGAGACGCGCCTGACGGCGCTCCTCACCATGAGAGGATGGTGAAGTCGCACTGACGTTCGTCATCCTGAGGAGCCCGCACAGCGGGCGTCTCGAAGGACGGACTGCGCCCACGCCTATTCCAGCACCTCGTAGGCCGGCAGCGTGAGGAACTCCTCGCATTCGGAGGAGAGACTCATGTCGGCGAAGATCCTGATCGCCTCGGCGAAGCGGCCGGTCTCGTACGCCGCGCCCAGGCTCTGCTTCAGCGCCGCCATCTCCTCGTCGAGCGTCGCCTTGAACAGCGCGGGCGTCACGACGCGACCGTCGTTCAGCTTCGCCTGCTGGTTCACCCATTGCCAGATCTGCGTGCGGCAGATCTCGGCGGTCGCGGCGTCTTCCATCAGGTTGTAGAGCGGCACCGCGCCGCGGCCGCGCAGCCAGGCCTCGATGTACTGCACGCCGACGCGGATGTTCTCCCGCAGGCCCGCCTCCGTGCGCTCGCCGTCGTGCACCTTCAGCATCTGCTCGCGCGTGATGGTCACGTCCTCGCGCAGCTTGCCCAGCTGGTTCGGCGTCGGCATGGCGCGGTCGAACACCTCCATCGCCACCGGCACGAGGTCGGGGTGGGCGACCCAGGTGCCGTCGTGGCCGTTGTTGGCTTCGCGCTCCTTGTCGGCGCGCACCTTGGCGAACGCCGCCTCGTTGACCGCGGGGTCGCCGCGGACCGGGATCTGCGCGGCCATGCCGCCCATCGCGAACGCGCCGCGGCGATGGCAGGTCTGGATCAGTTTCAGCGAGTAGGCCGCGAGGAACGCCGAGCCCATGCCCATCACCGCGCGGTCCGGCGTCAGGGCCTCCGGGTGGCGGCGCAGGCGCTTGATGTAGCTGAAGATGTAGTCCCAGCGGCCGCAGTTCAGGCCCGCCATGTGGTCGCGCAACTCGTAGATGATCTCGTCCATCTCGAAGGCGGCCGGCAGGGTCTCGATCAGCACGGTGGCCTTGATCGTCCCCTTCGGCAGCCCGAGACGCTCCTGCGCCAGCACGAAGACGTCGTTCCAGAGTCGCGCCTCGAGGTGGCTCTCCATCTTCGGCAGGTAGAAGTAAGGGCCCGAGCCCTGCGCCAGCGTCGCCTTGGCGTTGTGGAAGAAATAGAGCCCGAAGTCGACCAGCGAGCCGGACATCGGCTGCCCGTCGACCACGACATGGCGCTCCGGCAGGTGCCAGCCGCGCGGGCGCACGATCAGCACCGCGCGTTTCTCGTTCAGCTGGTACGACTTGCCGCTGCCAGGATCGACGAAGCTGAGCTTGCCGGCCCAGAGGTCGATCAAGTTGACCTGGCCGTCGACCATGTTGGCCCAGGTCGGCGCGTTGGCGTCCTCGAAATCGGTCATGAACACCTTCGCGCCGGAATTCAGCGCGTTGATGATCATCTTGCGGTCGGTCGGGCCGGTGATCTCGACCCGGCGGTCCTGCAGGTCGGCCGGGATGGGCGCGACCTTCCAGTCGCCGTCGCGGACGGACCTGGTCTCGGCCAGGAAGTCGGGGCTCTCGCCGGCGTCGAAGCGCTTCTGCCGCGCTTGCCGCGCCGCCAGCAGCTCGAGCCGTCGGGCGTCGAACGTGCGGTGAAGCTCGGCCAGGAACGCCAGCGCGTCCGGGGTCAGCACCTCGGCCGCACGGCCCTCGATGGCTTGCGTGATTTGGGCGGGGCGGGTCAGCGTTGCGGCGTCGTCGGCCATGGGGCGCCTCTCCTTCGAACAAAGAAAAAAGGCGGGGGCGCATGCCCCCACCAAGTCAACCTAGCACAGCGCGTGGCTCCAGACGCGCGTTGTGCGTCCTTCGAGACGCCCGCTGTGCGGGCTCCTCAGGATGACGAACGTCAGTGCGACTTCACCATCCTCGTCATGGTGAGGAGCGCCGTCAGGCGCGTCTCGAACCACGCACCGAAGCTATTCCGCGGCGACCGCCTCCTTCGTGAACTGGGCCGCCTCGGTGGAGTCGGCGAGCGCGGTGGTCGAGGACTGGCCGCCCGAGATGGTCATCGCAACCTCGTCGAAGTAGCCGGTTCCGACTTCGCGCTGGTGACGCGTCGCCGAATAGCCGTGCGCTTCCGCGGCGAATTCGCCCTGCTGCAGCTCGGAATAGGCCGCCATGCCGCGGTCCTTGTAGCCGCGCGCCAGCTCGAACATGCCGTGGTTCAGGCTGTGGAAGCCGGCCAGGGTCACGAACTGGAACTTGTAGCCCATCGCGCCGAGCTCGCGCTGGAACTTGGCGATGGTGTCCTTGTCGATGTTGGCTTCCCAGTTGAACGACGGCGAGCAGTTGTAGGCCATCAGCTTGCCGGGGTGCGACTTCTGGATCGCCTCGGCGAACTCGCGCGCCTCGTCGAGGTTCGGGTGCGAGGTCTCCCACCAGAGCATGTCGGCGTAGTCGGCGAAGGCCTTGCCGCGCGCGATGCAGTGGGCGAGGCCCGTGCCGTCCTTCAGGCGATAGAACCCTTCCGGCGTGCGGCTGTCGGGCACGATGAACGCGCGGTCGCGCTCGTCGACGTCGGAGGTGATCAGCTTCGCCGACTCCGCGTCGGTGCGGGCGACGACCAGGGTCGGCACGCCCATCACGTCGGCGGCGAGGCGCGCGGCGATCAGGTTGCGCTCGTGCGCCTGGGTCGGGATCAGCACCTTGCCGCCCATGTGGCCGCACTTCTTCTCCGAGGCCAGCTGGTCCTCGAAGTGGACGCCCGCGGCGCCGGCCTCGATGAACGCCTTCATGATCTCGAAGCTGTTGAGCGGGCCGCCGAAGCCGGCCTCGGCGTCGGCGACGATCGGCGCGAACCAGTCGCGCTTTGCTCCGCCTTCCGAGTGCTCGATCTGGTCGGCGCGCTGCAGCGTGCGGTTGATGCGGCGGCAGAGCTCAGGCGCGGCGTTGGCCGGGTAGAGGCTCTGGTCGGGATACATCGCGCTGGCGGTGTTCGAGTCCGCCGCGACCTGCCAGCCGGAAAGGTAGATCGCCTTCAGGCCGGCGCGCACCTGCTGCATGGCCTGGTTGCCGGTCATGGCGCCCAGCGTGTTCACGTAGGGCTCATCGTGCAGCAGCTTCCAGAGCTTGTTGGCGCCGCGCTCGGCCAGCGTGTAGGCGATCGGGAACGAGCCGCGCAGCTTCTCCACCTGTGCGGCTGTGTAAGGGCGCTTGATGCCGTCGAAACGGCCCTTCGGCGCGTTCGGGATCAGGCTGTCGATGCTCATAATCTTGTAACTCCGCGAGCCGGATGGCTTGTGTGGGTTTGACCGATAGGCGCGGCCGAGCCCTTGGGAAAGCAGGGAAATGCGGTTGAGGCGACACAAGAAGGCTAGTTTGTCATAGTATGACATTGTCACAACGGTGAAGTTGTGACAAAGGCTGCGCCATGGCCCAGGCCCCCGAACGCAAGCTGTTTCTCGGCCCGCGGCTGCGACGGCTGCGGCGGGATCTCGGACTGACCCAGACGCGCATGGCCGAGGACCTCGGCGTCTCGCCGAGCTACCTCAACCACCTCGAGCGCAACCAGCGCCCGGTGACCGCGCAGATCCTGCTGCGGCTCGCCGAAGCCTACGACATCGACATCCGCAGTCTCTCGTCCGACCACGAGGCGGCCGGCGCGCGTGACCTCACCGAGGTGTTCGCCGATCCGCTGTTCCGCGATCTGGCCGTGGCGCGCGCCGAGGTGGCCGAGGTGGCCGAGAACGCGCCGGGGGTCGCCGACGCGATCGTGCGGCTCTACCGCGCCTTCGCCGACCGTCGCCGGCTCGCCGAGTTCGGAGCGTTGCCGCGCGCCGAGGAAGGGGCCGACGGCCTCGCGTTCACACCGTCCGACTGGGTGCGCGACTTCATCCAGGGCCAGCGCAACTTCTTCCCCGAGCTCGACGAGGCGGGCGAGGCGATGGCGCATGAGCTGCGCGCCGAGCCGCAGGGCTTCGCCGCCGCGGCGCGCCAGCGCCTGGCCGATCGCGACGGCATCCAGGTGCGCGTCGTGCCGCTCGACGTGCTGCCGGATTCCGTGCGCCGGTACGACCATCACCGGCGGCGCCTGATGCTGTCCGAGCTGCTGGGCGAGCAGGGACGGGCGTTCTCGATCGCCTACCAGCTCGCGCTCGCCGAGCACGACGCGCAGCTGACGGCGCTGGCCGACCGCGCTGCGGCGCCCGACGCACCGACCCGCAGGCTGCTGAAGGTCTCGCTCGCCAACTATCTCGCCGCGGCGATCATGATGCCCTACGAGGCGTTCCGCGACGCCTGCGAGAAGACGAGCCACGACATCGAGCTGATCGGCGCCAAGTTCGGGGCCAGCTTCGAGCAGGTCTGTCATCGGCTGACGACGCTCTCGCGGCCGACCTCGCGCGGCATCCCGTTCTTCATGCTGCGGGTCGACTCGGCCGGGAACATCTCCAAGCGCTTCGCCGGCGCGTCGTTTCCGTTCTCGCGCTTCGGCGGCTCGTGCCCGAGGTGGCGCGTGCACGACGCGTTCCGCACGCCCGGCCGGGTGGTGACCCAGATGGTCGAGACGCCCGACGGCGCGCGCTATTTCACCCTCGCCCGCACCACGCCGAGGGTCGCCGGCCCGTACGCCGACGAGGACGCGGGTCTCGCGATCGGCCTCGGGTGCGAGCTGAAGTACGCCCCGCGGCTGGTCTACTCGAAGGGGCTCGACCTCGCCGAGCCGCTGGTCACCGAGATCGGGCCGGCGTGCCGGGTCTGCGAGCGGCCGGCCTGCCCGCAGCGAGCCGCCGAGCCGCTCGGGCGCACGCTGATGGTCGACGACTTCACCAAGTCGATCTCGCCTTACCCGTTCGCGCCGGTGTAGCCCCGCGGCCACGCCGGCGCCGCTTCCGGCGGCAAGACGAGAATTCGCCACCCGGTGACGCGACGGACTCGTTGCGTCGGCTTGGAAGCTTCCGTATCCGAACGCTGCTTGGACGCGCGGTTTCGAGGGACGAGAGCGGGCGTGAGCGAAGGGACTTCCGCCTTGCAGGGGGCGGCGGTCGTAACGCTGGTGAGGTGCGCGCGTGACGTCTGAGAACGCGGGGTTCGGGCCGGCGCCCTATGGCGTCGTGCGAGCGCGTTCGGCTGACGACGCCCCGGAGGCTGTGGCCGAGGGCGTCTATCGCCGGCGCGACTTCCTGCCGCCGGCGTCGCTGCTGCGCGTGCTGGATGCGCTCGGCCGGCTTTCGGCGAGCTGGCGCCCCTCGGAGGCGCTAGGCCTGCTGGGTCGTGGCGCGACCGGCCAGGTCGGCGCGGGCGCCCTCGCCGTACAGACCCCGCTCGATGAGATCCGCGCAATCCTCGCCCCCGCGACGCTCGACTGGGCGCGCCGCTGCGGGTTCTGGTTCCCTCGCCCGCCCCAGCTCCAGCTCTTCCCCGTGCGCATGGTGGGTGACGCCGAGCGACCGGCGCGGCAGGAGCCGCATATGGATTCGCACCCGACCCATCCCGGCCCGCCGATCTGCACCAACGTCTTCTACCCGAAGCTTCGCGACGTCTCTGGCGGCGACCTGGCCGTGCAGGTCGCCGGTTCGTCGGGGCCCGCCCGCGTTCGTCCGGCGGCAAACGACATCGTCTCATTCGCCGGCGAGCGAGTGCACTGGGTCGAGCCGCTGTTCGCCGGCGAACGGGTGAGTCTGGTCGTCAACTTCTACTGACACCTTGCTGACTCTGTAGCCGCATAGATTGTGCCGAAGGGCTCGAATCGGCGGTCTGACGCAGACTTAAAATCCTTAAGAATCAATGGCGCCGTAGCGGCGCCTGTCTTTCCCGCGCCACACCTGAACATTGGTTATGTCGGCAAGGCCTGATCGGCGTTGACGGAGGGGGGTGCGTTCACGCAGTTTCCGCGCCGAGCGGCGGAGCTGGGGTCCAGCTGCGCACGCTGAGCATATGGAGCCGGCGCGGGACTCGGCTCTAGGGAGGCGAGATGTACAAGCACTTGTTGCTGTTGACGTGCGCTGCTGGCGCATTGGGGATTTCGGCTGGCGTGAGCTACGCCGCCACGGCCGAGGCGTCGTCCACCGCCGAGGGCGCGACGAACGTAACCGAGATTGTGGTCACCGCGGAGAAGCGTGAGCAGAGCCTGCAGAAGGTTCCGGTCGCCGTCTCGGTGTTCACGGGCGCCCAGCGCGACGTGATCGGCATCGCCTCGGTGCAGGACGTGACCAATTACGCGCCGGGCTTCACCTACGATCCGGGCAACGTCCACGCCTACATCCGCGGCGTCGGCCGCCAGTCGGTCAACGTCACCGACGACCAGCGCGTGTCGAACTACGAAGACGAGTTCTACGTCTATTCGCCCTACGGCCTCGCCAAATCGTCCCTGTTCCTGCAGCAAGAGCAGATCGAGCGCGGCCCGCAGAACGTCGGCGGTCGCAACGCCGCAGCCGGTTCGATCGACATGATCTCCGTCCGCCCGACCGAGGACCCCTATGCCGAGGTTCGCGGCCAGGTGGGCAACTTCGGCTGGCACGAGATCGAGGCGGCCGTCTCCGGCCAGGTCGCGCCCGGCCTCAACGTGCGCCTCGCCGGCTTCGATAAGAACCAGGATTACGGCTACTACCGCAACCTCGCTGGCGGCCCCGACGAGGGCAACGTGGTCCACGAGTGGTACGTCGAAGGCCAGCTCGACTGGAAACCGAACGACAAGTTCGAGGTCTGGGCGCGCACCTTCTTCGAAGTCTGGAACGGTCGCGGCGACGCCGGTTCGCGCGTCGGCTACGAGGCTGGCAGCTGGGACGAGACCAACCTGACGGACGCCAACTCGTATGTCGGCGCCGGCCTCTTCATCAACCCCAACTACGGCTATTCCGCGGTCGTCGGCGGCAACCCGTCGGCGTTCCTCGGCAAGAACCCGCTCGACCCTATCGTCACCAGCGTGACGCTCGCCAATCCGGCCGTCCGCAACAACCCGTCGATGATCGACCACAACACGTTCGCGGCGACGATTCCAAGGAACGTCTCGCTGAACAACTACGACGACTTCAACTGGATCATGACCTATCACTTCGATGGGTTCGACGTGAAGTACAACGGCGGGTTCCAGGGGTATAACTACTACCTGAACTACGACGGCGTCGACACGAACGTGCTGTCGTACAGCCTGTTCGCCATCCCGGGCGTCACGCCGCTGACGATCAATCCGCTGATCAACGCCAACTACAACGAAGACGACTGGTGGTCGTCGAACGACTGGACCATCCAGTCGACGAACGACTCGCCGCTGCAGTGGACGGCTGGCGCCTTCTTCTTCTACCAGCGCTACAACCAGCCCTACGAAGTCAACGACCCGCTGCAGCCGCAGCTTTCGCAGCCGATCTTCAATCCGGCCGCCGCCCCCGTTGGGGCGAACCTCGCCGCGCCGAACCCGCAGCGTGACTTCCTCTACCTGGACTACATGTTCCACGTGGAGAGCATCGCCGGGTATGCGCAGGCCTCTTACAAGTTCAACGACAACTGGAAGATCACCGGCAACCTCCGCTACACCTACGACGACAAGTGGGGCACGGAGTCCGCGCGCTACATCTTCTTCGGGAGCAGCCTGCTCAGCACGCAGATCCCGGTCGGCGGCGGGGTGGTCCTGCCCCTCGCGTCCCTGCTGGGCGTCAACACCCCGTCGCTGGACATCACGGCCTCGCAGACCTGCCTCAGCGGTACGCCAGGCGCCTGCAACGGCAACGTGCTCGGCAAGGGCGTGACCGCGAAGGGCGTGATCGAGCCCAACGGCTACGCGTTCCGGCAGCTTGGCATCACCTCCTCGGCGGTGACCGGCGGCGCCGACATCGAGTGGACGCCGTCGCCGGACACCTTCCTCTACGCGCGCTACGGCCGCGGCTACGAGGCGCCGTCGTTCAACGCCGGCCAGGTGCTGCCGAATCCTGCGGTGGGGCCGGAGTTCCTGAACTCCTACGAGATCGGCTGGAAGCAGAGCTTCGGCAAGTCGCTGCTCGTGAACCTCGCGGCGTTCTACTACGACTACGAAGGCCTGCAGTTGCCGATCTCGGTGACGAACGGCGGCGTGACTCAGTCGCAGTTCATCAACGTGCCGAAGTCGGAATCCACCGGCGTCGAGCTCGAGGTCTACTGGACGCCGATCAAGGACTTCAACATCACGGCGACCTACTCGTACGACTACACCTCGATCCTCACCGGGTGCAGCGGGACGGTCACCGGAGGCGTGTTCACGCAGGCGGCAGGCTCGCTTTGCCTGATCGACACGAACGACCCGAACGCCGTGCAACCGGGCGCACAGCCCTTCCCGGGCCAGAATCCGTTGGCGGCGCGCGACCAGAGCGTGAAGGGCAATCCGCTGCCCGACGCGCCGCGAAACAAGTTCGCGATCGACTTCGCCTACACCTTCCACTGGGATCCGGGCGCGCTGACCCTGTCGGCCTCCTACGTCTGGCGGGATGTGCAGAACGGAACGGTGTTCGACCGCGCCTACGACAACGCCCCGCATTGGGACGATGTCGACTTCCGCGCCACGTGGAAGGGCATGAACGACAAGTACGAAGTGATCGCCTTCGTGAGGAACGCGTTCGACACGCAGCAATATGCTGTCGGCGCGGGCGGCGTCGGCCTCGTGGGCAATGCGACGAGCCACACGACCGCCGCGGCGGGTCTGTTCGAGAACAACCTCTACAATCTGGCCCCGCCGCGGACCTACGGGCTGGAGCTGCGCTACAAGTTCTTCTAGAGCGCCAGTCAACGTCAGCTTACGAGGGGCGCGTCTCGGTTGGGACGCGCCCTTTTTTCTATGGCCCGAACTGGCTCCCAATGGGCGCCGCTGCTTAGAATCCGCTAGCGCCCCCGGGGAACTTCGTAGGATGCTCTGAAGCAACAACGAGAACACGCTTAGGGAGTAGCGCAGATGGCGAGCGACGCCGCCCGACCGAACCTCGGCTGGCCGACGAAGGCGCTCTACGGTTTGAGTTCGCTCGGCACGGCGACAAGGGGCTCGCTGATCGGGGCCGTGCTCTTCTTCTACAATCGGGTGCTCGGAGTCGACGCCAAGGCGGTCAGCTTCGCGATCTTCGTCTCCCTGCTGATCGATGCGTTCTGGGATCCGGTCGTCGGGCAGATCTCCGACGGCTCGCACACGCGGCTCGGGCGCCGGCATCCGTTCATCTACGCCGCCGTGCTGCCGGCAGCGGTCTGCTTCGCCCTCATCTTCATGCCCCCGCTCGGGTGGTCCGACGAGAACCTGTTCGTCTACCTGCTGGCCACGTTGGTCGGCGCGCGGCTGCTCGAAAGCCTGGTCGAGATTCCGATGGCCTCGCTGCTGCCGGAGCTGTCGCGCGACTACGACGAGCGGACCAGTCTCGGCAGCTGGCGCTACGTGTTCCTCGCGGTCGTCGGACGCGCACTCGCGACGATCCTGGCCTACGGCGTGTTCCTGAAGGGCACCAGGGCGCAGCCGTTCGGGCAGATGAACCTCGCGGGCTATGCGCCCTACGCGGTGACGGTTGGAATGATATCCATCGCCGTCACGGTGCTGTCGGCGCTCGCGACGCAGCGCTTCGTCCCTTACATGCACCAGCCGCCGCGTCGAAGGCCCGGCGTCGCCGACATGCTGCGCGAGTTCGCGGCGGCGGCCGGCGACCGCAATTTCCTCGCCCTGGCGATGAGCGGATTTGTCTTCGGCATCGCCGTCGGGATCACGCAAGGGCTGCTGCTCTACTTCCTCACGGACTTCTGGGGGCTGCCCTCGCAAGCGCTCCTGCAGCTCGGTCTGTGGACGATACCGGGCGGGCTGATCGGCGTGACCGTCGCCCCCGCCTGGGCGCGCGCCATGGGCAAGAAGCGCGGCTGCCTGATCGTGTTCTTCATCGCGATCTTCTCGACCACGGTGCCGATCGGCCTGCGGCTGCTGGGGGTCATGCCGCCCAACAGCTCGCCCTGGGTCCTGCGCATTCTGATCCTCGACTCGATCGCGACCGGCCTTCTGAGCACCATGGGCTTCATCATCGTGACCTCGATGCTCGCCGACGTGGTGGAGGCGGTGCAGGTCAAGACCGGCCGCAGGTCCGAGGGGGTGCTCTTCGCCGCTGACTCGCTGCTGCGCAAGATCACGACCAGCTTCGCCGGCGCCCTGCCCGGCATTCTGCTGACCTACGTCCATTATCCCAAGGGCGCCGCGCCGGGCCACGTGCCGGCGACGGTGCTGACCCACCTCGCAACGATCTATTTGCCGCTGGTCACCGTGCTCTATCTCTGCTCCACCAGCGTGCTGTTGATCTACCGGATCGACCGCAAGCAGCACGAGGACAACCTCGAGCGCATCGCGGAGTCGGCCACGCTGGCCGAGGAAGCCGATCCTGAGCTCAACCCGCACCTCGAGCCAGACATCATCACCCGGCCCGCCTGAGGCGGCCGTCTCGCGCCCCACGGCGCCGGTCTCGGCGTCCGATCCCGAGCATGACCGCCCCCCTGGTTCTGGTCGGCGCCTAAGCTGTTGACGCACCTGCTTCCAGCGCCATACCATTCCTTCTAACGAGCCGAAGGGACGCTAAACGAGTGGCTCGGGGAGGCGCCGGCCAAGGCCGCGCCCGGGGAGGGCACATGAGCAAGCATGCTTGGATGACGACCTGCGCCATCGGCGCGCTCGGCTTGGGCGGCGGCGCGGCTCACGCCGCCACCGCGACGGCCGAGGCCGCCTCGACCAGCGCCTCGGCGGTCAGCGAGATCACGGTCACGGCGCAAAAGCGCGAGGAGAACATCGAGCGGGTGCCGGTCGCCGTCTCGGCCTACACCTCCAAGCAGCGTGACCTCATCGGGATCGAGTCGATCCAGGATATGACGAACTTCACGCCCGGGTTCAGCTACTCGACCTCGCTCGACCGCGCCTTCATCCGCGGCGTCGGACGCCAGACCAACAACCTCTCCAGCCAGCCGGGCGTCGCGACCTACAACGATGGGGTCTACAATTCGAGCGTGGTCGCCGCCGCCGGCGACTCGCTGTTCATCGACCGCACCGAGATCCTGCGAGGGCCGCAAGGCACGCTCTACGGCCGCAACTCGATCGGCGGGACGATCAATGCGATCTCGCGGCGGCCGACGAGCGAGTTCTATGCCGAGGGTCGCGCCAGCGTCGGCAGCTACGACACGGTCAACCTCGAAGCCGCCGTCTCCGGGCCGGTCGCGGAGAATGTGAAGTTCCGCGTCGCGGCGTTCGACGACAACCAGAATCAGGGCTTCTACCGGAACGCCTCCGGCCTCGCGGACGAGGGCGGGCGCGGCTCGGCCTACTACGTCGAAGGCCAGCTCGAGGCGAGCCTCGGCCCGGTCGACCTCTGGGGCAAGCTCGACACCTTCGGCTACTCGAGCAGCTACCGGTCAGGGAGCAACAACGCGCCGTTCGACACCGCAACCTTCCCGATCGGAACGCTCGGGCCGGGCGCGGGCTTTGTCTACAATCCCTGTTTCACCGTTTCGCAGATTACGCCCTGTGTTGGCAGTCCGACCGGCTTCGGCGTCGGCGGCTCGTTCACCCAGGTCGGATCGGTCACCCAGAACCCAGGCATCACCGATCCGCGGGCGTTCAACACCAATACGACCGAGCAGGCCAACCTCACCGAGGACTACAATTTCAGCGGCCAGATCGTGTGGCACACGCCGTGGAACGCCGACCTGAAGTACATCGGCGGCTATACCCAGTATCACTACCACCTGACCACCGACTTCGACGGCACGCCGGTCGTTTCCTACACTTACCCGACCGTCCCGGGCTTCGGCCCTGGCGGGTCGTTCACCAACCCCTGCAGTGGCCAATGCCCTGCGGCGGTGATCTACCCGAGCGCGCCGTTCCAATACGTCGAGGACAAGCAGTATTGGAGCAACGAGATCAACCTGACCTCGACCGGCAATGCGCCGTTCCAGTGGATCGTCGGCTTCTACCAATACCACGAGCAGTTCACGCAGCCGGTCGACTTCTACGATCCGCAACAGACCCAGCTGCTGAGCCCGGTCTCGCTCGCACCGCTCTTCGTCGGCCTGAGGGTGCCGGTCGCGCCGAACCCGACCGCCGACTACTACCACGCCAACCAGCAGATGGCCGCCGACTCGCTCGCCGGCTTCGGCCAGGCGGACTGGAAGGTCACCGACCAGGTCAAGCTGACCGGCGGGGTGCGCTATTCATGGGACTGGGAAGGGGGAGTCGAGAGCACTCGCCAGATCACCTGGGGCCTGCCGGCCTTCTTCGGCTTCCCGGCCGCGGGACTGGGGCCGATTCAGATCTATGGCTCCACGATGCCGTCGGTCGACGTGACCAGCTTCCTGGTCTGCCCGACAGGGACGGCGAACTCGCCCGCGCATCCCACCGCGTGCGCCACCGGTCCGCTGGCGCCAGGGGTCAAGTCGATCGGATCGGTGAACGTCGCGAACGGCCTGTGGTCGCGGGCCCTCAGCGATCACTGGTCGGCGGTCACCGGGACCGCCGGCGCCGAATGGACGCCGGACGACGCCTCGCTCTACTACCTGAAGTACAGCCGCGGCTATAAGGCCGGCGGGTTCAACACCGGCACGATCACGACGTCGCCCGCGACGCAACCCGAGTACATCGACGCGTTCGAGGCGGGGGCCAAGAACCAGTGGTTCGACCGCACCCTGCAGACCAACATCGCGGTGTTCTACTACGACTACGCCAACATGCAGATTCCGCTGTCGGTGCAACCGGCCACCGGCCCGGCGACGACCCAGTTCTTCAACATGAAGCAGGTCATCTCGTACGGCGTCGAGCTGGAGACGATCTGGCAGCCGATCGCCAACGCCCAGATCCTGTTCAACTATTCCTACCTGAACGCGACCATCCACGATTCCTCGGACTGCTTCGTCGACGGCGTCGATCCGTTCGCGCTGCTGCCCGGCGACCAGACCGCCGGCTGCATCAACGGCGCGCAAAAGGTCAACGGCGAGACCGTGCCGGAGTCGCCGCGCAACCGGATCACGCTCAACGGCAACTACACTTTCCGTTTCGAGCCCGGCTCGCTGACGTTCAGCGTGACGTACATCTGGAAGGACCGGACCTACGACAGCATCTTCAACCGGGCCTACAGCCTCGCGCCGGCGTACGACCAGGTCGACCTTCGGGCCACCTGGACCGACGCACAGGACCGCTTCACGATCATCGTCTTCGGCAAGAACGTGTTCAATTCGCTTGGCTACGACAACGTCGGCGGGATCAGGCTGTCGAACCAGGCGGTCGGCACGTACCAGGCGTTCGGCCTGACGCCCCCGGCCACGGCTGGCGTGGAGTTGCAGGTCCGGTTCCGGTAGCGGCCGATCATCGCCGCTGACAGCGCGGCGGGCGTCTGACGGCGCCCCGCGCCTCCCCGGAGGGGGAGCCGGCGAGGAGGACGGGGCCTCGCCGGTTCCTCCGACCGGCGATGTTGAGGAAGGAAGACGACGCGTGAGCGAAACGACGACGGCGCTTCGCCTCGGTCTCGGAACCAAGGTGTCCTACGGGCTGGGCTCCGTCGCCCAAGGCGTCGGCGCAGTCGCGCTGTCGACGACCATCATCAACTTCTACCTGATCCGCGTGATCGGTCTCAGGCCAGCCGTGGTCGGGGCCGTGATCTTCGTCTCGCTGATCATCGACGCAGTGCTCGATCCGGCCATCGGGCGTCTCTCCGACACCTTCCGCTCGCCGTGGGGACGGCGACATCCGTTCATGTACGCCTCTGCCCTGCCGATCGCGCTGGCGATCTGCTTTCTGTGGCGACACCCAGCCAACCTCGGGGCCGACGCCCTCGCGGCTTACGTGCTCGTCATGCTGATCGTGGTGCGGCTCGCTGGCGGGCTCTACCAGATTCCGAGCGACGCGCTCGTCCCCGAGCTCGCACCCGACTACCACGCTCGGACCGGACTCATCAGCTACCGCTGGTTCTTCGGTCTCCTGGGCGCGGCGGTCGTGAACTTCCTTCTCCTGACCGTGTACCTGCGGAAGGACCGGTCGCATCCGCTCGGCCAGCTCGACCCCAAGGCTTACGCCGATTTCGGCCTGATGGCGGCGATCGTGGTGTTCGTAGCGATCCTGGTCTCCGCGATGGCGACCCACCGCTACATCCCCTACCTCCGCCAGCCGCCGCGCGAGCGTCAGACACTGGCCCAATCAGCTCGCGAGATCATGGCGACCCTTTCGAACAGGTCGCTGCTGGTGGTGATGGTGTCGGGGCTGGTGTCGGGCGTCGCCGCCGGCATGGCGGCGAGCCTGGCCGCCTTCATGAACTTCTATTTCTGGGGACTGACGCCGCAGGTCGCCGGCTACATCGGCGCGTTCACCGCGCCGGCGGCGGTTGTCGGCATCCTGCTGGCGCCATGGGTTTCCCGCGCGCTCGACAAGAAGCGCACGATGCTGACCGTGTTCTTCCTCTCGATCTTCGTCGGGGTCGTCCCGGTCACCTTACGCCTGTTCGGACTGCTGCCGCCGAACGGCTCGCCGCTGATCCCGTTGATCCTGATCGTCGACGGGTTCGTCGCCGGCGCGCTCGGCCTGATGGGGTTCGTGATCATCGGCTCGATGATCGCCGACGTCGCCGAGGACGCGGCGGTCAAGACAGGCGTTCGCTCCGAAGGCCTGCTGTTCGCCACGAACGGCCTCCTGCCCAAGATCAGCAACGGCGCGGGCGCTCTGGTCGGAAACCTGCTGCTGGAGACCGTGCGCATTCCAGTCGGGGCGGCGCCGGGCGCCGTCGACGTCATCAACCCCGAAGTCATGCGTCACCTCGTGCTGCTGTCGCTACCGGTCGGAATGGTGCTCAATCTCGTCGCCACCGGGGTCCTGGTGTTCTACCGCATCGACCGGGGCGCCCACGAAGCGAACCTCGAGGCGCTCAGGCTTGCGTCCAGCGTCACCGAGCCGCCCACCATCCTGCCCGCCGCCGGCCCGGCCAACGAGCCGGCCCCGGTTTCCCCCGCGGTCTGAGACAATCGCAGGGGGTGTCGCGGCGATCGCCAGGCGAGCTCGACGCCCCTGCGCGCCCGCGCCGGCTTTCCATCGGCCTGTCGATGCTCTATCGCCGTACCATATGTTGATGGGCGTGATTTCGAATCATCGGTTTGAGCGGATGGCGCGTCATTTGACGGCGGAGGTCGCGGGCTCGGTCCTCGGCCCGATCGCCTAGACGATGGACGGCGAGGCCGCACTTCCACGGACCGGCTCCGGACCGGCCCACGGCGGCGCTGCGCGCGCCGGCGGGCCGCCCATGCGGCCCGGCATGCGCCCCGGCATGGGCGGCGGACCGCATGGCGGCTTTCACGGCCGGCCCAACCCTGAGCTGCTCGAAGGGCCAATCACCAGGACGCTGATCCTCTTCTCGCTGCCGCTGCTGGGCGGCAACGTGCTGCAGTCGCTGAACGCCACGGCCAACCAGTTCTGGGTCGCCCACATCCTGGGCACCACCGACATCACCGCCATCGGCAACGCCAACAGCGTGATGTTCCTGATGCAGAGCGCCATCATGGGCGCGACCATGGCGGCCAACATCCTGATCGCCCAGCAGGTCGGCGCCGGCGACCTGACCATGGTCAAGCGGATCATGGGCACGGCGATCTGCTTCTTCGTCGTGGTCTCGATGGCGATCTCTCTGACCGGCGGCATCTTCGCGCCGCTGATCCTGAAGGGGATCATGCACACCCCGCCCGCGGCCGAGGCGGAGGCGATCATCTACCTGCGCGTCGTCTTCGCCGCGATGCCGTTCATGTACTTCTTCCAGTTCCTGCAGATGGCCCAGCGCGGCGCGGGCGATTCCCGCACCCCGTTCTACTTCATGGCGCTCGCCGTCGTGCTCGACGTGATCCTGAACCCGCTGTTGATCGCCGGCATTGGGCCGTTCCCGCGCCTGGGCGTGGCCGGCTCGGCCACCTCGACCCTGATCGGCCAGGGCGTCTCGCTGGTGCTGCTGCTGGTCGTGCTCTACCGCCGCCACAGCGTGCTGATGCTCAAGGGACGCGAGCTGCGCTACCTGATACCGAGCGCCGAGATCCTGCGGCCACTCATCTTCCGTGGCATCCCCATGAGCCTGCAGATGTTCATCATGTCCGCCGCGGGCATGACCATGCTGCGGTTCGTCAACGCTTTCGGCGCGCTCACATCGGCGGCCTACGTCGGCGCGCTGCAGGTGTGGAACTACATCCAGATGCCGGGAATGGCGGTCGGCATGTCGGTGTCATCGATGGCCGGCCAGAACGTCGGCGCGGGCCAGTGGGCCAGGGTCGACCGCATCGCCCTGATCGGCCTGGGCCTCAGCCTCGCCGTCACCGGCTCCGTCGCGGCGGTCATCTACCTGCTGGGACCGCTGCCGCTCTACATCTTCCTGCCGGTCGGCTCTCCCGCCATCCCCGAAGCGCTGACGATCGACCGGACGGTGCTCTGGGCGTTCGTGATCTTCAACGCAACGTTCGCGCTCGGCGGGATCGTGCGCTCGACGGGCGCGGTCTGGCCGCCGCTGATCATCCTGGTTGTCGCGATGTTCGGGATCCGGATCCCGTTCGCCTACTTCATGATCCCGCACTTCGGGAAGGAGGCGATCTGGTGGAGCTTCCCGCTCGGCACGCTGACCTCGAGCGCGCTCACCGCGCTCTACTTCCGTTATGGCGGCTGGCGGAAGGTGCGGATGCTGCACCACGTGCCCATCGGCGAGGCGCCCGACGGCGACCAGGGCGCGCCGACGGCCGAGTCGGCCAAGCCGGATGGCCCCCGCGGCGAAATCCTGGCCACCTGAGCACCCGGCAGGCGGATTTCATCGTTTTCGTTTTCGGGGCATTTCTCTAGATCAGCTTCGCCGATCTCCCCGGCGGCGACGCCGAAAACTTGAGGCTCCATGCACGACGGTTCGTTCGCGCCCAACGTCACGCAGCGGTTCAGTCGCAAGCGCGACGACATCATCGCCGCGGCGACCGAGATCTTGAATTGTCGCGGCGTGCGCGGCATGACCCTCGCGCTCGTCGCCGAGCGCGTCGGCCTGATCACCACCAGCGTCACCTACTACTTCAAGAAGAAGGACGAGCTGGCGGCGGCCTGCTTCCAGTCCGGCATCCGCCGCCTGTTGGCGCTGGCGCACGAGGCGCGCCGAGAGGAGACCGCCTCGGCGCGTGTGCGCCGGCTGCTGGAGCTCTACATCGACCTGCGCGCGCGGATCGCCGCCGGACAGGAGCCGGCGATCCCGGTGTTCAGCGACATCCGCGCGCTTTCGTCAGAGACGCAAGGGGCGACGGCGCATGCGTACGCTGATCTCTTCCGCAGCGTGCGGCGCCTGTTCGCCGCGCCCGGCGGCGAGGCCCTGGGTCGCGGTCCGGCCACCGCGCGCACGCAAATCCTGCTCGAGCAGATCCACTGGCTCGAGACTTGGCTGCCCCGCTACGACGAGCACGACTATCCGCGGGTCTGCGATCGGATGCACGACATACTGGTTGGGGGCCTTGCGCCGCCCGGCGCGGTGTGGGCCCCGGCCCCGCTCTCGATCGCCGCGCCGGCCGCCGCCTCGCCCGCCGATGCGTTCCTGCGCGCCGGCACGCGGCTGATCAACCACCGCGGCTATCATGGCGCATCGGTCGAGCTGATCAGCGCCTCGCTCAACGTCACCAAGGGCTCGTTCTACCATCACCACAGCGCCAAGGACGACGTGGTGACCGCCTGCTTCGAGCGCTCGTTCGACGCCGTGCGGCGCGCGCAGCTGGCCGCCCGCGCGCTGCCGGGGAACGAGTGGCGGCGGCTGACGTCGGCCGCCGCGGCGCTGGTCGAGTTCCAGTTCTCCGACGCGGGGCCGCTTCTGCGCACCTCGGCGCTGGCTGCGCTGCCGGAGAAGATCCGCGACGAGATGATCGAGCAGTCCGGCAGGCTCTCCGACCGGTTCGCGGCCATGATCTCCGATGGCGTGGCCGAAGGTTCGATCCGCCCGATCGATCCTTTCATCGCCTCGCAGATGCTGAACGCCACGCTCAACGCCGCCGCCGACCTGCCGGTTCTGCTGCGCGGCGTCGAGCCCAAGCTCGCCGTCGAGTTCTACGCCCGTCCGTTCTTCACCGGCCTGACCTCTCGGTAGGTCGCCGAATTTCGAACACCGGGTTTGCCTCGCCTCTAGCGGTCGACTAGCGTTCTTCGCACTACCGCGGAGGATTTTCAGGTCATGCGATTTGGCATTTTCTACGAGCATCAGCTGCCGCGTCCCTGGACCGACGGGCTGGAGCTCAAGCTGTTTCAAGACGCGCTCGACCAGGTCGAGTTGGCCGACAAGCTCGGCTTCGACAACGTCTGGGAGGTCGAGCACCATTTCCTCGAGGAATATTCCCACTCGTCGGCCCCGGAAGTGTTCCTGGCCGCGTGCTCGCAACGCACGAAGCAGATCCGACTCGGCCACGGCATCGTGCTGATGCCGCCGGGCTACAACCACCCTGCCCGCGTCGCCGAGCGGATCGCCACGCTCGATCTCGTCTCGAACGGCCGGGTGGAGTTCGGCACTGGCGAGTCGAGCGCCTGGGCCGAGCTCGGCGGCTACGGCGTGCCGGTGGCCGACAAGCGTCCCGCCTGGCGCGAAGCCGTCGAGCAGTGCGCCAATATCCTCGCGATGGACCCCTATCCGGGCTTCAAAGGGCAATACTTCTCCATGCCGGCGCGCAATCTGGTGCCAAAGCCGGTGCAGAAGCCGCACCCGCCGCTCTGGGTCGCCTGCTCGAACCGCGAGACGATCAAGCTCGCCGCCAAGCTCGGCATCGGCGCGCTCACTTTCGCCTTCGTCGACCCGGCCGAGGCGACCCAGTGGGTCGAAGACTACTACCGGATCTTCAAGGAGGAGTGCGTGCCGATCGGGCACGCGGTGAACCCCAACATCTGCATGGTCTCCTCGTTCGGCATCCATGCCGAACCCGAGGTCGCGCGCCAGCGCTTCCAGGAAGGCTTCCGCTTCTTCCAGTTCGCGCTCGGCTGGCACTACGGCTTCGGCGAGCAGGTCCCGGGCCGCACCAGCATCTGGGACCTGTTCCAGAAGGCGCAGAGCGCGATGGCGTCGGGCGCGCCGGGCGCCGGCGGCGTCGCTGGCGCGGCCGAAGGCGGAATCGGCAATCCCGACCAGGTCCGCGAGCACATCCGCAAGTTCGAGGCCTGCGGCGTCGACCAGGTGGCGTTCATCCAGCAGGCGGGACGCAACCAGCATGAGCACATCTGCGAGGCGCTGACCTTGTTCGCCACCGAGGTGATGCCCGAGTTCAAGGCCCGCGAAGCCGCGCGGATCGAGAAGAAGAACGCCGAGCTCGCGCCCTATGTGGAGGCGGCGTTCAAGCGCAAGGAATGGTTGCAGCCGCTGACGGACGAAGAGATACCCAAAGTGGTCGCTCTCGGTCGCCAGATCGCCGAGACCGGACAGGCGCCGGCCCAGCCGCAGCGCGCGGCGGCCCGCGCGGCGTGGCGCGAGGCGCTGGAGAGAGCCGGAGAGTAGCTACTTCGCCCACGCCCTCGCGAAGTCGACCACCTGGCGGGCCACGGTCTCCACCTGGAAGGCGTCGCGGGGGTCCTTGAGCGCGCCGGCCTCGTCGAACGGCTTCAGCGCGCTGTTGATCGTGGCGCCGAGCGGGGTCGGCCAGCCGCGCAGCGCGTGGACGATCGAGCGCAGGTGCGCCAGCGCCGAGCCGCATGCCTGCCAGCCGTCGGCGACGACAATGCAACCTACCGCGCGCCCGTCGAGGTAGGGCCGGGCGTCGCTGCTCAGCGGCTCGAGGCTGTCGAGCGCATTCTTGATCAGGCCCGAGAGCGAGCCGTGATAGCCGGGCGTAGCGACGATGATCCCGTCGGCGCTGCGCACCGCCTCCACCAGCGCCAACCGCTCCGGCGGCTCGCCAGGATCGGCGGGATTGTAGATCGGCAGCTTCGAGAGGATCTCGCCGCCGAAAATCTGCGTGCGCGCGCCCGCCGCCTCGGCCGCGGCCAGGGCCGCCGTCAACACCCGCTCGCTGGACGAAGGGGAGCGGACCGTGCCGCCGAGGCCGACGATGAACGGTCGGTCGGACGCAGATGCCATGGGTGAAGGAGCCTCCGGACCGCCAGCCTGATCAGCGCTCAGCTGTCACGACTAGCGGTCCGGGGCTTGGGTTGAAAGCCCTTAGGCGGGCTCGGACGTACGCATCTTCGAGGCTTCGGCCTTCAGCTCCTCGATCACCGAGCCGTACTTGTCCATCGCCGCCTCGCGCAGCTTGGGCAGGTGATAGCTCGGGAACAGGTCCTGATCGGGCCGATAGTCCTTCAGCACCTGCTTGGCGACGGTGACCTTGTGCACCTCGGTCGGGCCGTCCGCGATGCCCATCACCATCGCGGAAGTCAGCATGCCCATGAAAGGCATCTCGTTGGAGACGCCCATAGCGCCGTGCAGGTGGGCCGCGGTGGCCGCGATGTCGTGATAGACCTTGGGCATCGCCACCTGGATCGCCGCGCTGTCCTGGCGCACGAGGTTGTAGTCCTTGTGCTTGTCGATCAGCCATGCGGGGCGCAGAACGAGCAGCCGGAACGACTGCAGCGCGATCCAGCTGTCGCAGATCTGCTCCTGCACGACCGCCATGTCGGCGAGGCGCCCGTCGCGGGTCTGACGAGAGACCGCCCGCCGGCACATCAGGTCGAACGCGCGCTGGCAGGCGCCGACGGTGCGCATCGCGTGGTGCACGCGCCCGCCGGAGAGCCGCGTCTGCGCCACCAGGAAGGCGCCGCCGCGCGGCCCCAGCAGCGCCTCGGGCCCGACCTCGACGTTGTTGTAGCGGATGTAGGCGTGGCCGCCGCCCTCGCCGGCGCCGACGCCGATGCCGCGCAGGATCTCGACGCCCGGCGTCTTGGTCGGGACCAGGAAGATCGAGGTGCGCTGGTGGATGTCCTTGTGGTCCGGATCCGTGACCGCGTAGACCACCAGCACCGACGAGCCGTAGGCGCCGGACGAGAAGTACTTCTCGCCGTTGATCACCCACTTGCCGTTCTTCTCCTCGGCGCGGGTCTTGAAGGTGGTGGGGTCGGAGCCGCCGGCCGGCTCGCTCATCGAGAAAGCGGAGCGGATCTCGCCGTTCAGCAGCGGCCAGAGCCACTTATCCTTCTGCTCGGGCGTGCCGTAGTGAGCGATGATCTCGGCGTTGCCGGTGTCGGGCGCCTGGCAGCCGAATATCGAGGGCGCAAGGCCGTTGCGGCCCAGCTTCTCGTTCATCAGCGCCAGCTTCAGCTGCCCGTAGCCCTGGCCGCCGAGCTCGGGACCGAGGTGGCAGGCCCACAGGCCCTGACTCTTAACTTCCTCCTGGAGCGGCTTGATGAACTTCTCGCGCGCGCCAGGGACCATCATGGCCCGGCCGACGTTCGAGAGCGGCTCGACCTTCTCCTCCATGAACTCCTCGATCCAATCGAGTTTCTTTTGAAATTCCGGATCGGTCTCAAAATCCCAGGCCATCTGTGTCTCCTTAAGTCCCGCTGCGGTCGGCGGAAATTCGTGTGCTTGCTGGCTGATGGCGGCATTATCGGGCGCCGCTACGGCAGGCGCAACCGCCGCAAACGCTTGTTTGAAATATTTAGTACCTTCCGTTCGAAAGGCCCGGCGCGCCAGCGCCGCGGGGCGTTAACCGAACGTCTGCGCCTCGTTCTCTAAGATGCGCGGAACGAGGTGGTGGGGGCTGCCAGACGTGCCGCTGTGGCGACACCTGACGTTCGATGACGGCTACGACGAGTCGGCGGAGGACTCGCGGCGCACGACGATGTCTCGGATCGCGATGACCGTCGTGCTGGCCGGCGTCATGGCGCTCAACCTCGGCCTCGTCACCGCCAGCGTCTGGCTCGCGTGTACGCTGGCAATCGAGACGGGCCTCTACTTCGCCTATCCCAAGTCGGGCCAGCCGACGAACTGGCGCCGCTTCCTGCGCCTGGCGGCGATCCTCGGCCTGACCACCTCCTGGTCCGTCGGGTCGGCGCTCTACTGGCGAACCGGCGACCGCGCACTGCAGATCGTCGCTGTCGCGCAGCTCAGCAGCTTCGCGATGACCGCCGTGAACTACTCGTTCCAGTCGATCCTGACGATGGTCGCCTGCGCGATCGCGCCGCTGCTCGCGCTCGTATTCCTGCCGATCCTGGACGGCCACTTCACCGGCGCCAAGCTCGTGACCGTGGCCGTCGCTTTCCTGCTGGTCCCGGTCTACCTGGGGATCACCGCCAAGACCAACATCGAGAACGGGGTGGCGCTGCGCCGGGCGCGCGAGGCGCTGCTGGCCAAGCACGCCGCACTCGAGGAGCAGACCGAGCTCGCGGTGGCGGCCAGCCAGGCCAAGAGCGCGTTCCTGGCGATGATGAGCCACGAGCTTCGTACGCCGATGAACGGCGTGCTGGGCATGGCGCACGCGCTCGGCCAGACCGACCTCGACCAGCGCCAGGCCGGCTATGTCGACATGCTGCTGCGGTCCGGCGAGGGCCTGATGTCGATCCTCAACGACCTGCTCGACATCTCCAAGATCGAGGCGGGCAAGCTGGAGCTCGAGTCGATCTCCTTCGACCTCTCCGAGCTCGGCCAGCGCACGCACGACCTTTGGCGAGAGACCGCCGCCTCCAAGGGCGTGGGCTTCAGCTATCGCTTCGACGCCACGGCGCCGCGCTGGGTGACGGGCGATCCCACCCGTCTGCGCCAGGTGATGGTCAACCTCGTCTCGAACGCGCTGAAGTTCACGGCCGAAGGCGAAGTGCGGCTCTGGATCCGCAGCCCCAGTTCGACTCCGCGGGGCGCCGTGGTTGAGATCGGCGTGGCGGACACCGGGCCGGGCATCGACCGGGCCCAGCAGGCCAAGCTGTTCCAGCCGTTCAGCCAGGCCGACAGCTCGACCACCCGCAAGTTCGGCGGGACCGGACTCGGCCTCGCCATCTGCCGCCAGCTGGTGCGGACGATGGGCGGGGAAATCTGGGTCGAGAGCGAGCCTGGCCGCGGCGCGACCTTCCGCGTGCGCGTCGAGCTGCCGCTCGCATCGCCGGCGACCGCGGCAAGCGACGGGCCGGCGCCTGAAACCGACGTTGGCAGCCTGCGGGTGCTCGTGGCGGACGACAACGCCATCAACCTGGCGGTCGCGCGCACTGTCCTGGAAGCGGTCGGCGTCGAGGTGCTGACGGCGGGCGACGGCGCCGAGGCGCTCGACGAGCTCCGCCGCAGCTGGATCGACCTGGTGCTGATGGACGTGCACATGCCCGGCATGGACGGCGTCGAGGCCCTGGTCCGCATCCGCGCCGGCGAGACCGGCCGGCCGGCGACGCCGGTGATCGCCTTGACGGCCGACGCGATGGCCGGCGTCGAGGCCGACCTGCTCGCGCATGGCTTCGATGCGGTCGAGGCCAAGCCGGTGAATCCCGCGAAGCTGATCGCGGCGATCGTGACCGCGACCTCGGGCGCGAGCGAGCCGGAGAGTGTGGAGGCCGGAGCGGCCTGATCCGGCCCGGGCGGAGCGGCGCGCGCTGGCGCCGAAGCCGGCGGCGCCACGGACGCTCGTCCACGCCGCGATCGACGATTAGCGCAGAACCCGCAGCGGCTACGCTGGACGAACGCGGTTCGCTGCGCCATCTGCCCCCTATGGCTGAAACCCGCGCAATCGAACGGCTGGTGATCTTCGGCGCCACCGGCGACCTGGCGGCGCGCATGCTGCTGCCCTCGCTCTACTTCCTCGAAGCCGACCGCCTCTTGCCGAAGGAGCTCAGGATCGTCGGCTCGGCCCGCTCTGACCTCGACCAGGCGAGCTACGCCAAGCACGTCCACGACGTTCTGAAGAAGCGGCCCGAGGGCCTCGACGAGAGCGTCTGGGCGCGGTTCAAGGAGCGGCTCGACTACTGCAGGGCCGACGTCACCACCGGCGCGGGCATGAAGCCGCTCGCCGAGCGCATCGGTTCGGCCTCGACGATCTTTTTCCTGGCGCTCTCACCCAGCCTCTACGGCGCGGTCTGCAAGGCGCTCGACGAGAGCGGCCTCGCCTGCGGCGACTGCCGGATCGTGCTCGAGAAACCGCTCGGCCACGACCTCGCAAGCTCGAAGGCGATCAACGCCGAGGTGGCGTCGGTGTTCGAGGAGCGGCGCGTGTTCCGCATCGACCACTACCTCGGCAAGGAGACGGTGCAGAACCTGGTGGCGCTGCGCTTCGCCAACACCCTGTTCGAACCGCTCTGGAACAACCTCGCGATCGACCACGTGCAGATCACCGTGGCCGAGACCGACGGCGTCGGCGATCGCTGGCGCTACTACGACGACTACGGCGCGCTGCGCGACATGGTGCAGAACCATATGATGCAGCTGCTCTGCCTGGTGGCGATGGAGCCGCCACCCGACGCCGGTCCGGACTCGATCCGCGACGAGAAGGTCAAGGTGCTGAAGTCGCTGAAGCCGTTCAGCCGCGCGTCGGCGCAGCAGCTCAGCGTGCGCGGCCAGTACCGGGGCGGCGTCGTCGACGGCGAACAGGTTCCCTCCTACGTCGAGGAACGCGGTGGCGAGACCGGCACCGAGACCTTCGTCGCCCTGCGCGCCGACATCGAGAACTGGCGCTGGGCGGGGGTGCCGTTCTACCTGCGCACCGGCAAGCGTCTGCCCGAGCGCCGCACCCAGATCGTGATCCAATTCAAGGCGCTGCCGCACCTGATCTTCGGGGAGCGCGCCGAGGAGGACGTGATCGCCAACCGCCTCGTGATCGACCTGCAGCCGGACGAGGACATCTCGCTCCTGCTGATGAACCGGAGGCCGGGACTCGCCGGCAACCGCCTGCAGGCGCTGCCGCTCAGCCTCAACCTCGACTCCGGCGGGCGCCGCCGGATCGCTTACGAACGCCTGCTGCTCGACGTGCTGGCGGACAATCCCTCGCTATTTGTCCGCCGCGACGAGGTGGAGCTGGCGTGGGCCTGGATCGACGGCGTCTCCGACACCTGGAGCGACCTCGCCATCGCCGCCAAGCCCTACGCCGCCGGCAGCTGGGGGCCCGCCGGCGCCTTCGCCCTGCTGGAACGCTCGGGGCGGGCGTGGCTGGATGAGTAGCCTTCGGCCCCCCATCGTCGCGCTTCACCCCCGGATCAAGTCCGGGGGCTCGCCAGCGACACTTCCCCCCGCGAGCGGGGGGCAGAGCGATCGCTCCTCCCCACGCCGAGTGAGGGGAGGTGTCGCAAGCCAGGGCCCCAGACGAGGTCTGGGACAGGCGCGACGGAGGGGAGATGTCAGAGTGTGAAGCTCGAGACCTTCCCCACCGCCGAAGCCGCAGCCGACGCCGCTGCGGAGGCTTTGATCGCCCAGCTTCGTCCGCCCGGCCCGCGGCGGCTGACGGTGACCGGCGGGCGGGGGCCTGGCCCGGTCTACGACCGCCTGGCGCAGACCGATCTCGACTGGTCGCGGATCACCGTCACCCTCAGCGACGACCGGTTCGTGGCGCCCAGCGCCGAGGAGAGCAACGAGCGGCTGGTGCGCGAGCGGCTGCTGACCGGCCGAGCCGCCGGCGCGACGTTCGTGCCGCTGAAGGGCGACGGCGCCACGCCCGCCGAGGACGCCGCCGCGGCCGAGCCGGCGATCCGCGCGCTCGCGCCGTTCGACGCCACGCTGCTCGGCATGGGCGACGACGGCCACATCGCCTCGCTGTTCCCGTCGACCCCGAACGTCACCGCCCTGCTCGACCCGACGTGCGAGCGCCTCGTCGTCGGCGTGGACACGCCGGGCCTGCAGCCGTACCTGCCGCGCATCAGCCTGACCGGCCGGGCGCTCTTCGCCACGAAGCTGATCGTGCTGTTGGTTGGCGGCGAGGGGAAGAAGGCGCTGATCGAGCGCGTTCAGACGGACCCGGCATTCGCGCCGCCGGTTGCAGCCCTGTTGCGCCAGGACCAGATCCCCGTCCGCGTGATCTGGTCGCCGGGCGCCGCCTGAAGGAGGCCTCTGATGCATCCCGTCACCCTCGAGATCACCGAGCGGATCAAGGCGCGCAGCCGCGACAGTCGCGCCGACTACCTTGCCCGCATCGAGGCCGCCAAGGCCGCCGGCCCCGGCCGCGCCAAGCTGTCGTGCGCCAACTTCGCCCATGCCTTCGCCGCCGCGCCCGATGACGACAAGGCGCGTGTGCGCAACCCCGCCGCGCCGAACATCGCTATCGTCTCGGCCTACAACGACATGCTCTCGGCGCATCAGCCGCTCGAGCGGTTCCCGGCGATCATCAAGGCCGCAGCGCGCGAGGTGGGCGCGACGGCGCAGTTCGCCGGCGGCGTGCCGGCCATGTGCGACGGCGTCACCCAGCAGCGGCCGGGCATGGAGCTGTCCCTCTTCTCGCGCGACGTGATCGCCATGGCGACGGCGGTCGCGTTGACCCACGACGCCTTCGACGGCGCGCTGCTGCTGGGCGTCTGCGACAAGATCGTGCCGGGCCTCTTCATCGGCGCGGCGCTCTTCGGCCATCTGCCGACGATCTTCGTGCCGGCCGGGCCGATGACGTCGGGCCCCTCCAACTCCGAGAAGGCCAGGGTCCGCGCGCTCTACGCCGAGGGCAAGGTCGGCCGCGACGAGCTGCTCGAGTCCGAGATGCGGGCCTACCACGGTCCCGGCACCTGCACCTTCTACGGCACCGCGAACTCCAACCAGATGATGATGGAGCTGATGGGTCTGCACCTGCCGGGCTCGGCGTTCGTGCACCCCAACACGCCGCTGCGCGACGCTCTGGTCGCCGCCGCGCCGAAGCGCGCGGTCGAGATCGGGCCCAAGTCGAACGCCTACACCCCGTTCGCCGCGGTCGCCGACGAGAAGAGCATCGTCAACGGCGTCGCCGGCCTCCTCGCCACCGGCGGCTCGACCAACCACACGCTGCACCTCGTGGCGATGGCCAGGGCCGTCGGCGTCCAGCTGACCTGGGAGGATTTCCATGAACTTTCGGCCGTGACGCCGTTGATCGCGCGCGTCTATCCCAACGGAGCCGAGGACGTGAACGCGTTCCACGCCGCCGGCGGCATGGCCTACGTGACCCGCCAGCTGCTCGATGTGGGCCTCGCGCACGAGGACGTCGCCACGGTCGCGGGCCATGGCCTCAGGTTCTACCAGCAGGAGCCGTTCCTCGACGGCGGCCAGCTGGTCTGGCGCGAAGGCGCGAAGGAAAGCCTCGCGCGCGACATCCTCCGGCCGGCGGACGATCCGTTCGACACCGAGGGCGGCATCCGCATCCTGACCGGCGGCCTCGGCCGCGCGGTGATCAAGGCGTCGGCGCTCAAGCCCGAGCAGTGGCTGACCGAGGCGCCGGCGATCTGCTTCTCGGACCAGGACGAGGTGTTGGCGGCGTTCCAGCGTGGCGAGCTCGACCGCGACTTCATCGCCGTGGTTCGCTTCCAGGGCCCGCGCGCCAACGGCATGCCCGAGCTGCACGCGCTGACGCCGACCCTGAGCCTGCTGCAGGACCGCGGCCGCAAGGTCGCGCTCGTTACCGACGGGCGCATGTCCGGCGCCTCAGGCAAGGTGCCGGCGGCGATCCACCTGACACCCGAGGCTTGCGTCGGCGGCCCGCTCGCCCAGGTGCGCGACGGCGATGTGATCCGTCTCGACGTCCGCGCCGGAACGCTGACGATCAAGGTCGACGAGCGCGAGCTGGCCGCCCGCACGCCGGCCGCCCCACCCCCCGCCGGCTTCGGCTACGGCCGCGAGCTGTTCGGCTGGGCCAGAGCCACCGCCAGCCCCGCCGACGAGGGCGCCTGCACGCTGTTCGCCTGAGCGTCGTCCGTTCCTCCGGGAGCAAGGCGACCTCCGCGCCTCGAGCGCCCCAAAGCGGAATGGACCCGACCCGCGAACTCCATACCGGCCAGCGGCCGTGCAAACGCCGCGTCAACAGGCCGGACGCGCGGAAGCACCTGGTCGCTGCGCTCAGCCTATCGACAACCTCTTGCATCCGTGGGGGCGTCCACACACGGACAGTCGAGGGCGCTTGCGCGGCGCGGCGGATTGCCGCCATATGCCGGGGCAGAGGAGCACAGTCAGTTGCCCGGTCGGAGTCGATAGAGCCCAGACGGCATGCTCGCCGGTCGCACCGCGGGTAGCGCGGGCGCGCGCCTATCGATCCTCCTCTCATCTCACGGCTCCCCCCATGGCCTTCTTCGGCAACGACGCGGTCAACCGCGTCAACATCCACTACGCCATCCAGTCCCTGGCGCAGGGCGCCGGCGGCACGCTGGTCTTCGCCTTCTTGCTGCACGCGGGCGTCTCGATCCCGATGACCTTCATCTGGTTCGCCGGCATGCTCGCCGGCCGCTTCGTACTGCGACCGCTGATCCTACCACTCGGCAAGCGCTGGGGCCTCAAGCCCCTGGTGATCGCCGGCGTGTTGCTCAACGCCGTCCAGTTCCCCACCTATGCCGCGGTGCATGGGCTCGGCTGGCCGCTGCTGCTCAACGGAGCGCTCGGCGCCGTGGCCAGCACTCTCTACTGGCCCTCTTACCACGCCTATTTTGCGTCTATCGGCGACGCCGAGCACCGCGGCCACCAGGTCGGCATCCGCGAGGCGGTCTCCACGGTGATCGGCATCGTGGCGCCGCTGATCGGCGCCTGGCTGATCCTCACCGCCGGTCCGTTCTGGATGTTCGGCGCTGTCGCGGCGGTGGAGGCGCTCTCGGTGCTGCCGCTGTTGGCCGCGCCCAACGTCATGCCCCCGCGCGAGGCGCCCGGCGCGTGGGGCGCAGCCCGCGAAGGCGTGGCGCTGTTCCTGCTCGATGGCTGGCAGGGCGGCTGCATCTACTATGTCTGGCAGGTGGCGCTGTTCGTATCGCTGGGCTCCAGCATCGGCGCGTTCGGCGGGGCCGTAGCGTTCGCCGCCTTGGTCGGGGCGATACTGACGGCGCTCTTTGGCCGCCATATCGATCGTGGGGGCGGCCGGCGCACGGCCGTGCTCGCCTGCGTCGTCACGATGGCGCTGTCGCTTACCCAGGCCGCCGCCTTCGGCCACCTGTGGCTCGCGGTCGCCGCCAACGCGCTCGGCGCCATCGCCACGGCGCTAATCATCCCCGCGATCTCGACGCCGCTCTACAACCTCTCGCAAGCCTCGCCCTGTCCGTTCCGCTACAACATCGCCACCGAAGGGGCGTGGGACATCGGGGTCGGAGCAGCCGCGCTCACCGCAGCGGCCATCTCGGCGCTGGGCGGCTCGCTCAGCTTCATGCTCCTCACCGCGTTGCCGGCGATCGGCGGCGTCTTCTGGATGCTCTGGCGCTACTATGGCGCCCATCCGTCCGCCAGCGGCGTCGAGATCGTGCCTGAGCAGGCGCTGGCGCCGCACGCGCCACCTTGAACGGCGAGACTTAGGGGAGACCCGGTAGGTGAGCCCGGCGGCTGGGCCCGGCTCGCACCAGCTCGTGAAATAGCAGTGCCGCGGCCTGGTCCGTGCCGCCATAGCGATGTCGCTTTTCGGCGTGACGCCCATGACAGGTTTCGACCCGCCGCGGACGTCCGTTTCGCTCCTCGCCGCGCGGCAACGGCGTATTCGGCGATCTGAGCGACGCGCTGGCGCTGCTCGTGACCGAAAGTTAACTTGCCCAAGGCTCCGACGGCGCGGTCCCTCGGTCGGCGACCGACAAGCAGCTGTGCGCCGGAGCAGGTCCAGATGCAGAATCACGGCAAGGCCGTCGCGAGCGTCCGAGAGGTGCTTGCCGATATTGCGGACGATGGTCCGGGGTGCGCCATCGGCGTCGTCGAGGCGGGCGATACGCTTTGCGCCGAGGGCCGCGGGCTGGCCAGCCTCGAACATGGCGTGCCGATCACGCCGGCGAGCCGTTTCTACCTGGCCTCAGTCAGCAAGCAGGTCACCGCTCTCGCGACGCTGCTCGCCGCGGAGTCGGGCGTTCTTGACCTCCACGGTTCGGTCCGGAGGCTCATCTCTGAGCTTCCGGCCTACATGGACAATGTAACCGTTCGCCACCTCCTGACGCACACGGGGGGCGTGAGGGACTATTTCTCGCTGGGCTTCCTCTCCGGCCTTTCCGCAGAGCACGTCTACAGCGACGACGACGTTCTCGAACTCGTCGGCCGCCAGCGCGCTCTTAACTTCGCGCCCGGAAGCGATGGTCTCTACAGCAACAGCGGCTACGTCCTTCTCTCCATCGCCATCGCGCGAGCCACCGGCAAGCGGCTCGACGCCTTTGCGCGCGAAACGATCTTCACGCCGCTCGGTATGGAGGCGAGCCGCTTCCAGCACGATCACACCGCCGTCGTTCCGGGCAAGGCGTTCGGTTACGAGAAGCGCGACCGTCAGTGGCATGATGCGAACTGCATGCTGGATGTCGTCGGCGATGGCGGCATGTACGGATCGCTCGAGGACATGCTCGCCTGGGCCAAGAACCTGCTCGCGCCGCGCATCGGTCCCGATGCCATCGCCCTCATGCAGACGCCGGAGCGGCTGACGAGCGGCGTCTCAACCGGCTACGGCATGGGGCTCGTCATCGGCGCCCATCGGGGCCTCGCGATCCTGGAGCACGGCGGCGGGCATGCGGGGTACCGGACGCACCTCCTTGCCTACCCGAGTGAAAACTTCGCCGTCGTGGCCCTTTGCAACGACGCCGCCGCCTGGCCCGCGCAGCTGGCCCGTCGGGTGGCGGAGAGTTGCCTGGCTGACCGCATGACACTGGCGCCTGAGTTTGGTCCGACGCCGACACGCCAGGCGCTGCAATCGCACGCGGGCCTGTATCGCACAGCTAACAACGACGTGCTCTCGCTGACCGAGCAGGACGGCGCGCTCTATGTGCAGGGCTTGCCGCTGTCCCTACGCCCTCTGAGCCCTGACATGTTCACCCTTGGAGACCCCGACGAGCTGCGCCTGGACTTCGGCGGCTGCGCAGGCGACGGTTTCGACCTGACGCAAGGAAGCGGCCCGGCTCGACGATATCTCCGCTGCGACCCGCCGACCGCCGCCGAAGATGGCGCGTTCCTCGGCGAGTTTCAGAGCCCGGAGATCGGCGCACCCTGCCGCCTAGCCCGCACCGAAGCCGGGCTGACGGTGTCGTTTGCCCGCCAGCCTCCCGCCGCCCTGCGGGCCATCGCGCCTGACTGTCTTTGGGCGGCCGACCTCGCCGTGACGCTGAGCTTCGAGCGAGACGGCGGCGCGGTGCGTGGATTCAGAGTGGACGGCGGCCGCGCGCGCGGCATCGAGTTCAGTCGTGTCGGGCGACCCTGAGCGCGTGTCGGCCGACGGGCGGGAGGGTGGCCAACCACTATCCTGCTCATGAGTCTGCCGGGCCTTGGCGCCGCCCCGCGGATGGCGGAACGTCCGCTCAGCGGCCGGCGCATCTCGCTCTTATGCGCATGCCCTAGCTCAGGCACATCACGATGCCCTCGTCGGCGAGGGCGGCGACGCGGTCGGGGTCGATCTCGTAGTCGGCCAGCACCTCGAAGGTGTGCTCGCCAAGGCCGGGGTCGGGGCGGGTGTAGCCGGCCACACTGCGCGTGAACGCGGCGTATGGGCGGTTGATCACCGGGCCGTAGGGCGTCTCGCGCAGCTGGTCGAGAAAGTGGTTGGCCTGCAGCCACTTGTCGGCCAGCACCTCCTCGCCTTCCTTCGCCTCGACCGCGCGGACGCCGGCCCCGTGCAGCGCCCCGAGCGCATCGGCGACGGTCAGCGGCGCGAGCGCCGCCGCGATCGCCGCCGCGAGCCGCCCGTCGCGCGGCTCGGCCGTCATGTCGAAGTCCTTCGCCCATTCGGGATGGCCGAGCGCACCGGCCAGGGCCTCCGCGTCGGCCGCCCCCCGACAGGCGACGAGGATCCAGTTGTCGGCGCAGCGGTAGAAGCGATCGAGCGCGGCGATCCCCAGGCAGTCGCGGCAGCCCTTCGGCGCGGGCGGCGCGCCGGGCCAGGTGGTGAGCTCGCCCGACTGGAACATGGCGCTCTGGTTGGTGAGGCTGGTCTCCAGCACCTGGCCCTCGCCGGTGCGCTCGCGGGCGTAGAGCGCGGTGATCACCCCGAACGAGGCCATCGCAGCCGAGGCGAAATCGTTGACGGCGATGATGTGGAACACCGGCTCGTCGCCGTCGCCGCCTTGCGCCGCCATCAGGCCGCTCCTGGCCTGCAGCAGCGGGTCGAAGCCGGGCCGCTTGGTCTCCTCGCCCCGCGAGCCGTAGGTGGTGATCGAGCCGGAGATCAGTCGCGGATTGACCGCGCGAACGTCCGCGTGGCCGATGCCGAGCCGGTCGCGCACGCCGAGTCGGTAGTTGTCGAGCACCACGTCAGATTTGCGCGCGAGGTCGAGGAAGAGCTCGCGGCCGGCCGGGTTCTTCAGGTCGACCACCAGGCCGCGCTTGCCGCGGTTG
>DATKMZ010000010.1:0-54318 GCA_035541575.1 Caulobacteraceae bacterium | reverse complement strand
CAGCGCGAGTACTACCTCAACGAACAGATGAAGGCGATCCAGCGCGAGCTGGGCGAGCAGGACGACTCGCGCGACGAGCTGATCGAGCTCGAGAAGCGCATCAAGAAAACCAAGCTGTCCAAGGAGGCCCGCGCCAAGGCCGAGGGCGAGCTCAAGAAGCTGCGCAACATGAGCCCGATGTCCGCGGAATCGACCGTGGTGCGCAACTATCTCGACTGGCTGCTCTCGATCCCGTGGGGCAAGGCCAAGACCAAGCCGATCGACGTCGTGAAGGCCGACCAGATCCTCGAGGCCGACCATTACGGCCTGGAGAAGGTCAAGGAGCGCATCCTCGAGTACCTGGCCGTCCAGGCCCGCACGGGGAACCTGAAAGGCCCGATCCTCTGCCTGGTCGGACCGCCTGGGGTCGGCAAGACCTCGCTCGGCCGCTCGATCGCCAAGGCGACCGGCCGCGAGTTCGTGCGGCTGTCGCTGGGCGGCGTGCGCGACGAGGCCGAGATCCGCGGCCACCGGCGCACCTACATCGGCTCGATGCCCGGCAAGATCGTGCAGTCGATGAAGAAGGCGAAGACCACCAACGCCTTTTTCCTGCTGGACGAGGTCGACAAGATGGGCGCCGACTGGCGGGGCGACCCTTCGAGCGCGCTGCTCGAGGTGCTCGACCCCGAGCAGAACAACACCTTCAACGACCACTACCTCGAGGTCGACTACGACCTCAGCCAGGTGATGTTCGTCACCACCGCCAACAGCCTCAACATGCCCCAGCCGCTGCTGGACCGCATGGAGATCATCCGCATCCCCGGCTACACCGAGGACGAGAAGGTCGAGATCGCCAAGCGCCACCTGCTGCCGAAGGTCGCCAAGGACCACGGGCTGAAGGAAGGCGAGTGGATCGTGCCGGAGGCGGCGATCCGCGACCTGATCCGCTACTACACGCGCGAAGCCGGCGTCCGCTCGCTCGAGCGTGAGATCGGCAACTTGGCCCGCAAGGCCGTGCGCGACATGGCGGTCGAGAAGACCATCTCGGTCACCATCGACGACGAGCGGCTGGCCAAGTACGCCGGCGTGCGCAAGTACCGTTACGGCGAGACCGACGAAGAGGACCAGGTCGGGATCGTGACAGGCCTGGCCTATACCGACTTCGGCGGCGACATCCTGACCATCGAGGCGGTGAAGATGCCCGGCAAGGGCCGGATGTCGATCACCGGCAACCTCAAGGACGTGATGAAGGAGTCGATCGCGGCGGCCGCCTCGTTCGTCCGCGCCCGCTCGACCAAGTTCGGCATCGCCCCGCCCGAGTTCGAGAAGACCGACGTCCACGTGCACGTGCCGGAAGGCGCGACGCCGAAGGACGGACCTTCGGCGGGCGTGGCCATGGCGGTCGCCATCACCTCGGTGCTGACCGGCGTGCCGATCAAGAAGGATCTCGCCATGACCGGCGAGGTCACCCTGCGCGGCCGCGTGCTGCCGATCGGCGGCCTGAAGGAAAAGCTGCTGGCGGCGCTGCGCTCGGGCGTGAAGACCGTGCTGATCCCGGCCGAGAACGAGAAGGACCTCGCCGAGGTGCCCGACAACGTGAAGGGCGCGCTGAAGATCATCCCGGTCTCGACGGTCGACGAGGTGCTCGGCCTCGCGCTCACCGGTCCGCTGACGCCGATCGAGTGGAACCCCGAGGATGCGCCGGCGGTGGTGATCCCGCTCGAGGACGACGTCGACGCCGTCGTCACCCACTAGTCTGGTGATCCGCCAATTCCGGAGGCGGAGCGCGCGGGAGTTCAACTCTCGCGCGCCTTCGTTTGACGTCGCGTCGCCTGCGGGCGTTTAGTCGCCTTGAGTGTGCGGCGGGGTCGGACGCTTTGCCCGACCTTCGCGGGGGAGGCGACGATGACGAAGGCGGAACTGATTGCGGACATCGCCGAGCGGTCGGGACTGGGCCGGGCCCAGGCCAGGGCCTGCGTCGAAGCCATGCTGGCGTCGATGACCGCTTCCCTCAAGCGCGGCGAGGAAGTGCGTCTTGTCGGCTTCGGGCGGTTCACGCCGGTGGCCCGCGCCGCTCGCATGGCCCGCAACCCGCGCACCGGCGCCGAGGTCAGGCGGCCGGCCTCGAAGTCGGCCCGGTTCCGGATGGGCGAGGCGCTGAAGAGCGCCCTCAACTGAGCCCGGACCGCGCCGGCCTTTGCCGGCGCCGCGCAGGGCGGCTAGAACGACATGCTGCGGGCGGCTAGCTCAGCTGGTCAGAGCGCCTGGTTTACACCCAGGAGGCCGGGGGTTCGAACCCCTCGCCGCCCACCAAGTCGCTCCGGCGGCCGCGAACGGCGTCCGCACGGCGCGTTCCAGATCGTGCTGTCCTTCCGATGTTGACGGACCTTCAAATGCGGCGCGGAGTGCAACGCCAGCCAAGGACATCACCTGCCTGCGGAGCGAGGAGACGGCGATGGACTACGACACCATCATTCGCAACGGTACGGTCGTAGACGGCACCCGGCTGCCCAGATACCGGGCCGACGTCGGGATCCGTGACGGGCGCGTGGTGAAGCTCGGGCGCATTCCCGAGGCAGCCACCGCCGACCGGGTGCTCGATGCGACCGGCTGTGTCGTCGCGCCGGGCTTCGTGGACCTGCACACCCACTACGACGCCCAGATCCACTGGGATCCCTATTGCACCATCTCGGGCTGGCACGGGGTGACGTCGGTGGTGCTCGGCAATTGCGGCTTCGGCTTCGCGCCGGTCAAGCCTCAGGACCGCGACCGGGCCTTGCTGATGATGACTCGCACGGAACAGATCCCGTACGAGTCGATGAAAGCGGGCATGCCTTGGCGCTGGGAGAGCCTACCCGATTGGCTCGACAACCTCGATGCGCTGCCGAAGGGCGTGAACGTGGTGAGCTACGTCCCGGTCTCGCCGCTGATGGTCTACGTGATGGGCCTGGAGGCGGCCAAGTCGCGGCCCGCCACGCCTGCCGAGCGCGCGGAGATGCAGCGGCTGCTGAACGAGGCGATGGACGCCGGCGCGTGCGGCTTTTCGCTCCAGCGCCTAGGGGAGCACTCGCTGCAGGCCGACGTCGACGGCACGCCCATGCCGACCGACACCATGGCGGACGAAGACGTCCTCGCGCTGGCCGAGGTGCTGCGCGACCGCGACGAGGGCTTCATCCAGATCACCCAGGCGCAGGGTGGCGATCCGATGTACACGGAGGAAGGCGAGAAGAAGAACCGCGACCGCGCGTTCGTCGAGCGCCTGGCGGCGACGGCCGAACGCCCGGTGCTGCACAACGTGGTCGGCGCGGTCGACGGTAAGCCCTGGCTGCACCAGAAGAGCCTGGAGTGGGCCCACAAGTGCAACGAGCAAGGCCTGCGCATCTACGTCCAGGGCTTCAACGTGCGCGCCTGGTTCAACTTCACCATGGAGCACTGGAACCTCTACGACAGCAGTCCGGCCTGGAACGAGGCCACGCAGGGCGCGCTCGAGGAGAAGCTGGTGAAGCTCGCCGATCCGGCGGTGCGCGAGAAAATGCGTAAGCAGCATCGGATGCTGCGCGCCATCGGCGAGGATGTGATGCCCGAAGCGCTCACGGTGGTGAGCGTTCCCGACGACGCGCCCGAGCTTGCGAAATACGTCGGCCGGGTGGTCGGCGAGATCGCGGCCGAAGAGGGCAAGCACCCGACCGACGCCATGCTCGACATCGCCGTCGCCGGCGGGTTGAAGGTGATGTTCCGCTCGGGCCTGGCGACGAGCGGTGATCCGGAGCTCGTCGGGCCGCTGATGAGCGACCCCTACGTCATCGCCGGGGTGTCGGACGGCGGCGCGCACACCAAGTTCTTCGCCGGCGGCTCCTATACGACCGACTATCTGACGTGGCTGGTGCGCGACGAGAAGAAGATATCGCTCGAGGAGGCCCACTACCACCTGAGCTACTTGCCGGCGCAAGCGGCGGGCTTCACCGACCGCGGCTTCCTGCGCGAAGGGGCGCCTGCCGACATCGTGGTCTACAACCTCGCGCAGCTCAGGCGGACGCCCGAGTGGGAGTTCGAGGTGCTGCACGACCTGCCGGCCGGCGAGTGGCGCGTCGTCCAGCGGGCGGAAGGCTACCGTTGGACCATCGTCAACGGCGAGATCACTTTCGAGGACGGCCGATGCACCGGCGCGACTCCCGGTCGGCTGCTGCGCAATCGCAAGGTCGGTCGGGAGACCTTCGCGGTGGCGGCCGAATAGTCGCGGGGCCGATCCGCCGTCTCAACGATTGGGCGGAGCGGCCGTCCGGGACGGGCGGCTAGCCGGCGCGCGCGCCAGCCATTACGTTACGCTCGGAAATCCTTCGAGGACCTCGATGCTGGCTCTGCTGATTCTGATCGCGATCGTCGTGGTGGTGGGCTTCCTCTTCATCGGGGCCTACAACCGGCTCGTCGCGCTCCGTCAGAACGTCAACGAGGCGTTCGCCGACATCGACGTGCAGCTGAAGCAGCGGCAGGACCTGATCCCCAACCTCGTCGAGACCGTCAAAGGCTACGCCGCGCACGAACGCGGCACGCTCGACGAGGTGACGCAGGCCAGGGCCGCTGCGGCCGGCGCCGCGAGCGTCGAGCAGCGCGCCCAGGCCGAGACCGCGCTCACCGGGGCGCTCGGACGGCTGTTCGCCGTCGCCGAGGCCTATCCGGACCTGAAGGCCAACCAGAACTTCATCCAGCTGCAGGCCGAGCTGGCGGATCTGGAGAACAAGATCGCGGCCGCGCGCCGGTTCTTCAACAACGCCGTCGGCGAGTACAACGCCTCGATCCAGCGCTTCCCGGCGGTGCTCATCGCCGGCATGGCGGGGTTCACGCAGCGCGAGTTCTTCGATGTGGGCGGCGACCGCGCCGCGCTGCAGAGCGCCCCGCAGGTCAAGTTCAGCTAGAGCGAGTTCGCCCGTGCAGGCGGTTGGTCTGCAGACCTACATCTGGAACAACAACATCCGCTCGACGCTGCTGCTGATCGGCTTTCCGATCCTGCTGCTGGGCATGGTGTTCTTCCTGACGCTCGGGATGATCTGGGCGCGGATGCTGCCGAGCGGCTACGAGTACGGCGGCGCCGTGCCGTTCGCGCTGCACCTGATGATTGGCGCGGCGCCCGCGGCGATCTTGGTGGCGGCGATCTGGTTCGCGATCGCCTACGTCTTCAACCAGGCCATCATCGACTTCGCGACCGGCTCGCGGCCGGCGAGCCGCGAGGAAGAGCCGCGCGCCTACAATCTGCTCGAGAACCTCTGCATCTCGCGCGGTCTTCGGATGCCGACGCTGCGGGTGATCGAGACCGAGGGCATGAACGCCTTCGCCAGCGGGCTGCACGAAGGGCGCTTCAGCGTGACCGTGACTCGCGGCCTGCTGGACAGCCTCGACGACGCCGAGCTGGAGGCGGTTCTGGGCCACGAGCTGACCCACATCATCAACCGCGACGTCCGCCTGATGGTGGTCGCGGCGATCTTCGCCGGCATCATCACGCTGATCTGCCAGATCATCTACCGGGCGATCCTCTGGGGCGGCTTCGGCCGTGGCGGGGACCGGCGCGGCAACATCGGGCTCTTCCTGGTGGTGGCGATGATCGTCGGCGCGGTGGGCTACTTCCTCGCCATCGTCATCCGCATGGCGATCTCGCGGACGCGCGAATACGTCGCCGACGCCGGCTCGGTGGAGCTGACCCACAATCCGGACGCCATGATCAGCGCGTTGCAGAAGGTGGCCGGCCACACCCACCTCGACGCGCCGCAGTCGATGCGAGCCATGTTCCTCGAGGACGACGACGAGGGGATCATGGGCCTCTTCGCCACCCACCCGCCGGTCGCCAAGCGGATCGAAGCGCTCAGCCAATACGCCGGCGGCCGGGTCAGCGAGCCAACGGCCACCGCCACGGCCGCGCCGGCGCCCGAAGGCGACGGTCCCTGGGGCGAGCGCCACGACGGGCCGCCAGGCCCCTGGAGCTAGCGGCCGCCGGGAGGTCCGCGCGAAGTCCGTGGAGATGACCTTGCTGTTCGACGATGTGCTTCGCCAGCGCCGATCCGTCCGCGCCTTCAGACCCGATCCCGTGCCGCTGACGCTGGTGCGCGAGCTGCTGGACTGCGCCCGGCGCTCGCCGTCCGGCACCAACATCCAGCCTTGGAAGGTGCACGTGGTGACGGGCGAGGCGCGCCGCCGCCTCGCGGCCGAGGTGCTGGCCCATCGCGAGACCCACCCGCCGGACACGAGCGCCGAGTTCCCCAGGGCGCGGCGCACCGAGCCCTATGTCGGCCGCGCCCGAGCTTTGGGCAAGGCGATGTACAGCCTGATCGGCATCCCCCGGGGCGATCAGGCTGCGAACTGGGCGCAATGGGGCCGCAACTACAAGTTCTTCGATGCGCCGGTGGGGCTGATCTTCACCATCGACAAGGCGCTCGACTGCATGAGCTTTCTCGACACCGGAATGTTCATCCAGAGCTTCCTGCTCGCCGCGAAGGCGCGCGGCCTCGACACCTGTCCCCAGGGCGCCTGGAACAACTACTGGACGGTCACCCGCCGGGTGCTGAACGTGCCCGAGGACCAGTGGATCGTCTGCGGGGTTTCGCTGGGCTGGGCCGACGAGAGCGATCCGGTGAACGCCCTCGTCGCCGAGCGCGAGCCGATCGACGCCTTCGCGACTTTCCACGGATTCGAGGAGCGGGAAGGGGAGGGAGCGGCGCCGGTCTGAGCCGGCCGATCAGGCGGGTCGGCGGCGTCCGCCAGGCGCCGTGAACAGTCATCGGCCCAACGGCGAAAGGCCCAGGCGCTGACTCATTCTTGGGCCGAGGTATCCTAGTCCTGAAACCCACTGCTCGGAGGGATGTTGTGACTCCTATCGCGTTGGGGTTTCGCGCCGGTCGCGGCGGTAGCGTGGTGGTTGGCGTCGCCGCCGACCCGCTTCCGCGCGTGGTGCTGTCAACGTTCCTCGCCACTGCGGCTGAGGGCGACCGCCTGGCGTTCGAGCCGTACCAGGTCGCCTACGAGATGCCTCGCGGCGAAGGCGGCGGACCGACGGCGGAGGCCGCGGCTACGGTCGCCGAGGGGCGCAGGCGCCAGGCGGCGCTCGCAGCGACCGGGCTCGCCGCCATCCTGGACCGGCTGGAGCGCGAAGGGCTGCGACCGGCGGTTGCTGCGCTTCTGGTCAACCGCGCCGGATGGATGACCGACCTGCTCGAGCACAGCCTGTCTGCGCCGGAACACCCACCGGTGGCCGAGGGCCTGGCCGTACGCGCGGCGCTGCGGACCGCCTTCGCCGGCCTCGGCCTTGATTTCGTCGAGATGGACGAGAAGTCGCTGCGTGAGTCGGCGGCGCTCAAGCTGCCGCTCGCCTCCGGCCAGATCGACGTCCAGCTGAAAGCCCTTGGCGCGACCGTTCGCCGCCCCTGGCGCAAGGAGCAGAAGGCCTCCTGTCTCGCGGCGTGGGTCGCCGCGGCGGCGTTGTGAGGGGGCCTGCCCTCGGCGCGGGCGCGCGTGATTGTCCCCTAAAACGGACCCAACTGAGACGCACCGGAGCCGCCAGGGTCGGCTCGCCCCGCATCTCGGCCGTTCAGGACGTCCAACTTGGGGGCGCACGCCCGGGTCAGTTGTCGAGCAGGGTCCAGCCGGCGGGCCGCAGCAGCTCCAGCGGGCGGAAGCGGGCCTTGTAGTCCATCTTGTGGCTGCCCTCGACCCAGTAGCCCAGGTAGACGTACGGCAGGCCAAGCCGCGCGGCGTGGCGGATGTGGTCGAGGATCACGAACGAGCCGAGGCTGCGCCGGGAGACGTCCGGATCGAAGAAACTGTAGACCAGCGAAAGGCCGTCACCGAGCCGGTCGACCAGCGCGCAGGCGGTGAGGTCGCCCGGGCCGTTGTCGGTGGAAGCGGCGCGGTATTCCACGAGGTGAGTGCGGACCGCCGTGTCTTCGACCATGGCGACGAAGTCGGGCCACGCCATGTCGGCCATGCCGCCGCCGGGATGGCGGGCCGTCAGGTAGCGGCGCAGCAGTTCGAACTGCTCGAGCGTCGCTTCGGCCTCGACCACGTGGCGCTTCAGGCCGTCGTTGCGGGCGAGCACGCGCCGCTCGGATCGGGAGAAATCATAGGCGGTGACCGGGATGCGCGCCGACACGCAGGCCGAGCACTGCTCGCACGCCGGACGATAGGCGATGTTCTGCGAGCGCCGGAATCCGCCTTGGGTCAGCGAATCATTCACGGTCGCGCCGTCCAGCAGCGGCAGGTGGGCGAACACCTTCCGCTCCTCGCGCCCGGGCAGATACGGGCAAGGCGACGGCGCGGTCAGGAAGAAGCGCAGCTGTCGCGTCGGAAAGTGCTGGGTCACAGGACGCGGATCGCCTTCCAAATCAGCCCGGAACAGCGAGGATTAGGGGCCAATCCCGCCCCTTAGGCAAGCGCCCAGCGCGTCACAGTCCCGCGGTTGGCGGCAGCACCGGCGCCTCCCGCAGCAGGACGATCGTGATCCTCCGGTTGCCGGGCAGCATTGGATCGTCTGGGTAGAGCGGATCGGACGCGGCCTTGCCCGCCACCTGATAGATCCGGTCGGCGTCGACCCCGGCGCCCTGCAGGATCTGCCGCGACGCGTCGGCGCGCGCCGAGGAGAGCGCCCAGTCGGCCGCCGGCTTGGCGCCGTCGGCGCTGGCGCTGGTGTGCCCGGCGATGGTGATCCGGTTCGGCAGCTTGTTGACCACCCGGGCGACCGCCTGCAGCAGCACCTTGGCCCGGTCGTTCGGCTCGGCCGAGCCCTCCTTGAACATCGAGCGGCCTTCCTGGTCGACCAGCTGGATGCGCAGGCCCTCGGGCGTCTGGTCGACGATGATCTGCTTGGAGAGCTCGGCCAGCTCCGGCATGTCCTGCATCGCCTGACGCAGCGACTGCGCGGCGCTGGTCAGGGCCGCGTCGTCGGCCTTCTCCTGCGTGCCCTGACTGGCGTTCTGACTCTGGTTCTGGCTCTGCCCGGTGTCGGTGACGTTCTGCGGCGCGTCGGGCGCCAGCGCCTGGATGATGTCTTTCGAGCCCGCGCCCTTGGAGCCGGAGTTGCTCAGCGCCGAGCCTCCCAGGATGCCGCCCGAGCCGCTGGTGGTCTCCGAGACCGACGCCGGCGCGAAGTAGTCGGCGATGCCGCGCTTCTGCTCGGGGCTCGTCGTGTTGATCAGCCACATCAAGAGGAAGAAGGCCATCATCGCGGTCACGAAGTCGGCGTAGGCGACCTTCCACGCGCCGCCGTGGTGGCCGCCATGGCCGCCCTTCTTGATCTTCTTGATGACGATCGTGGGCCCTTCGCCGACGGCCATGACGGGTGGAAGACCTTTGAAGACTATGGTTAGCGGAACGCGCACCGGAGCGTGGCGGCCGGGCGTTAAGATGCGGTTGCGGGAGAGCGCATGAAGACAGCTTTCATCGGCCTGGGCGTCATGGGCTACCCGATGGCGGGGCACCTGGCGCGGGCGGGACACGACGTGGCGGTTTTCAACCGCACCCACGCCAAGGCGGCGCGCTGGGCGGGCGAACACAACGGACGGGCTGCGGCCAGCATCGCCGAGGCGGTGGCGGGCGCCGAGCTCGTCGCCCTCTGCGTCGGCAACGACGACGACGTGCGCCAGGTGGTCGGCGAGGCGGCGCCGGCGCTCCGGGCGGGCGCGATCGTCGTCGACCACACGACCGCCTCGGCCAAGGTCGCCCGCGAGATGGCTGAGGCGGCGGCGGCGCGCGGCTGCGCCTTCCTCGACGCCCCGGTCTCCGGCGGCCAGGCCGGGGCCGAGAACGGCCAGCTGGCGATCATGGTCGGCGGCGAGACCGAGGCGGTCGAGCGGGCGCGGCCCGTCATCGGCGTCTACGCCAAGGCGGTCCAGCACATGGGCGGGCCCGGGACCGGGCAGCTGACCAAGATGGTCAACCAGATCTGCATCGCCGGCCTCGTCCAGGGCCTCGCCGAAGCGCAGCATTTCGCCAAGCGCGCCGGCCTGGATACGGCGCTCGTCTACGAGGCGATCTCGAAGGGCGCAGCGCAGTCGTGGCAGATGGACAACCGCTGGAAGACGATGGCCGAGGGGAAATTCGATTTCGGTTTCGCGGTCGACTGGATGCGCAAGGACCTCGGGCTGGTGCTCGACGCGGCGCGCGCCAATGGCGCGCGGCTCGAGGTGACGGCGCTGGTCGATCAGTTCTACGCCGAGGTGCAGGGTCTCGGCGGCCGCCGCTGGGACACCTCGAGCCTCGCGGCCCGGCTGGAGCGGCCTAAGTGAGGGCCAGGCGCCTCGTCGTCGCCCTGGCGCTGCTGGCGATCTTCCCAGCCGCCGGGCGCGCCGCTGCCACGGCCTGCGACGTGCGCCTCAACGTCACCGACCAGGACCCGGCGGGCCTCAACGTGCGCGCCAGCCCGGCGGGCGCCGTCGTCGGCGCGCTCAAGGCCAAAGGGCGTTGGGTGCAGGTTCACGTCACCGCTCAGGACGGCGCCTGGGCGAAGATCGACGGCGCGATGCTCTACACCGAGGACGACGCCGCCGGCTCGTCGCTCTGGAAGGGGCAGGGCTGGGTCGCCTTCTCGAAGCTCGGTTTCGAGGAGCTCGACACCCAGTCGCTTATCCTCGCCGCGCCTGATGACGGCGCGCGCACGCTGCTGAGGATTTCGGAAGGCGACGAAGCCAGGGTGCCCAGGGCCGAAGTGCTCGGCTGTTCCGGCGGGTTCGTGCAAGTGCGGGTGAAAGGGATCGTCGGCTGGACGCGGACCTTCTGCGCCAACCAGTTCACGACCTGCGTCTGAGCCGGCTCAGGCGCCCATCAGCCGCGCGGCGACCGGGGCGAAGTAGGTGATCACGCCGGCGCAGCCGGCGCGCTTGAACGAGCCCAGCGCCTCCAGGATCGCGCGCTCCTCGTCGAGCCAGCCGTTGCGCGCGGCGGCCATGATCATCGCGTACTCGCCGGAGACCTGGAAGGCGAACGTGGGCAGCGCGAACGCGTCCACCACGCGGCGCACGATGTCGAGGTAGGGCAGGCCGGGCTTGACCATCACCATGTCGGCGCCCTCGGCGATGTCGAGCGCCACCTCGCGCAGCGCCTCGTCGGAGTTGCCGGGGTCCATCTGGTAGGTCTTCTTGTCGGCGGGGTTGTCGACGCTGCCCGTACCGAGCTTTCCCGAGCCGATCGCCTCGCGGTAGGGGCCGTAGAAGGCCGAGGCGTACTTGGCGGCGTAGGACATGATCATCGTGTCCTGGAAACCGGCCGCCTCGAGCGCCGCCCGGAGCGCGCCGACGCGGCCGTCCATCATGTCGGACGGGGCGAGGATGTCGCAGCCGGCGGCGGCCTGGGCGAGGCCCTGCTCGACCAGGCGTTCGATCGTGGCGTCGTTGAGGATCCGGCCGCCTTCGACGATCCCGTCGTGCCCGTGCTCGGTGAACGGGTCGAGCGCGACGTCGCACATGACGCCGACGTCCGGCGCGGCGTCCTTCATGGCCCTGACCGCCCGGCAGACCAGGCCCTCGGGGTCCGTCGCGATCGAGCCTTCCGGGTCCTTCTTCTCGGCGTCGATGTGCGGGAAGATCGCGATGGCGGGGATGCCGAGCGCCTTGGCCTCCTTTGCCGCTTTGGCCGCCTCGGCGACCGACCAGCGCTCGACGCCCGGCATCGAGGGCACCGGCGCGCGGCCCTCGCCGTCGTGGATCACGCCAGACCAGATCAAGTCGGCCGGCGAGAGCTGCGTTTCGCGCACCAGCCGACGGGTCCAGTCGGCTTGGCGCAGGCGTCGCAGGCGCAGGGCGGGGTAGGGGGCGAGCGGAGGCGTGGCCATGACCCCCTATAGGCGAGCCGAAGCCGAATGACACGAGCGCGCGCGGGCCTTAAGAAGCCGGCGCTGTCATCACGCCTGGTTTGGGGAGACTAACGCACATGAAGGCCAGCCATTTCGCGGCCGCCGCCGCCATCGCCATGCTCGGAGGCGCGCTTGCGGTCCGCGCGGCGGAGACGATCCCGTCCAACATCGCCGACGCCGTCGCCAGCGCGAACCGACCCGACGCCGACAAGGCGCGCGACGCGGCGCGCAAGCCTGGCGAGGTCCTGGCCTTCGCCAAGGTGACGGCCGGCGAGCAGGTGCTCGAGCTGATCCCCGGAGGCGGCTATTTCACCCGCATCCTCAGCGGCGCGGTCGGCCCGAAGGGTCACGTGACCGAGGCGGTGCCGCAGATCGCCAGCGCCGACGTGCGCCAGACCTCGAACGGCGTCGCGGCCGATCCGCACTTCGCCAATGTCAGCGAAACGGCGTTCACGCCGGATGCGCTGGCCAAGACGCCCGGCGCCTACGACCTGGTCTGGACCTCGCAGAACTACCACGACCTGCACCTGACCCGCCTGAAGCTCGACGTCGTCGGCCTCGACAAGCTGATCTTCGCGGCGCTGAAGCCCGGCGGCGAGTTCTTCATCGAGGACCATGCGGCCAAGCCAGGCACAGGGATCTCGACCACCGACGAGATGCACCGGATCGACGAGGACTTCGTGAAGCAGGAGGTCGAGAGTGTCGGCTTCAAGCTGGCCGGCGAAAGCGACGTGCTGCGCAACCCCGCCGACGACCATTCGCTGAAGGTGTTCGACCCGGCGATCCGCGGCCACACCGACCAGTTCCTGCTGGTGTTCGTGAAGCCGAAGTAGGTCCGAGCGCGCCATGAGCCACATCGCGTTCCTCGGCGTCGGCGCCATGGGCCTCGGCATGGCCGCGCGCCTCGCCGGCGCGGGGCAGCAGGTCGTCGCCTACGACGTTTCGCCCGAGGCGCTGGCGCGGGCGACGTCGGCCGGGTGCCAGTCGGCTGGTTCGGCGGCCGAGGCGGTCGCGGGCGCGTCGGCGGTGGTGACGATGCTCGCGACCGGCGCGCAGGTGGCGCAGGTCTACGCGGACGTCATCGTTCCTCACGCGCCGAAAGGCGCGCTGGTGATCGACTGCTCGACGATCGACGTCGACACCGCGCGCGCCGTCGCGGCCCAGGCGACAGCGGCTGGTCTTCGCGCCGCCGACGCGCCTGTCTCCGGTGGCACGATGGCGGCCGAAGCCGGAACGCTGGCCTTCATGGTCGGGTGCGACGAGCCTCTGTTCGAGACCGTCCGCCAGGCGCTCTCGCCGATGGCGCGGGTGGTGATCCACGCCGGCGGCGCCGGAGCGGGGCAGGCGGCCAAGATCTGCAACAACATGGTGCTCGGCGTCTCGATGCTCGGGGTCTGCGAGGCGTTCGGGCTGGCCGAGAGGCTGGGCCTGGCGCCGGAGCGGTTCTTCGAGATCGCCTCGCAGTCGTCGGGCCAGTGCTGGTCGCTGACCAGCTACTGCCCCTGGCCAGGCCCGGTGCCGGCCGCGCCGTCGAACCGCGGCTACGAGGGCGGGTTCCTGACCGCGCTGATGCTGAAGGACCTGAAGCTGGCGCAGGAGGCGGCCGCCAAGTCCGGCGCGGCGACGCCGCTCGGCGCGCAGGCCGAGGCGATCTACGCGCTGTTCGACCGCCTGGGCCACGGCCGCAAGGACTTCTCGGCAATCTTGCAGCTGCTGCGCGGCCAGCTGGAGGCGCTCGGCTGACGCCCGCGCCGGACGCAAGGGGTGATCTTTCTCAACCGTTCCGCTGTAGACCGTTGAGGCCCGCGCCCCTGGCGGCCTAGGCAAAACTCCTTAGATGACGGGGAGGCTTGTCAGTGCGAACAGAGGCGCGCAAAGACATCGGCGGCCGCCGCCAAGCGGCGTGACGGAGACGTTTGAGTTGTCTATCGACTATCAGGCCGCCATTCGCGCCGCGTTGGACCAGGTGCGCCAGGAAGGCCGCTACCGGGTGTTCGCCGACCTGAAGCGTCATCGCGGATCGTTCCCGATGGCGACCTGGACGCAGGCGTCGGGCGAGACCTCCGAGATCGTGGTCTGGTGCTCGAACGACTACCTCGGCCAGGGCCAGAACCCGATCGTCACCGAGGCGATGCACCGGGCGATCGACGAGGCCGGCGCCGGCTCGGGCGGCACACGCAACATCTCCGGCACCACGCACTACCACGTCGAGCTCGAGGCCGAGCTGGCCGACCTGCACGGAAAGGAAGCGGCGCTGCTCTTCACCTCCGGCTACGTCTCCAACGAGGCCTCGCTCTCGACGCTGCAGAAGGTGCTGCCCGGCCTCGTGGTCTTCTCCGACGCGCTGAACCACAACTCGATGATCAGCGGCATCCGCAACGGCGGCGGCCCGCGCAAGATCTTCCGCCACAACGACCTGGCGCACCTCGAGGAGCTGCTGGCGGCGACGCCGGCCGACGCGCCCAAGCTGATCGCCTTCGAGAGCGTCTATTCGATGGACGGCGACATCGCCGACCTCAAAGGCACGGTGGCGCTGGCCAAGAAGTACGGGGCGCTGACCTACCTCGACGAGGTGCATGCGGTCGGCATGTACGGCCTCCGCGGCGGCGGGGTCTCCGAGCGCGACGGCGTCGCGGCCGAGATCGACATCATCGAAGGCACGCTGGCCAAGGCGTTCGGGGTGATGGGCGGCTACATCGCCGCCAGCGCCGATCTGGTCGACGCGATCCGCTCGTACGCGTCGGGCTTCATCTTCACCACCTCGCTGCCGCCGGCGCTCTCGGCCGGGGCGCTGGCCTCGATCCGCTGGCTGAAAGAGCACAACGAGGTGCGCATCCGCCACCAGGAGCGCGCCGAGGCGCTGAAGCGCCGCTTCGCCGACGCCGGCCTGCCGGTGATGCCCTCGGTCAGCCACATCGTGCCGGTGCTGGTGGGAGATCCGGTGCACTGCAAGCTGGTCTCGGACATGCTGCTGGTCGACCACGGCGTCTACGTGCAGCCGATCAACTACCCCACCGTCCCCAGAGGCACCGAACGGCTGCGCTTCACGCCCACGCCGTTCCACACCGACGCGATGATGGACGACCTCACCGCCGCCCTCTCGGGCCTCTGGGCCAAGTGCAACATCGCCAGGCTCGGCGGCGTCGCCGCCTAGGCGGGCGTCCCCGAGCCCGCGCGCATCGACTCGGCCTCGCGGACCAGCCAGCTTACGAACGCGATGACCCGCGGGTCGTCGCGCAAGGCGCTCGGCCAGCGAATGAGGTAGGCCTTGTCGCAAGGCATGTCCCATCGCGGCGGCAGCAGCCGGACCAACCGGCCCTCGGCCAGCGCGTCGCCGACCAGCAGTGTGCGGCCCAGCACCACCCCGGCCCCCTCCAGCGCCGCCGCGATCGCCAGGTCCAGACTGGCGAAGCGCAGCGTCTCGCGCGGTCGCGGCGGCAGCCCCAGCCGCTCGAGCCAGACCGGCCAAGACCACTCGCCGCCGGCCCGACCGGGCTGACCCTTGTGCAGCAGCGGCAGGTGCGAGAGCACGCTCGGATCACCCGGCGTGAAACCCGCCGGCGCCAAGGCGGGATGGCAGACCGGGAACACGTCTTCCCTGAAGAGCGGCCGCTGCGTCGTCGTCGCCCGCAGTTCCTCGACGGGCGTCCACTGAAAGCGCACGTCCAGGTCGGCGGTCGCCGGCGCGGCCTCGGCGTCGATGATCTCGAGCCCGATCGAGATGTCCGGATGTCGCGCGGTGAACGCCGGCAGGCGGCGCACCAGCCAGCTCTGCGCGAGCGCCGCGCCCACGCCGACCCTCAGGCGTTCGCCGCCGGACGCCGCGGCGCAGCGGGCCTTGAGCTCGGCCATCTGCCCAAGCAGCGCCTCGAGGCCCTCGACCAGGGCCGAGCCGGCGGAGGTCGGCGCCAGGCCGGAGTTGTAGCGATGGAGCAGCGGCGCGCCCATGAAAGCCTCGAGCCGGCGAATGCGATGGCTGACGGCGCTCTGGGTGACGCCAAGCTCGTCCGCCGCGCGCGTCATGCTGCGCAGGCGCACCGCGGCGTCGAAAGCCACCAGGGCGTCGAAAGGGGGTAGACGCGACACTCGGTCACAATGAACGAGGTTCATGAGAAGGTGAACGCCGATCCGTCTCGGTAGCGATGAACTTCGTTGGCGGTGAGACGCGTCGGCCGCGCAGCCGCGACGAATGCAGGCGTTGCTAGGCCCCGCTCCGGCGGCGGACGCCCCGACCCAGCCCGATCTCCTTCGCGAACGCCGAACGCCGCTCGGCGTAGGCCGGCGCCACCATCGGATAGTCCGGCGGCAGGCCCCATTTGCGCCGGTACTCCTCGGGACTCATGTCGAAGCGCGAGCGCAGGTAGCGCTTCAGCATCTTCAGCTGCCGGCCATCCTCCAGGCAGACGATGTGGTCGTGCTGGACCGACCGGGCGATCGGCACGGCGGGCCGCTGCTTCTGCGGCGCCGCCACGGGCGGCGACGCCTCGCCGAGACGCGCAAGCGCGTCGTAGACCTGGCCCAGCACGTCCGGGACCGCGCCCGCGCCGACGGCGTTGCGCCCGACGTACGCCACGACGATGTCGGCGCTCAGGCGCAGGATGTCGCCTTTCGATAGTCCGCTGGTCTCGCTGTCGTTCGCCATCCGCCCTTCCAACTCTTGTCCTCACACACACCCCACCGACGACCGCGCGGGATTCTGGCGATCGCCTCAAACGCACGAACCGTCGGCTTGGTTCCGCGCGCGACCGCACAGTTTGCGCGGAGCGTTGGCAATTGCATGGCGGAGGGCTCATTATCTAAGGGTGGTATGAGCGGGCCGTCGGGAGGGCCAGATCATGCGGTGCCCTTTCTGCGGTCACGCCGAGAGTCAGGTGAAGGACAGCCGCCCGTCCGAGGACGGGGCGGCCATTCGGCGACGACGCATGTGTCCGTCGTGCGGCAGCCGGTTCACCACGTTCGAGCGCGTCCAGCTGCGCGAGCTGACGATCCTGAAGCGCTCGGGCCGGCGCGCCCCGTTCGACCGCGAGAAGCTGGTGCGCTCGATCAGCGTGGCTATCCGCAAGCGGCCCGTCGATCCCGAACGGGTGGAGCGGATGGTCAACACGATCGTGCGCCAGCTCGAGAACATGGGCGAGACCGAGATCGGCTCAAACGTGGTCGGCGAGCTGGTGATGAAAGCGCTGAAGTCGCTCGATGACGTCGCCTACGTGCGCTACGCGTCCGTCTATCGCGACTTCCGCGAGACCGACGATTTCGCGAAGTTCCTGAACGACGAGGGGCTGGCGGAAACGCCAGAGGTCGAGCCGGCGAAATGAGGGTCACCCTCAAACTGGCGACCTCCCTCGACGGCAAGATCGCGACCGCGTCGGGCGAGAGCCGCTGGATCACGGGTCCGGAGGCGCGCGAAGAGGCGCATCGGCTGCGCCTGACGCACATGAGCGTGATGATCGGCGTCGAGACCGCGATCGCCGACGATCCGGAGCTGACGGTGCGCCTGCCGGGCAAGGCCGTCATGGCCCAGCCGCGCCGCGTCGTGCTCGACAGCCGCCTGCGCCTGCCGCTGACCTCGAAGCTGGTCGCCACCGCGCGCCGGATTCCGACGCTGGTGCTCACGACGCTGGATTCAAACAAGCGTTTGACTGACGCGGGGGTTACGGTGCTTAAGGTGGCGGAATGCGAGGGCCGCGTGGATCCGTGCGCGGCGCTCGAGGCCTTGGAGCAGCAGGGGACGCCGGCGGTGATGATCGAGGGCGGAGGACAGGTGGCGGCGAGCTTCCTGAGCCGTGGTCTCGTCGATGCGATCGAGTGGTTCCGCGCGCCGATTGTCCTGGGCGACGAGGGCCGGCCAGCCGTCGCCGCATTCGTTCTGAAGGACCTCGCCGCCGCGCCGCGGTTCCGGCGTGTTGCGGTGAGCGAGGTCGGCGCCGATCTTTGGGAGCGCTACGAGAGGAGCTGATGTTCACCGGCATCGTCACCGACATCGGCCGCGTCCGCGCGGTGCGCGACACCAACCGCGACCGGCGGTTCGAGATCGAGACCGGCTACGACCTGGCGACCGTCGACATGGGCGCTTCGATCTCGCACGCGGGCTGCTGCCTGACCGTGGTGGAAAAAGGCGACGGCTGGTTCGCCGTCGAGGTCTCGACCGAGAGCCTCGGCGCCACGACGCTGGCCGGCCTGCGCGAGGGCGACGTCGTCAATCTCGAGCGGCCAACGCGCGTCGGCGACGAGCTCGGCGGCCATATCGTCTCGGGCCACGTCGACGGCGTCGGCGAGGTCCTCTCGGTGACGCCCGAGGTCGGCTCGCACCGCGTCCAGATCCGCGCGCCGGCGCCGCTGCACCGCTTCATCGCGCGCAAGGGCTCGATCGCCGTCGACGGCGTCTCGCTGACCGTCAACGAAGTCGAGGGCGACGTCTTCGGCGTCAACATCATCCCGCATACCTGGGAGGTCACCACGCTGGGCCGCCTTGCTCCCGGCGCGAAGGTCAATCTCGAGATCGACATGCTGGCCCGCTACCTCGCCAGATGGCAGGAGACGGCATGACCGAAGACACGCCCATCTCGCCCATCGAGGACATCATCGAGGACGCCCGGCAGGGGCGGCCATTCATCCTGGTGGACGCCGAGGACCGCGAGAACGAGGGCGACATTGTCATCCCGGCCCAGTTCGCGACGCCAGCGCAGATCAACTTCATGGCCAAGCACGCGCGCGGCCTCGTCTGCCTCGCGATCACCAACGAGCGGTCGCGGCAGCTGCGCCTGCCGCCGATGGCGCTCGAGAACGGCGCGTTGCATTCGACCGCGTTCACGGTCTCGATCGAGGCGCGCGAGGGGGTGACGACCGGCATCTCGGCGCACGACCGCGCCCATACTGTCGCGGTGGCGATCGATCCGACCAAGAGCTCGGACGACATCGTCTCGCCCGGTCACGTATTCCCGCTGGTGGCCAAGGACGGCGGCGTGCTGGTCCGCGCCGGCCATACCGAGGCGGCGGTCGACATCTCGCGAATGGCGGGCCTCAACGCCGCCGGCGTGATCTGCGAGATCATGAACGACGACGGCACGATGGCCCGGCTGCCGGACCTGATCGCGTTCGCCCAGCTGCACGGCCTGAAGATCGGCGCAATCGCCGACCTGATCGCCTATCGCCGCCGCACCGAGCGGCAGGTGGAACGGGTGCTCGAGCGGCCGTTCGATTCCACCTACGGCGGTCACTTCCGCATGCTGGTCTACCGCAACACCATCGACCGCACCGAACACCTGGTGCTGGTCAAGGGGCGGATCGATGAGGACAAGCCGACGCTGGTCAGGATGCACCGGGTCGACATGGCGGCCGACATGCTGGGCCACGTCGAGGCTCGGCGCGACTACGTGCCCGCGGCGATGAAGGCGATCGCGGCGCATGACGGCGCGGGCGTCGCGGTGTTCCTGCGCGACCCGAATCCCGCCTGGCTCTCCGAGCGCTACTCGGAGGGGACGCTCGGCGCGAGCCCCGAACACGCGCTGAGGGACTACGGCGTCGGCGCGCAGATCCTGCTCGACCTCGGCGTCCGGGAGATGATCCTCCTGACCACCCGGCCGGTGCGGCCCGCGGCGTTGGACGGCTACAGCCTGAAGATCGTAGGCTGGCGTCCCGTCTCCGGCGAGGCCCCGAGCGCATGACCGGCGAACCGCTGCGGATCCTCATCGTCGAGGCCCGCTTCTACGACCACATCGCCGATGAGCTGCTGGCTGGCGCGACGGCGGCGCTGCGCGCCGCGGGCGCCGAGTTCGACGTGGTGACCGTTCCAGGCGCGCTCGAGATTCCAGCGGTGATCGCGATGGCGGACGAGGGCGGCCACCGGCCGGCCGGCGTTCGCTACGACGGCTACGTGGCGCTCGGCTGCGTGATCCGCGGCGAGACCTACCACTTCGAGATCGTCGCGGGCGAGAGCGCGCGCGGCATCAACGACCTCGCGATCGGCAGGCGGATCGCGATCGGCAACGGGGTGCTGACGGTCGAGAACGAGGCGCAGGCGCTCGCCCGGGCGCGGGCCGGGGAGGGCGACAAAGGGGGCGGCGCCGCCAAGGCGTGCCTGGCGGTCGTCGCCGCGCGCAAGCGGTTGCTCGGCCAGCCGCGATGAGCGGCTCGGCGCGACAGGCCAGGTCGGTGGCGCGCCTGGCCGCGGTGCAGGCGCTCTACCAGATGGAGACCGCCGGCGCGGGCGCCGAGGCCGTCATCCGCGAATTCTCCGACCATCGCTTCGACCGCGACCTCGAAGGCGAGACGCTGGCGCGGGCCGACGAGCCGTTCTTCGGCGATCTCGTGCGCGGCGTGGTCGCCGACCAGGCGGCGGTCGACCGCGCCATCAGCCAGCGTCTCGCGAGCGGCTGGCGGCTCGAGCGGATCGACGCCACGGCCCGCTCGATCCTGCGCGCCGGCGCTTACGAGCTCCTCAACCGAGACGACGTGCCGGCGGAGGTGGCGATCGACGAGTACGTCGAGATCGCCAAGTCGTTCTTCGAGGGGCCGGAGCCGGGGTTCATCAACGCCGCGCTGGACGGCATCGCGCGCGATGCGCGACCCGCCTGACGAGTTCGACTGGATCGCGGCGCTCCGGCCGCTGACCCGCGGCGAGCCCGCCGCGCTCGGCCTGATGGACGACGCGGCGGCGTTGCCAGCCCGGCCCGGGCACGACCTCGTCATCTCCGAAGACGCGATGGTCGAGGGCGTGCATTTCCTCGCCGGCGAGGACGCCGAGATCGTCGCCCGCCGGCTGCTGCGCACCAGCCTCTCGGACCTCGCCGCCAAAGCCGCCGAGCCGTTCGGCTACACGCTGACGGCGGCCTGGCCGCGGGCGCGCAGCTGGGATGACCGCCTCGCGTTCATTCGCGGCCTGGACGAAGACGGCCGACGCTACGGCGTCGCGCTGCTGGGCGGCGACACGGTTTCGATCGAAGGCCCGCTCGTGGTCTCGGCGACGGTGCTGGGCTGGACGCCCGCCGGCCGCATGGTCCCGAGGTCGGGCGCGCGGCCCGGACACGCACTCGTGGTCTGCGGCGAGATCGGCGCCGGCTGTCTGGGTCTGAAGGCCGCGCGCGGCGAGATCGACGATCCGGGCGGCCGCCTGGCCGCGCGCTACCGTCTCCCCGAGCCGCTGTTCCAGCTGCGCGATGCGCTGCGAACGTACGCCCTCGCCGCCGCCGACGTGTCGGACGGCCTCTGCGCCGACGCCCTGCACGTCGCCGAAGCCAGCGATTGCGGCGTGGTCATCGACCTGGAGCGCGTGCCGACCTCTGCGGAAACGCCCGGTTGGCTCGCCCGCCAGACGAGCCGCGAGGACGCCTGGCTGGAGCTGGCGAGCGCCGGCGACGACTACGCGCTGGTCTGCGCCGCCGCCGACGGCGAGGCGCTGGTCGCCGCGGCGAGGTCCTGCGGCGTGCCGGCGGCGGTCGTCGGCGCATTCGCCGCGGAACCTACCCTGGAAGTCCGCCTCGACGGCCGCCGTCTGAGCCCGGCCCGGCTCGGCTACCGGCATCGCTAGAGAACCTGCCGACCGCTTCAGGTGACGGAAACCTCGCGGCAAGGTCTGGCGCGCCTAATCTCGGCGCCCGAATCGGAGCCGCCATGCGCCGCCGCGATCTTCTCGCCAGCCTGCCCCTCGCGCTCGCCGCGGGCGGCGCTTTCGCGGAAGGCGGGAGCAAGCAGGCCGGCCAGTACGTCGACCTCTCGCCGGTCGCGATGCCGATCGTCGTGAACGGCCGCCTGATCAACTACGTCTTCGTCTACATGCGCATCAACCTGACGCCGATGGCCGACGTGGTGCGCCTGCGCGACAAAGAGCCCTACTTCCGCGACGCGCTGGTTCGAATGGCGCACCGCACGCCGTTCACGGTCGCGACCGACTACACCCGGGTCGACGAGCCGCGACTCAAGGCCTCGCTCTACCAGGCCGCGGTGGCGATCGCGGGACCTGGCGCGGTGGCTTCGGTCGAGGTCATGCCCGGCGGCGGGCCGATGCGCCGCACCGGTCTGCCGAAGCCCGGAACCCCCATTCGCTAGAAAATTCAACGTTCGGCGCACGGCTGTTGCGTCGCGCGGTCGGTTTTGGCAGTTTCCGCCGACTTTTGCAGGCGCCCTGTCGCCTCGATTGAACCCGTTAGAAGGATTTGGCCTTCGCTTTCCGCGCCGCCTGACCGGCGAGCGCGGCGATCTGCGCAAGAAGAACGAGAGGGGCGCGACGAGATGAATGTATTGCTGCTGGTGATCCTCGCCGGCTTGCTGGCCGTCGTATACGGCGCGGCGCAATCGGCCTCGCTGCTGCGGGCGCCCGCGGGCAACGAGCGGATGCGCGAGATCGCCGCCGCGATCCAGGAGGGCGCACAGGCCTACCTGCGCCGCCAGTACACCACGATCGCGATCGTCGGCGTCGTCATCCTGGCCGTCGTGTTCTTCCTGATCGGTCCTTACGCGGCCGGCGGCTTCCTCATCGGCGCGGTGCTGTCGGGCGCGGCGGGCTTCGCGGGCATGCTGATCTCGGTCCGCGCCAATGTGCGCACCGCGCAGGCGGCGTCCGAAGGCCTCGCCAAGGGACTCTCGCTGGCGTTCCGCTCCGGCGCGGTCACCGGCATGCTCGTCGCCGGCTTCGCGCTGCTCGGCGTCAGCGTCTACTACTGGGTCCTCACCGGCCCGCTGCATCTGGACAACACCAGCCGCGAGGTGGTCGACAGCCTGGTCGCGCTGGGCTTCGGCGCCTCGCTGATCTCGATCTTCGCCCGTCTCGGCGGCGGCATCTTCACCAAGGGCGCCGACGTGGGCGGCGACATGGTGGGCAAGGTCGAGGCCGGCATTCCCGAGGACGATCCGCGCAACGCCGCCACGATCGCCGACAACGTGGGCGACAACGTCGGCGACTGCGCCGGCATGGCCGCCGACCTGTTCGAGACCTACGCGGTGACCACGGTCGCCACGATGGTGCTGGCGTCGATCTTCTTCCGCGACGACCCGGCCACCGCCACGACCATGATGCTGTTGCCGCTGGCCATCTGCGGCGTCTGCATCGTCACCTCGATCGTCGGCGCGTTCTTCGTGCGCCTCGGCCGCAACAACAACATCATGGGCGCCCTCTATCAGGGCCTGATCGTCACCGGCGTGCTTTCGATCGGCGCGATCTGGGCGGTCACCCACTACATGGTCACCCAGCCGGTGCAGGTCGGCGACAAGTCGGTCGACTCGACGATGCTGTTCTGCTGCGGGCTGGTCGGCCTCGCGGTCACCGCCGCCATCGTGGTGATCACCGAGTACTACACCGGCACAGGCTTCCGGCCGGTCAAGTCCATCGCCCGCTCGTCGGTCGCCGGTCATGGCACCAACGTGATCCAGGGCCTCGCCATGAGCCTGGAAGCGACCGCGCTGCCGGCGCTGACGATCATCGTCGGCATCATCGTCGCCTACAACCTGGCGGGCCTCTTCGGGATCGCCATCGCCACCACCTCGATGCTCTCGCTGGCGGGCTTCATCGTGGCGCTCGACGCGTTCGGCCCGGTCACCGACAACGCCGGCGGGATCGCCGAGATGGCGGGACTGCCGGGCGAGGTGCGGGTCTCCACCGACGCGCTCGACGCGGTCGGCAACACCACCAAGGCCGTCACCAAGGGCTATGCGATCGGCTCGGCGGGCCTCGGCGCCCTCGTGCTCTTCGCGGCCTACACGCAGGACCTGAAGTACTTCTCGGCCAACGCCGCGCCGGGCTCGGTGTTCGAGGGCCTGGGCGACGTGACCTTCGACCTCTCCAACCCCTACGTGATCGTCGGCCTGCTGTTCGGCGGCCTGCTGCCGTTCCTGTTCGGCGGCCTCTCGATGACCGCCGTCGGCCGCGCCGCCGAGTCGGTGGTCGCCGAGGTGCGGCGTCAGTTCAAGGAGATCCCGGGCATCATGGAGTTCAAGGCCAAGCCGGAATACGGCAAGGCCGTCGACATCCTGACCCGCGCGGCGATCCGCGAGATGATCGTGCCGAGCCTGCTGCCGGTCGCCTCGCCGATCGTGCTCTTCTTCGTGATCCGGCTGATCGCCGGCCCCAGCAACGCCTTCTCGGCGCTCGGCGCGATGCTGGTGGGCGTGATCGTCACCGGCCTCTTCGTCGCCATCTCGATGACCTCGGGCGGCGGCGCCTGGGACAACGCCAAGAAGCTGATCGAAGAGGGCCACTACGGCGGCAAAGGCTCCGACGCGCACAAGGCGGCGGTCACCGGCGACACCGTCGGCGATCCCTACAAGGACACCGCCGGCCCTGCCGTGAACCCGATGATCAAGATCACCAACATCGTCGCGCTGCTGCTGCTGGCGGTGCTGGCGCACGGGACGATCCACTAGAGCACGATGGGGTCAGGCCGGCTCCAGGTGCGTCGCGTCGTCCCGCCGCAAGGCGGGGCGGACGGCGCCTACCAGGCGTCGATCCAGCGCAGCTTCTTCTCGCGGCGGGGCTCGGGCGGGGGCAGGCTCTTCAGCGCGCCCATGATCCAGCGGCGGGTGTCGGCGGGGTCGATCACGTCGTCGATGAAGAAGCTGGTGGCGCGGTTCAGCGCCTTGCCGCTCTCGTAGGCCTGGGCGACCATCTGGTCGAAGCGGGCGCGGCGCTCGGCCGGGTCGGCGATGGCGGCGAGCTCGTTGCGATAGCCGAGCTTGACCGAGCCCTCCAGCCCCATGCCGCCGAACTCGCCAGTCGGCCAGGCGACCGCGAAGCCCGACGCCTGGTAGCTGCCGCCGGTCATGGCGAGGGCGCCGAGGCCATAGCTCTTGCGCAGGAAGACGCTGAGGATCGGCACTGTGAGGTTCGCGCCGATGATGAAGAGCCGCGAGCAGTGGCGCACCAGCGCGGTCTTCTCGATCTCGGGCCCCACCATCATGCCGGGCGTGTCGGAGAGCGACAGGATCGGCACGTCGAAGGCCTCGCAGATCTGCATGAATCGCGCCGCCTTGTCCGAGCCGTCGCTGTCGATCGCGCCGCCCAGCACCTTCGGATTGTTGGCGATGAGGCCCATCGGCCGGCCCTCGATGCGGATCAGGGCGGTGACCATCGTGGTCCCGAACCTGGGCCGGATCTCCAGCACCGAGCCGTCGTCGGCGAGCGTGCGGATCAGCTCGCGGATGTCGTAGACACGCAGCCGGTTCTCCGGGATCACGCGGCGCAGCAGGCGCTGGTCCGCACATGACCATTCGCCCACAGGGCCTTGAAAATACGACAGATACTTCTTGGTGACGGCCACCGCCTCGGCCTCGTCCTCGACCAGGATGTCGATGACGCCGTTCGGCTCCTGCACCTCGACCGGGCCGATGTCCTCGGGCCGGAAGACGCCCAGGCCGCCGCCCTCGATCATCGCCGGGCCGCCCATGCCGATGTTGGAGCCCTTGGTGGCGACGATGACGTCGCAGCAACCGAGCACCGAGGCGTTGCCGGCGAAGCAGCGGCCGGACGTGACGCCGACGATCGGCGCGACGGCGCTCAGCTTGCCCCACATCTCGAAGCCGCGCGTGCCCATGCCGCCGCCGCCCTCGGTGTCGCCGGGCCGCCCGCCGCCGCCCTCGCAGAAGAACACCGTCGGCAGCCGCCAGCGCTCGGCCAGCTCGATCACCCGGTCCATCTTCTGGTGGTTGTAGGCGCCTTGGGTGCCGGCGAGCACCGTGTAGTCGTAGGCCATCACGGCGCACCGAGCGGCGTCCTCGCCGACGAGCGCGCTGTTGACGCGGCCGAGACCCATCACGAGGCCGTCGGCGGGCGTGGTCGCGATCAGTTCCTCGAGCGAGTTGCGCCGGCGCCGGGCCGCGACGGTCAGCGCGCCGTACTCGACGAACGAGCCGGGATCCAGGAGGTCGTCGATGTTCTCGCGCGTCGTGCGCTGGCCGGTCTTGCGGCGCCGCGCGACGGCCTCCGGCCGCGCGGCGTCGAGGGTGCGGGCGTGGCGTTCGTTGACGGCGGCGAGGTCGGGCCGGATGTGGTCAAGGTCGACCTGCTCGGCCTCGCCGGCCCCGGCCGCGCCGACATCGGCTTCCTCGATGAAGGCCAGCGGGTGGCCCTCGAAGATCGTGTCCCCCGCGGCCACCGTGAACTCGCGCACGAAGCCTGAGACGTGGGCGGCGATCACGTGCTCCATCTTCATGGACTCCATGATCGCCACGGTCTGACCCTGACGGACGGCGGCGCCGGGCTCGACGGCGAGGCCGACGATCGTGCCTTGCAGCGGCGCGCGCAGCGGCGTCGAGCCTTCCGGCCCGATCAGGTCGTCGAAGGCGAGAGGCTCGGGCGCTGCGAGTGCGGCGGGCGCCTCCGCCGGCCCGCCCGACTTGCCGTGGACGAGGACGGCCAGCGGATCGACGGCGTCGATCTTGGCGCCCGCCCGGCGGCCCGCTTCGGCTCCCGTCTGTCCCGCCGGCGCCAACGCCGCCGCCTCGGCGGTCAGCTCGGCGACATGCGCCTCGACGTAGCGCGTGTGGATGTCCGTCTCGCCGGCCGCCAGACGGCGGGCCAGCGCCCGCAGGAACGGGAGGTTGCTGGCGACCCCGGCCAGCCGGAACTCGCCGAGCGCGCGCGCCGACTTGCCCGCCGCGGTGGCGAGGCTCGGCGCGTGGACGATGACCTTGGCCAGCAGCGAGTCGTAGCGGGCGCTGGTGCGGTAGCCGCCGTAGCCGAAACCGTCGACCCGCACGCCGGGGCCCGACGGCGCCTCGTAGGCGCTCAGCACGCCGCCGGCGGGCCGCGCCTGGCCCTCGGCGGTCATGGTCTCGAGGTTCACCCGCGCCTGCAGCGCCACGCCGCGCGGCGGGGGAACCGCCGCCTGGTCGCCGAGACCGAGATCGGCGAGGCGCGCGCCGCGCGCGATCTCGAGTTGCAGTCGCACCAGATCGAGGCCGGTGACCTCTTCAGTGACCGTGTGCTCGACCTGCAGGCGCGGGTTGGCCTCGATGAAGGCGAAGCCGGGCTCGCCGTCGCCCTCGTTGACCAGGAACTCGATGGTGCCGAGGCCCTTGTAATGGGCCGCCCGCGCCATCCGGACCGCGGCGGCGTGCAGCTCGTCGCGGACGAGGTCGTCGACGCCGATGGCCGGCGCGATCTCGACCAGCTTCTGGCGCTGGCGCTGCAGGCTGCACTCGCGGTCCCAGAGGTGGATGACCGCGCCGGTCCCGTCGCCGACGATCTGCACCTCGACGTGGCGCGCCTTCGGGAAGAACCGCTCGACGTAGAGCGCGCCGTCGCCGAACGCCGCCTTCGCCTCCGAGGCGCAGCGCTCGAACGCTTCGGCGAGCTCCTCGCGCCGCGTCACCGGCCGCATGCCACGGCCGCCGCCGCCGGCGAGCGCCTTCAGCATCACCGCACCGCCGTCGCCGAGCGAGGCCAGGAACGCCTCGGCCTGCGCGAGGCTCGTGGCGGCGCGCGTGCCGGGCAGGGTGGGGACGTCCTGCTCGCCGGCCAGGCGCAGCGCGGCGGTCTTGTCGCCGAACAGCGCCAGCGTCTCCGGCGACGGGCCGACGAAGGTCAGGCCGGCATCCTCGAGGGCGCGGGCGAAAGCGGCGTTCTCGCTCAGGAAGCCATAGCCCGGGTGCGCCGCCTCGCAGCCTGTGCGCTCGGCGACAGCGACGATCTGGCCGATGTCGAGATACGCGGCGGCGCCCACGCCGGTCAGCCCGACCGCCTCGTCCGCCAGCCGTACGTGCAGCGACGCCGCGTCGTCCTCGGCGAAGATGGCGACCGTCGCGATCTCCATGTCCGCAGCGGTGCGGGCGATGCGAACGGCGATCTCGCCCCGATTGGCGATCAGAAGCTTCTTCAACGGCGGTTCCCTCTCGCGCCTCAGGCCGTCCGCCGCGCGATGCCGAGCTCGGCCAGCACCTCGTCGGTGTGCTCGCCGATCACCGGCGCCGGGCGGACGACCGGCGGGCGCTCGCCGTCGTAGCGGAACGGCGCCTGCGGGGTGAAGTGATCGTCGATATAGGCCCGGAACTGCAGCGCCCAGTAGCCGCACTCCTGCAGCTGCGGATCAGGGAACAGCTCGTGGGTCGGGATCACGGCGCTGGCGGGCACGCCCGCAGCCTGGAGCGTCTCGCCGGCGGTCCGCGCGTCCTGGCCCGCGGCCCAGGCGGCGACCGCCGCCTCGATCTCGTCCTCACGCGCCTTGCGCCCCGCCAGCGTGGCCAGCGCAGGGTCGTCGGCCAGATCGACGCGGCCGATCGCCCTCGCGAGCGCATGCCAGGCCTCGTCGCCGCCCGCCGCGACCGCGAGCCAGCTCTCCGCCTCGCCTGCACATCGCGCGACGCAGCAAGGCGCCATGTCGGGACGGCGCGACCCGGCGCGAGGGTAAGGGCCGCCCAGCGCGTGTTCGGCGAGGATCCCCGAGGCGCCGAGCTGGAACAGACACTCGACCTGGCAGAGGTCGACATCGGCGCCCCCCAGCCGCTCGCGCCCGTAGAGGCCGACGAGCGCGGCGGCGGCGCCGTAGAGACCGGCGACCGGATCGCCGTAGGCGACGTGCTGCTGCGTCGGCGGCCAGGCCGCGCAACCGTTGACGAAGGGCATGCCGCTCGCCTGCTCCACCGTCGAGCCGTAGGCGCGCAGCCCTGACAAAGGACCGTCGCGGCCGAACGGCGGCATCGCGATCGAGACGACGGCGGGGTTCAGCGCCCGCTGGTCGCGAGGGCCGAGCCCCAGCTTCGCCATGACCCCCGGTCCCTGGTTGTCGAGGACCACGTCCGACACCCGCACGACCGCCTTGGCGGCCGCCAGGTCCTCGGGGTCGGCCAGGTCGAGGTCGAGACCGCGCTTGTTGCGGTTGACGCACATGAAGTTGCGCGGCTGCTCGAGCGGGGTGAGATCTGCGCCCGGCGCGTGGTCGAGGCCCCGCCACCAGTCCGGCCGGACGCTGGATTCGATCTTCAGGACGTCGGCGCCGAGGTCGGCGAGGTAGCGGCAGGCGAGCGGCCCGGCCCAGCCCATGCTGAAATCGGCGACACGCACGCCCTCGAGCGGCCCTGACGGACCGCCTGGCGGGCGCGCTTTCGTCTCGCCCTCGAAGACGAACCTGAACGGCAGGGTCGGGCCTTGAACGCCGTCCTGCACCGGCGCGAACGAACGTCGGCGGCGCCAATGCGGATGCTGCGGCAGCTCGCGCGGGGGCGACGCCGGCGTGATCGGAATCCGCAGCGCATCGCCGTTCTCGACCCAGAAGGACGTCGGACGCTGGGCGATCGCGGCGGCGAGGATCGCGTCGACCTCGTCGGCGATCGCGAGCCGCAGCAGGCTGTTGCCGAAGCGCGGGTCGCTGGCGAGCTCCGGCCGGTCGATCAGGCCACAGAGCGCCGTCCATTGCGGATAGGTGAGCGCGGTGACGCCAATGTAGCCGTCCGCCGCGCGGTAGATGTTGTTCGGGCAGGTGGGGGAATAGCGGTTGACGCCGAGCCGCCGGGCCTCCCAGCCGAACGCAACGGCGCCGACCGCGCCGGGTTCGGTGAAGCAGAGCGAGGCCTCGAACACGCTGACCTCGATCCTGCGTGGCGCCCGCTCGCCCATCAGCGCCGCCAGCGCGGCGTCGAACGCAGTGACTCCGGCGACGACCTGAGCGGCGTAGCCCTGCGCGAGCGTCGGCGGACCTTCGACCGGTCCGAAACTGTAGGCGATGCCGCTCATCGCCTGGATGATCGGATCGTTGGCGCGCCAGTCGGCGTAGGGCCCGCGCGGATCGAACCAGGTGATCGCCAGCAGCGGAGGTGCGCCGTCCGCGCCTTCGAGCGCCGCCTGCGCGCTCGCCACGTCCGCGCGGTCCTGGCCGCAGATCACCAGGCGCCGCTCGATATCATCGTTGGCGAAGGAGGCCAGCGCGGCGGCGACGGACTCGGCGGCGGTCTTACGGGCGTCGAGCCAGGCGGCGTACTCCGGCGCGACGACGTCGCGGACCTCGCGGACGGAGATCACGCTCGCGCCGAGTTGGGCGAAGAGGCGCGCGCAGTAGCGGACCGAGACACCCGTACCGATCTCGACCACGCCGATCCCGGCCAGCGGCTCAGGCGCTCTCGCCATGCCCGTCGTCACTCCCTGCCGCCTCTGCCGGGCGCTCCGGCCACCTTAAGGCGCCCGCGCCGGGCGTCGAGAGGCTCAAGTCACCCGGTGGCGCGATTTCAGGCGTTGCCGCGCACCTGGCGGAACGGGATGTCGCGATCGACTTCCGGCTCCTTGGGCAGGCCGAGCACGCGCTCGCCGATGATGTTGCGCTGGATCTGGTCGGTGCCGCCGCCGATCGAGGTGAAGTAGGCGTTGAGCGTGAGGAAGTTGGCGTCCTCGGCGCGCGGATAGTCCTTGCCCTCGAGCAGCGAGCCCGCGCCCAGGATCATCGTCCGCACCCGCGCCTCCTCGTGCAGGATGCGGCTCATCGCCAGCTTGCCGAGGCTCATGATCGACGACGAGGTGCCTTGCGCCAGATCGGCCTTGGCCCTGGCGTTGTTGAGCGCGTTGAGCTTGCGGTAGCTGATCGCCTTGGCGATCTCCTGGCGGATCACCGGGTCGTTCAGCACCCCGGCCTCGCGGGCGAGCGCGATCAGCGGCTCCTCGTTCGTGGCCTCGGCGACGCCGCTGCGGGGGCCCCGCGCGCCGTCGCCCATCACTGACCGCTCGTAAGCGAGCGCCGTCTGCAGCACGCCCCAGCCGGCGTTCAGCGGCCCGAGCAGGTTCTCTTCCGGGCAGATCGCGTCGGTGAAGAAAACCTCGTTGAAGTGGCTTTCGTCGGTGATCTGGCGCAGCGGCCGCACCTCGACGCCCTTCTGCTTCATCGGCAGGAAGAAGAAGCTGATCCCCTTGTGCTTGGGAACGTCCCAGTCGGTGCGGGCGATCAGCATGCCGTAGTCCGCCGTCGCCGCGCCCGAGGTCCAGACCTTCGAGCCGTTGACGACGAAATGGTCGCCCTGGCGATCGGCGCGGGTGCGGATGCCGGCGAGGTCGGAGCCCGCGCCGGGCTCCGAATAGAGCAGGCACATGCCGACTTCGCTCTTGAGCAGCGCCGGCACGATCTTCGGCTTGAAGGTCGGCGAGGCGTAAGCGAGCGCGGTGTTGGCCCAGAGGTTCGAGCGGTCCTGCCCAGTGCCCGGCGCGCCGACGGCGGCGAACTCGCGCTCGACGATCCGGGCCTGCGCGTCCGAGAGGCCGCGGCCGTACCACTCCACGGGCCAGCGCGGAACCGCCCAGCGCGCCTCGACCACCTTGGCGACCCAGGCCTTCTGCTCGGGCGAGACGGTCCAGCCGGCGCCGCCCGGGCCGGGCCGAGGCGGCGGCAGCGGCTGCCAGTTCGCCTTCAGCCAGGCGCGCACCTCTTCACGCAGGTCGGCGTCGGTCACGTTCGTGTTTCCGTCGGCCATGGTCAGGCTCCCAGCGCTTGCAGGTAGCGCTCGCGGTAGAAGGTCGAATTGCCGAACAGCTGGGCGTCGGCCCGCGCGCGGCGCAGATAGAGGTGCGCCGGGTGCGCCCAGGTGAAGGCGATGCCGCCGTGCATCTGGATCGCCGTGGCGGTGACCTGGCTGAACGCGTCGGCGCAGGCGAACGCGGCCAGGTCGATCGCCGCACGGGCGTCGGGCGCGCCTTCGGCCAGGCTGCGGGCGGCGGCCCTGGCGGCCGAGATCGCGGACTCGGTCTCGAGCAGCAGGTCGGCGGCCATGTGCTTGATCGCCTGGAAGCTGCCGATCAGGCGGCCGAACTGGGCGCGGGTCTTGGCGTAGTCGACCGTGAAGTCGAGCGCGCGCTTCGCGCCGCCTGCCTGCTCGCCGGCCAGCGCGACCCGCGTCAGATCGAGCGCCGCCTCGACTGCTGGCCAGACCGGCCGGGTCGCCGCGAGGCGCCGGCCCTCGGCGCCGTCGAAGGCGATGTCGGCGAGCCGCGTCGTGTGGTCGAAGGTCGGCAACGGCTTGATGGCGACGCCTTTCGCGTGCGGATCGACCTCGTAGACCGCCAGGCCGTCCGGGGCGCGGGCGACGACCAGCAGCACGCTGGCGACCTGGCCGTGGGTGACGAACGACGCCGTTCCGGACAATCCCGCCGTCTCGCCGGCGCTCGCGACCACCGAGACGTCGGCCTCGGTCCAGCCGCCCTTCGGGCCGGCCAGCGCGACGGTGGCGATCGCCCCACCATCGGCGATGCCCGGCAGCAGCCGGGTCTTGGCGGCCTGATCGCCCAGCGCCTGGATGAGACCCGCCGCCAGCACGCCCGACGAGATCAGCGGCGAGCAGAGCAGGGCCGCGCCCGCCTCCTCCATGATCCGCTCCAGCTCCATCGGCCCCGCGCCGACGCCGCCGAAGTCCTCCTCGACGATCACGCCGACGACGCCCATTTCGGCCAGCTGACGCCAGAGCGCCGGATCGTAGCCCTCGGCCGTCTCCATCGTGCGCCGCACGTCAGCCTCGCTGCTCTTGTCCTCGAGCAGCCGGCGCAGGCTGTCGACCAGCGCCTGGCGGTCCTCGGCCGTGATCGCAGCCACTTGCGTTTCCCCTTGCGTCACCGGCCACAAGCCGGTCGTTGGCTTGAAGATAGAACCCCTGGGCCGGGGCGGCGCAAGGCTGACCCCGCGTAGCCCAAGGGACCGAACGAAAGGACCTGGCGATGGCCGTGGCGGACTTGACCCCGATCGTGATCGGCGTCGGCGAAGCGTCCGAGCGGATCGACGCGCCGGACTATGCGGCGCTGTCGCCGGTCGAGTTGGCGTCGAAGGCGGCCGCCGCGGCCCTGTCCGACGCCGGCGCGCCGGATCTCGGCAAGCACGTCGACGTCATCGCCGCGATCCGCCAGTTCGAAGTCTCCGGCCCGAACGCCAGGCCGCCGTTCGGCGCCTCGAACAACTTCGCCCGCTCTGTCGGCAAGCGGATCGGCGCCGACCCGGCGCGGGCGATCCTGGAGGTCGTGGGCGGGCAGGGACCGCAGCACCTCGTGAACGAGTTCGCCCACGCCATCGCCCGCGGCGAGGCGAAGATGGTCCTCCTGGCAGGCTCCGAGTCGATCTCGACCGTCCGGCATCTGACCGCGCGCGGCGAGACGCGCGACTGGGCCGAACAGGTGGACGGCCAGCTGGAAGACCGCGGCTTCGGCGGCGAAGGGCTGATGACCCGCGACCTCGCCTACGCCGGCGCCCGGACGCCGATCCAGGTCTACGCGCTGTTCGAGAACGCCCGCCGCGGCCGGCTCGGCGAGGACAAGGCGACCTACCGCCGACACATGGCCGAGCTCTTCGCGCCGTTCACGCGCGTCGCCGCCGCCAACCCGCATGCGATGTCGCCCGAAGCGAAGAGCGTCGACGAGCTGGCGACCGTGACGCCGGACAACCGGTTCACCGCCGATCCGTTCCCGCGCCGGATGGTGGCGCGCGACCAGGCGAACCAGGGCGCCGCGGTGCTGCTGACCTCGGTCGGCCTGGCGCGCCAGCTCGGCGTTCCGGAAGACCGCTGGGTCTACCTGCACGGCGGCGCAGATGTCCGCGAGCGGACGGTGATGGAGCGGCAGGACCTCTCGCGCAGCCCCGCCTCCGCGATGGCGGCGCAAAGGGCGCTGGCGACGGCGGGCGCGAGCCTCGCCGACATGGCGGCGTTCGACCTCTACAGCTGCTTTCCGATCGCGGTCTTCAACATCTGCGACGCGCTCGGGCTCGCGCCGGACGATCCGCGCGGGCTGACGGTCACGGGCGGGCTGCCGTTCTTCGGCGGGGCGGGCAACAACTACTCGATGCACGCCATCGCCAGCATTGTGCGCAAACTCCGCGCCCGCCCGGGCTCGAAGGGGCTCGTCGGCGCGAACGGCGGGTTTCTGTCGAAATACTCCGTGGGCGTCTATTCGACCGAGCCGCGCGACTGGCGACCGTTCGACAGTGCGCCGCTGCAGCGCGAGGTCGACGCCTGGCCGGCGCCGCCGCTGGCGATGGAGTACGCCGGCGAGGCCGCCGTCGAGACTTACACGGTCGACTACTCCGGGCCGGAGCCGCGCGGCGTCGTGGTCGGCCGAACGGCGACGGGCGCGCGGCTGGCCGCGTCGGTGGAGGACGCGGCGCTGGTGAAGCGGCTGATCGAGGAGGAACCGCTCGGCGGCAAGGTGACCGTCGCGCCGATCGCCGAGGGCCGGCTGGGCGTCACGGCGTTCCAGCCCGGCTAGCGCGCAGCGTAAGGCCGAGTTCGACCCAACTCGGACTCTCGCCGCACCGGCTAATCGTTTAAGGCTTGCCGAGCGAACGGGGTTGGCCTCGCGAAGAGATGGCAGACGTCTTCATCTCCTACGCCCGCGCGTCGGAGAGCATGGCTCAGACAATCGGCGACGCCCTGCGTTCGCTCGGCTTCGGTGTCTGGCGCGACGACGAGCTTGCGCCCCACCGCGACTACACGGACGAGATCGAGGAACGGCTGCGGGCCGCCAAAGCCGTGCTGGTCGTCTGGTCCGCCGAGGCTGTGAGATCGCAGTGGGTTCGGGCTGAGGCCAACGTGGCGCGAGAAGCGGGAACGCTTGTCCAGCTGAGAGTCGATGACGTCGCGCTGCCTCTGCCCTTCAATCAGATTCAATGCGCCGACCTGTCGCGTTGGTCGGGTGAGCACAATCACGCCGGGTGGCGAAAGGTCGCCGAAAGCGTCGCCCTCCTGGTGGGACGCGAGCCCGCGGCGCTCGCGACGCCGGTCGAGCAGGAGATCCAGTTCTGCCGAGCCGCCGACGGCGTGCGCATCGCCTACGCCAAGGTCGGCAATGGACCGCCGTTGCTCAAGACGGCCAACTGGCTGAACCACCTGGAATTCGACTGGGACGGTCCGGTGTGGCGCGACCTATTCCGACGCATATCCGCAGGACGCACGCTGGTCCGCTACGACGAGCGCGGCAACGGCCTCTCAGACCGGGACGTCGAGGCGCTAACCCTAGAGGGCTATGTCCGGGACATGGAAGCCGTGGCCGACGCCGCGGGCCTGGAGCGGTTTCCAGTCTTCGCCATTTCCCAAGGGGGGTGTGTCGCTATCGAGTACGCGGCCCGCCACCCGGAGCGGGTCAGCCGCCTGGTGTTGCTCAATGCGTTCGCGCATGGCTGGCGGTCCTGGTCGAGCGGGCTGGTCGCGGCCGCGGAAGCGATCAAGGTGCTCATGGCTCAGGCGTGGGGCACAGAGTCGCCGGCTTTCCGCCAGATGTTCACGACCCTGATGATACCTGGCGGGTCGCCCCAGCAGTGGGACTGGTTCGATAGAATGCAACGCGCCACCACCTCACCGAGGAACGCCGCGCGCATGTTCGAGAGCTTTGGCCAGATGGATGTCCGCCACCGACTCGCCGAGGTGCGAGCGCCGACCCTTGTGCTCCATAGCCGCGACGACCAGCTGGTCTCATCCATTCACGGCCAGGAAATCGCAGCTGGCATCGCTGGGGCGAGGTTTGTCGGCCTGGCGAGCAACAACCACATTCTGCTTGACGATGAGCCGGCTCTCGTCCGGTTGGGGAACGAGGTGCGGGCCTTCCTGGCGCAGGACTGACGAGTCGGCGGGCCAGCCGCTCTGCTAGGAGTCCTCGTCGCCTGCTCCGCGCGCCGTCCTGACGATGTGGCGGGCGATCGCGGCTGGGGTGTGGTGCGCCAGCACGTGGGCGCGGCCGGCTTCGGCGATCCGGGCGAGGGCCGGCCGGTCGCGCAGCGCCGCGAGGACGGCTCGCGTAAGGCCTCCGGGCTCGGGGTCGTAGTAGAGCGCGTGCTCGCCGGCGATCAGCGGCGCGTGCCGGTCGATGCTGGGCTGGTTGATCAGCGGGACTGCGCCGCAGGCGAGCGCCTCGTAGTGGCGGAAGCAGTCCCAGCCCAGACCCTCCGGCGACCAGACCAGCCAGGCGGCGGCGCAGCGGCGGTAGAACTCGTCGCGCGGCAACGGGGCGTCCGGGAGGTCGATCGCCAAGCCTTGCGCCCGCAGTTCGCGCAGCTCGGCGAGGCCGCGTTCGCGCGCCGTCGACGAGCCGTCGACGGTGGCGAGGAAGAAGACGTCGGCCGTCTTGGGCGCCGGCGCGGCCGGCAGCAACCCCTCCGCCTCGAACGAGAGCCCGATCGAGATCGGACGCAGCTTCTCGACGCGGGCGAGATTGCGCGGCTCGCGCCGGAAGCGCGGCGTCGGCAGGTTGGGGTGGGCGGTCTTGAGGAAGACCCGCCAGTGGTCGACCGGCAGCTCGCGCTTGAACCAGAGCGCGCAGCGGTCGAGCAGGAAGAGGTTGTCGCGGTTGATGACCGGCAGGTCCTCGTGGTCGACGACCGCGATCGGCGCGCGGGCGCGCCAGCGGAGCAGTTCGACGCCGAAGCTGCGCAGGAGCGGCGAACGGCCGCGCAGGAACCTCGAGGAGAACAGCGCCCGCCCGAGCGCCCTCGGCGCGAACGGGGCCGAGAAGTTCGGGTGGCAGACGATCAGCTCGGTCGCCGGATCGCCGAGCGCGCGCCAGAGCCCGGCCCAGGAGATGGTCGTGAGCCCCGCGACGTCGGCGGCCGGGTCGGTGGCGAAGAAGCGCGTCTCGTCGGGCAGCGCGCGGGCGACGTAGGGCCTGGGACCGATCTCGACGATCACGGCTGCCGCGGCTTCGCCGCGCGGCAGTCGAGCTTGCGGCCGACCAGGCGGCAGGACGCGATCGGCTGGTCGCGGACGTCGTAGAAGTCCCCGGACCAGCCGTCGCCGCCGGTGCGGTCGAGCACGAGAAAGCCGTAGCGCTCGAAACCGAACCGTCGCGCGGTCATGCCGTCGAGGTTGACCTTTCCGTCGATGAACCTCGGCGCATCCCCCGGCTCGCCGACGTCGCCGCCGGTGCCGACGATCAGCTGCGGCGGGCGGTCGCCGTCGAACGCGAAGCTGGCGAAGTGGTGGATGTGGCCGCTGACCACCATCGCGACGCCGCTGAGGTCGCGCCCCTTCGCCGCCGCCTGCTCCGTGACGTTGAGGGGCAGTTCGAACGGCCCGATCGGTCCGGCCCGGGCGACGGGGGCCATCCCCCATATCGGCCGGTGGGTGATGATCCAAGCTGGTCCAGGCGGCGGCTTCGTCTTCAGCACGTCGAGCTGGGCGGCGAACGTCGCCACGGCGGGCGCGGGCGCCGAGCGGTCGTCGGTTCCCGCGCTGTCGAGCACGTAGAGCGACAGGCCGCCGAGGTCGATCGCCATGGGAGCGCTGACGGCCGGGCAGGAGAGCGGGGTCGGCGCGCCGTCGAGCAGACGAAACCAGCCGCGGCCGCCGCGCGCACAATCCTCGTGATTGCCGCGCACCATGACCCAGGGCGCGGCCGCCAGCAGCGGCTCGGCGGGCGCGAAGAAGTCGGCGTTCCAGCTCGCCCAGTTGTCGCCCCAAGGGCTGCCGGCGCAGCCCGCCTGGCCGGCCGGGCAGGGGGATTCGCGGTAGTAGTAGTCGCCGACATGGATCACGAGGTCGGGGTGGTGCGCCGCGGCCAGACGCGCCACCTGCGCGAACGGCCAGTCCGCAGGCCTGTCGCAGTTCTGGATCGCGACGCCTTTCAGTCGGCAACCGGTGTCGCCGAAGATCACGACGCGCTGGACTTGCGCCGCCGGCAGCGGAAGTCGCTGCGGTCCGATCGCGGCCGCGCGCGCGCCCTTCGGCAGCGCCGCCTCGCAGACACTCAAAGGGAAGTCGGCGTCAGGCCCGGCGCGCGCCGTCATCTGCTCGGACGTTCCGTCAACCAGGAGGTTCGGGCAGGATGTCTTCGCAGTGATCAGGCGCGCCTCGGCGCCTCGGTCGGTGAGCTCGACCCAGGCTTGGTCGGACGGCGGCTGGCTCGAGGGCGGCGGCGGATCAGCGCGTGCGCACCCCCCGGCCAGCGCCAGTGCGGCAAGCGCGAAAGCCGACACGACGCATCGGCGGGCAACTGGCGGCATCGGTGCGTCCTACCTGGCGAGCTTGGCGAGGTCGAATTCGACCCGGCCGGGCGTCTCCTTGAGCCGCTCGGCGACACGCTGCAAGCCCGACTCGCGCATCGGGACCATGCCGCCCCGGCGCTCAATGAGCGCGCCGGCGACGAGGGCGCAGCTGAGGCAAAGCGCGACTTGGGCGAGTGAAGCGTCCATGGCCCCCGTGACTGTGACGCCGATTGCGCCCATCGTGAAGCGCCGAGGCCAGACAGTCGGAGACCTGCGCCGATGAGCAACCGCGAACCCATTCTGCAACCCGTCAAGATCGCCGAGTTGCGTCCCACGCAGATCACCGTCGGCATGCGCGAGGTCGACGAGAAGCGACGGGAGTGGCGCGAGCGGTCGGACAAAGGGGCCGCGGCGTTCCTCGGCCGTCATATGATCCCGACCGTGCTGGGCCCGAAGGCGCGGCACTATCTGGTCGACCACCACCACCTGGCGCTGGCGCTGGCGCAGGAGAAGCAGGAGAGCGTGCTGGCCACGGTGATGGCCGACCTCAGCGGCCTCTCGAAGGGCTCGTTCTGGACCTACATGGACAACCGCGCCTGGTGCCATCCCTACGACACCGCGGGGCGGCGACGCGGCTTCGACGACATTCCGAAGGCCGTGACCGGTCTCGAGGACGATCCGTACCGCAGCCTCGCCGGCGAGCTGCGGCGGGCTGGCGGCTTCGCCAAGGACACCACGCCGTTCAGCGAGTTCCTCTGGGCCGACTTCCTGCGCGCCCGGGTTCGCGTCGCGCAGATCAGGGACCGGTTCTCCGCGGCGGTGGAGAAGGCGCTGGCGCTCGCGAAGTCGGAAGAGGCCGGCTACCTGCCCGGCTGGTGCGGCCCACATCCGGAGTAGCGGCGTCGGCCGCGCTGCGCGATCATTCGGCGCACGAGACGAGACGCCGGAGGAAGCGCGATGACCCTGACGCAGACCGCGTTCGAGCAGCTGATGCGGCTCTACGCTCGAGAGCGCCCGGATTTCGTCCGGTTCGACGAGGGCCAGCACGTGCTGGCGACGCGGTTCGCCGCCGACGAAGCGGTCAGCGCCGCGCTGGCCGCCGGGGGGACGGTCGCCGCCGACCTCTGGCAGCTTCGGACCGGCGAGGCGCAGCGGGTGGAGGTGTCGACGCGCGAAGCCGCCGCCTCGCTGACCAGCTACACGTTTCTTCGGTTCGAGGACCCCGCGCAGGCGGTTCCGCCGCGCGATCCGGCCGTGCTGCGTAGCGCGGTGATGGGCTTCCATCCGACGAAGGACGGGCGGCACGTGCTGCTGCACCCGAGCTTCCCGCCCGGAACCGAGCGCATCCTGCGGGCGCTCGGCTGCGAGCCGACGCCGGAGTCGGTGAACGCGGCGTGCCTGGCCCGAACGGCCCAGGAGATCGAGGACGCCGTCGCCGCCGAGCGCGGCTGCGCGGGCGTCGTCAGGACCCCCGACGAGTGGGACGCGAGCGAGCAGGGCCGCCAGCTCGCGGCGCGGCCGCCGGTCGAGGTCGTCAAGATCGGCGACAGCCCGCCCGAGCCGATGCCGGAAGGCGGCGACATGCCGTTGAGCGGCGTTCGCGTGCTCGACCTCACGCGGGTGCTCGCCGGGCCGACCTGCGCGCGGACCCTCGCCCAGTACGGCGCCGACGTGCTCTATCTCGCCTCACCGAACCTGCCCGCCTCGCTCGGATTCCTGCCCGACACCAACCACGGCAAGCTCTCCGCCTGGTGCGACCTCGCCGACGCGGCGGGGCGCGCGAAGCTGACCGAGCTGCTGCGCGGCGCTGACGTGTTCTCGCAAGGCTACCGCACCGGCGCGATGGAGCGGATGGGCTTCGGCCCGACGCAGATCGCCCAGCTGCGGCCGGGCATCGTCTACACCTCGATCAACTGCTACGGCCATGAAGGACCCTGGCGCGGCCGCGCGGGCTGGGAGCAGCTGGCCCAGACCGTCACGGGCATGGCGCACGTCCACGGCGGCGCCGAGGGGCCGAAGCTGCAGCCGGGCGCCGTCACCGACTATACGACCGGGTTCCTGGCCGCGTTCGGCAGCCTGGTCGCGCTCCAGCGCCGCGCGCTCTATGGCGGCAGCTACCTTGTCCGCGTCTCGCTCTGCCAGACCGGGATGTGGGTGCGGAGCCTCGGAATCGCGGGCGAGGAGCGGGCGCACGCCGCGCAGAAGCTCGAAGACGAGGAGATCCGGAGCTTCCTCACGACGAGCGTCGGCGGGTACGGCCCCATCAACCACCTGCGCCCCGCCGTTCGGCTGAGCGCGACGCCGGCAAGATGGACCAGGCCCGTGGTCAGATTGGGCGCGCACCCCGCCGAATGGCCCGAATCTGCGGTGCGGATCGCCGCGCAATAGGCGGCGCCGCGCCCGGTTTCGCCATTAAGCACTTCCTCAAGAATGCGGTGCTAGTCGGCGACTATTGGCAGGGGGGTAGCCGATTTGTGTGTCCGCGTCGCCACGGCGGTTGTGCTCGCCTTGGTCGTCGGCCTGTTGCCAAGCGCGGCGCCGGCTCAGCCTTCCGACTCCAGTGCGCGCCGTCTGGCGGCGGACATCGAGCGCCGCGCGGAGGCCACCAGCTTCGCTGACCTGCAACGCTTCGGCTCGGCTCAGGTCGACAAGCCCGGGCGCGAGGCGCTGCGCCGCCTGCACCACGTCGCGCTGGTGTTCCTGAACCAGTCCGAGTTCGACCAGTTCGATCACTGGAACAACCTTCTCGCGGCGAAGGCTGGGCGGGAAGGTGATCTGCGCTACTTCGACGTCGCGCACATCGACGCTCTGAAGAGCCGTTACGATCGCGGCGACACCTCGGTGAGGGCCGAGATCGAGCATCTGGCGGCCAGCGATCCGGACTGGCTCGCCCGCGTTCACGCCATCAGCACCGAGGCCGCAATCCTGAACGCCGACCGCGAGGTCGGCCGCGCGCTCAAGCTGCTGTTCGAAGGCGAGGCGCTGATCCCGGCGTCAGACCCTGACTCAGGCGTGGCCGAAAGCGATGTCTGGGGCGCCATCGGCATCGGATTGATCCAGCTGAACGACCTCGAAGGCAGCGCCGATGCGTTCCAGAAGGCCGACTTCGTCTACGCCGACCCGGCCTATCCGCAGCCGGACTTCGATGACGTCTACAACATGGCCTACCTCGCCGCGCAGCTCGGCCAGGCCAGCCTCGCGCACGATCTCGCGGCCGCCCACCACCGGCTGGCGATGCGCTCCGACCTCCCGCACCTGGCGGTCTGGGACAAGTATCTCTGCGCCGTGGTCGCCGAGAGCGCGGGACCGCCTGCGGGGGTGACCGACTGCCTCGCCGGCATCGACGCCAGGCTGACCGGGGCCGAGTTTCTGGCGCCGCGCCTGCTCTCGATGCGAGGTGTCGCCTACGCCAGGGAAGGCAGGATCGCCGACGCCGAGGCCGACCTTGCGCGGCTGAAGGGCCTGGAGGCGTCCCGACAGTTCGCCGCCAGCGCCTTCTCGCGCGAGCCCGAGCTGGAGGCCGAGCTGCTGGCGGCGAAAGGACAGGCGGGACCGGCGTTCGGCCGGCTTCGCGACGTCGCCCTGCGGCGCATGCAGCTGCAGGCGCAACGCTCCAGCATCGGCGTCAGCCAGGTGACGGCTGAGCTCGAGCGGCAGCTGCACGCCGCCCAGCACGAGGAGGAGCTGGAGAAGAAGGTCGTCCGCGGCCAGTACTGGATCTTCATCCTCGGCGGCCTGCTCGCGGCCGGCGCCGCCGCGGCGCTGGTCTGGCAGCGTCGCGCCGCGCTACGGCTGCGCATCGCGCAACAGAAGGCCGAGGCCGCCAGCCTCTCGAAGACCGAGTTTCTCGCCAACATGAGCCACGAGATCCGCACGCCGCTGAACGGCGTCGTCGCGGTGGCGGACATGCTGTCGACGGCGGGCCTGCCCGAGCGCGAGCGCAAGATGGCGGAGATCATCCGCAGTTCCGGTCAGTCGCTGGAGCGGCTGCTTTCCGACGTGCTCGACCTCGCGCGCGTCGAGGCCGGCCAGCTGACGATCGAGGCCGCGCCGTTCCACGCCGGCGACCTCGTCCGGGCGGTGGCCGCGCTCTGCCGGCTGCGCGCCGACGAGAAGGGCCTGGCGCTGGTCACGGAGATCGATCCCGCCCTCGAGCGCTGGTTCGTCGGCGACGTGGTCCGCGTGCGGCAGATCCTGACCAACTTCACCAGCAACGCCGTCAAGTTCACCTCCCAAGGCAGGGTCACCCTCCGTGGCGAGGCGGTGGAGGGCGGCCGGCTCCGCTTCTCGGTCAGCGACACCGGCGTCGGCTTCTCGCCCGAGGTGAAGGCGCGGCTCTTCGCGCGGTTCCAGCAGGCCGACGGCTCGATCACGCGTCGCTTCGGCGGCAGCGGCCTGGGCCTGGCCATCTCGCGCCAGCTCGCCGTGCTGATGGACGGCGTCGTCGACTGCGAGAGCGCCGAGGGGGCCGGATCGCGGTTCTGGTTCGAGGCGCCGTTCGCCGAGACCGCGCCGCCGCAGGAGAGCGTCGGGACCGACGAGGCGGCTGTGGGCGGCGCCCGGGCCGTGCGCGTGCTGGTCGTCGACGACCACGCCACGAACCAGATGGTCGTGCGCATGATGCTCGAGCAGTTCGGCATCGAGGCGGTCGTCGTCGACGACGGCGCGCAGGCGGTCGAGGCCGTGCGCGCCGGCGGTTTCGACGCCGTGCTGATGGACATGCAGATGCCGGTGATGGACGGCCTGGAAGCGACGCGCCGAATCCGCGCCGAAGAAGCCGCGACAGCGCGGCCCCGAACCCCGATCCTGATGCTGAGCGCCAACGCCCTGGCCGAGCATCGCGCCGCCGGCGAAGAGGCCGGCGCCGACGGCCACGTCGCCAAGCCGGTGACCGTCGCCGGCCTGATGGGTGCGCTGAACGCGGTGCTTGAGCCGGCCGAGACGCCGGCAGACGAGGCGCTGGCGGCGGCGGGGTGAGCGGGGCGGGCGCAGGGTGGGGTGCCCAGCAGTCGGTGGCGCTTATCTACGGCCGGCGGCTAGCTCGATTCCCTCGGCGTTCTCACGCCGTCTCAGTACTGTAGAAACGCGATGCGACCGCCCCAGGTCCGGACAAGAGCGACGGACGAACTTCGAGACGGCGCCGTACGCGGCGCCGGCTCTGACGGCAGAGTCGGGGGGACCTGCTGTTGGACGCCGTGCCCCCCAAGTCTAGCTCAAGGCCGTTGCCGCGGCGCCCAGATCTCCACCGTGTTGCCGCTTGGATCGAGCAGCCAGAGTTGGCGGAACGGCAGGCCGTCTGCGGCCTCGACATAGGTCAGGCCGCGCTGGTCAAGATCGTCTTTCGCTTCGTCGAAATCCTCCACCTCCAAGGCGAGATGCGGGCCGAACGGGTTTATGCGCCCCTCCGTCCTCTCGGCTTGAATCATGTGGATCTGGCTCTGCCCAACTTGCACCCACATCCCCCCGGTCGGGCCCGGAGTTCCGGCTCGGCTTGAAAGGTCGGCCACCGCCGCGACACCGTTGGGGTTGGAGCCTACAGGCCGTGGAACGCGGGCGAGCCCCAGCACCTCGGTGTAGAACGCTCCCGTCGCCTCGACGTCCTCCACATGCAGAGCCACGTGATCGATCTTCTTCACGCGGACCATCGCTTCCCCCGACATAGCCACTGTCAGCTAACGACTGATCCAGACCGTCCGCAACGGGTCGGACCACGCCGACGCCGTTGAGCCAGAAAGCAGACGCCTTCTCGGAGACGTCCGGGGGGTTTACGGACCTCTCCGCGCTCGCTCACAATGCCGATATGCAGCGCACGTCGGGCAACGCGATCACAGGTTGGGCGGCGGTGTTGCTTCTGCCCATCGTGCTCCCAATCGGCCTGATCGCCCAACTGTTGCCGGGCAAGAAGACCGTTGATCGAACGCCGGAGGATGTGGCTGGCTTTATCGGCGACTTCTTAGACGGCACTGGCGGTGCGTGGGATTGGGACGAGTTCGAGTGCGTTCCCATCACCGACCCGCGCCTCGACGCTATCCGGCAGAAGGCGGTGCGAGTTGGGCCGCCCAACCCGAATTTGGAAGAGCTGCGACGGCTTGCATCCGAAGCTCTGACTTTGAGCAACGGCTGAGTTCGCTTTTAGGCGTCCGGCCGCCGAGGTCCCAAGAGGCGAACCAGGCGCTGCGCAGAACGGTCACGCAGTTCGACTGAGGCGTCAGAAGTACCGGCGCAATTGAACGTAGATCTGGCCGGGCGGCGCCAGCAGCAGCGGGCTGGTCGCGGTGAGCGGAATGCCACCGAACTCGGTATTCCCCGGGCCGATCGGCGCCTGCGCGCCGGCGACGAGCGCTACGTTGTCGGCCAGCGAATAGGTCGCCGCCACCAGCGCGAGCGCGCTGCCGTCGTCGAGGTTCACGATCAAGGTCGGACTGAGGGTCAGCAGCGGCGTCGCCTCGACCGTCATACCGCCCGCCAAATAGTCACGTCGCGTCGTGAACACCTGTCCGCGCGCCAGCCGATCAATCAAGGCGGGCGGAAGGCCGGCAAAGCCGCGCGGGCTGTTCGGCGCGCCGAAGCCGTTGCGATAATACTCGCCGAAGACGGTGGCGTTGCGGCCGAACAGGGTGACGGCGTCGCTGATGTTGGCGATCGCCGAGACCGGCACGCCGCCCCCGCGAAGCGCCGTCGGGACGATCTCGACGTTCCACGAGGCCCCGCCCAGGGCGCCGTTGACCCCCACGGCGGTCACCACGTCGCCGTGATCGTACGCCGCCAGCACCGTCACCTGATGGCCGAGCAGCGTGGTGTGGTAGTGCAGCGCCGCCGAGCTGTCGTCCACCTTGATCGGTCCGCCGAACCGCTCGGGCCGCGGGGCGAGGATGAGCTGCAGGTCGGAGCCGTCGGCGAACAGCTTCTGGACGTAAAGCATGTCGACACCGGGTTTGTACTCGGTGTCGGTGTCGGTTGGACTGAACGGATCGAACAGGTCCATCGGACGGAACACCAGGCCGCTGCCCCAGGTGAGGGCCTGGCGCCCGACGCGCACCACCAGATCCGATGTCGTATAGGTGACCGCCAGCCGGTCGACCCGCTGGCTGGCCAGCCACTGGCCATCGTTTTCGAACACGCCGGTCAGGTTCAGCAGGGTCGGCGGCGGGACAGGGATCAGGCCCGCCTCGGCGCGGGCCAGGCTGACCGCGGGACCGTTCTGGGCCTGGATCACATAGTGGACCTGTAACCCCCAGTCGCCCCAGGTCGGCTCCCAGGTGAGGCGGAAGTCGCCGGAGACGTCATTGGCGATCTGCTCGCCTTGCGCCGCCTGCACGCTGTCCGGGCCGGCGAACTGCTCGGCGTCCTGAACCTCGAGCCGCCCATGGATCGGCGTGGTCTGCGCCGCCGCCGGCCCGGCGACCAGGCCGCCGGCCAGAGCGAGCCACGCCAGCCGCAACCTAGGCTGCAATCGTAACACCCGCCCGCTCGTCGGCGACGATCTTGCCGTCGACCATCTCGATGCGGCGGCGCGAGTGGGCGATGACCCGGGCGTCATGCGTGGCGATGAGAAAGGTGATGCCGGAGGCGGCATTGAGGCGCGCCATCAACTCGATCAGTTCCTCCGCGTTCTTCGAATCGAGGTTCGCCGTCGGCTCGTCGGCGAGCACGATGGCAGGCTTCGGCGCGAGCGCGCGGGCCACCGCCACGCGCTGCTGCTGGCCGCCCGAGAGGCGAGCCGGCCGCCGCTGTTCCAGGCCGCTCAGACCCACGTCGGCCAGCACCTCGCGGGCGCGGGCCTCGCGCTCGGCGGCCGGCCGGCCCAGCAGCCGCAGAATGAACTCGACGTTCTCGATCGCGGAAAGCACCGGCACCAGGCTGTAGGTCTGGAAGACGAAGCCGATCTTCCGCAGTCGCAGGTCCGCGAGTTGCGCGTTGTTGAGGGCGCCGAGCGCCTGGCCCCCAAGCACGATGTCGCCCTCGGTCGGCCGGTCGAGGCCCCCGATCAGGCTGAGCAGCGTGGTCTTGCCGGAGCCCGACGGGCCCGAGAGCGTGGCGAAATCGCCGGTCTCGATGTCGAGGTCGACGCCGCGCAGCGCCGGCACGTCGACGGCGCCCTGCCGGTAGATCTTGGTGACGCCCCGGCATTCGATGATGGCAGGCATCGATTCTCCCCTTCAGAGCGCGGCCATTGCGAGGACGGGATTGATCCGCGCCGCGGACCTCGCCGGCCAGACGGTGACCGCGACTCCGAGCAGCCAGATCACCACCCCCACTGTCAGCGCATCGTGCGCATCGAGCTTCGGATAGAGGATGCTGGAGGCGCCGTAGTTCTCCATCGACTCGCCGAGCGGCCCGAGGTCGAGCCCGCCCGCGAACGGCAGCACGGTCAGGACCATCAGGCCGACGCCCAGCCCCACGCCGAGCGCGATCAGCAGGGCCGATTCCAGCACCACCTGCACGACGATCAGGCGCGGGCGCATGCCAAGCGCCTGCATCAGACCGAACTCTCGCGTGCGCTCGAACACGGCCATCAGCTGCGTGTTGACGATGCCGATCGCCATCAGCACGAACATCACGATCAGCCAGACCGCGACGTAGGTCTGCGAGAAGCTCTGCACGGTGAAGGCGAGCGGCTCGAGCGTCTCCCACGACTGGACGTCGAGGCGAGGCGCCGCGCGCGATAGCGCCGCCACTGCGTTGTTCGGCTCAGCGTCCGGCGCGGCGTCGAAGCTGATCTCAGAGAGGTCGGTCCCGGCGCCCAGGAACCGCTGGGCGGCGCCGAGGCCGGTGAAGATGAACTCGTCCTGCGCAGGCTTGGTGTTGCCGAAGAGACCGATGATCGGCAGGCCGATCTCCCCCAGGTGGCCGTCGGCGGCTTGCGCCATGACGATCACCCGCTTTCCGAGTCGGGTCTTCAGCTTCTCCGCCAGGTCCTTGCCGATGACGAGGCCGGGCTCGTCGGGGCTGGCGAGATAGCGCCCCGCCAGGATCTGGCCGGGCAGGTCAGAGACCTTGCGTTCGGCGGCGGGCGAGACGCCGACCAGGGTCACGGCGCGGGTGCGATACTCGCTCTGGATGATCGCGGTGACGCGGATGCGGGGCGCCCATGCGGAAACGACGGGGCCGTTCAGCGCCGCCAGCAGCGGTCCGGACGGCGCAGGCATCCGCTGCGCGACGCCCGGGTCGTCGAGATAGCCCTGTGCATGGATCTGCCCCTCTCCGGTGAGGAGCCGCAGCGCCTCCTGCCGGCTGCTCTCGACCCAGGCCTTCAGCAGCACGTCGAACGCGAGGATCGACCAGACGCCGACCCCCACCACCGCCAGCGTGATCCAGGTGCGGCGCGGGTTGCGCCAGAGGTTGCGCCAGGCGAGCGGGGCGAGGAGGCCGAACGAGCCCATCGGTCAGGCCGCCCGCATGGCGATGGCTGGCGTCAGCCGCGACACCCGCAGGTAGGGCACCAGCCCGCCGACCAGCACCGCGGCCACCAGCGCAGCAGGCCCGGTCATCGCGCTGAACCAGGTGAGCGACGGCACCAGGCGCCTCGGCACGCCGAACTGGGCCAGCAGCTTCGGGTCGATGGGATAGACGATCCCGGTGTGCTGGAAGTAGGCGGTCACCGCCGCGCCGATCGCGACCCCCACCGCGCAGCCGCCAATGGCGAGCATCAGCAACTCGATCCAGACCATCGCGCCGATCTGGCCTCCGCGCATCCCTAGCGCCAGCTGCATGCCGAACTCCCGTGTGCGCTCCAGCACGCTCATCAGGAGGGTGTTCAGGATGATGAAAGCCACCACCAGGACGAGGGAGACGTAGAACACCATCGACGTCGCGTACTTCAGGTCGATGGTGTCGCGCATCGCCGGCTCCATCGCCTGCCAGTCGCGCAGCGTCGCCCCCTGGCGGCGTGCAAGCTGGTCGAGCGCGGGCAGAGCCGCGTTGACGTCGCTCAGACTGGGGCCGGCCAGGGCGATGGTGTTGGCCTCGCCTTCCATCCCGAAGGTCGCCTGAGCGCGGGCGAACGGCATTTCCATGATCGTGCGGTCAAGGTCCGCAATGCCGCTGTGATAGATGCCGGTCACCCGCAGCACGTCGGCTGCGACCGAGCCGTCGCGGGCCTGCCCGAGCAGGGTGACCTTGTCGCCCACGCCGACCCCGAGGTTCTTGGCCAGGATGTTTCCGAGCACGGCGCCGTCGGTGTCGGCTGGCGTGAGGTAGCTTCCGGCCGAGATGCGGTCGGCGATGGTGGATATCTTGGCTTCGCTGGCCGGATCGACGCCGACGACGGCGGCCGCATAGCTTCTGCCGCCGTTGGCCAGAATGGCGAAGCCGTTGACGCGCGGCGCCGCGGCGGTGACGCCCTTCAGCAGCACCGCCCGCTGGGCGAGCCCGCCGGGATCGGAGATGGTGAGCTCGAGACGGGGATCGCTCGCGTAGCCGACCGGCTGGAACTGGGCGTAGCCGTCGAAGATGCGCAGGGTCGTCTCCTTCATCTGGCCGTAGACGCCGTCCTGGAACGACAGGACGAAGACCAGCAAACCGGAGACCAGCGCGATGCTGATCAGGCTCAGCACCGTTCGCTGCGGCCGCCGCCAGAGATTGCGCCAGGCGAGGGCGAACAGCATCGCCTACGACCTCGGGTTCTGCAGGTTGGAGAGGGTGAAGAGATAGGCGGGCAGCGTGACGTTGAACTTGGCGTCCGACGTCTCGATCCGCGTCCACTGCGCCGGCCGGTCCAGCGGACGCATGGTCATCGACACCGGGTAGGGCCGGCCCGCCAACGGCGCGATGCGATCGGCGGTCATCTCACGCGCGGGCTTGCCGTCCTGATCGTAGAAGGTCTGGCCCATCAGCACGTAGTCGTCGCGCACCTGCAGCACCACCTTGCCCCACACCACCGGCGCGCCCGGCTTCGGGATCGCCTCGATCGTCCACACGGCGTGGCCGCCGGCCTGCGCCGTCCCCACCAGCCGGTGGGTGTAGTCGGTGATGATGTCCTCGGACTTCGAGAGGTCGTTGTACGAGAAGTCCGACCCCATCCAGGACTGGGTCATCATGCTGGCCGGCAGCTTGATCACCTGGTTGAGGTTGGGGTTGTAGATCCAGGTGTCGGAGCCGAGCTTCAAGGTGGCGTTGCCGGCGTCCTTGGCCGGCGCGGTGAAGCGGACGAGCGCGTCGTTGTCGCCGCGCGTCCAGCCCCGCATCTGCATGTGCCGTTCCCAGTCGGGCCGGTGCACTGTCATGGCGACGGTCGATTGCGAGCTGGACGAACGGTAGTTCTCATACGCCTGCCGCAGGATGACGTCGGCGCTGGGCGTCGACGCCAGCGCCGGCGCGGCGAGCAGGCCGGCCATGAGGCCTATCAGGACTTTGCGCATGACAACGCCCTTGCGTTCGACCGCGATCGGGGGCACTCGTAACAGACCGGCAGTCGGTCTATCAAGGGGAGCCGAGACAGAAATTGCCGCAAGTATCCGACAGCCGTGATGCGACGCTGGCGAGGCCAAAACCGCGCGTGATCAAGCCGCCGGCAGTGCGCCGGGCCGAGCTCATCGACTGCGCGCAAGCCCTTTTCCTCGCCAAGGGGTACGAGCGCACCACCATCAATGACGTGATCGCCGCGACCGGGCTCTCGAAGGGCGCGTTCTACCACCACTTCCGCGCGAAGGAGGACTTGCTGGAGGCGATCGCCGAGCGGTTCGCGCGCCAGGCGCTGGCGAACGCCGCGGAGGCCCAGAACGATCCGAAGCTCGGTGCGCTGCACCGCCTCAACCGCCTACTCGCCATGAGCCGCGACTGGAAGGCGGACAACATCGGTCCGCTCAGGGCGATGTTCACGGTGCTGCTGCGCCCCGAGAACGCCACCCTCTACCATCGCATCGTCGAGGCGGTGTTCCGCGGCATGGCGCCGACCGTCGCCGCCATTATCGCCGAGGGCGAGCGCGAGGGCGTCTTTTCAACGCCTGACGCCATGCTGGCCGCTGAGGCGCTGCTCTGGCTGGGCGAAGGCCGGCGCGTGTTCATCGTTGAGGCGATGGCCCGGGCCGAAACCGGCGATGTCGAAGGCGCGACCCAGCTCATCATGCGCCGCATCCGCGCCGAGGAGGCGATGATCGACCGCGTTCTCGGCCTGCCCGCTGGCGCCATCGACTTCGCGGGGTCTGAGGCATTCATACGCACGCTCGTGGAGGCGTGGGTCGCTCCCGGGCGGCGGTAGGACAGAGCGTCCCCCGACGCGGTTGACTGCCGTCCCGTTAATGCAGGACCACTCGCCGGCATGTTCAAACAGGTGTTGATCAGCGAGAAACACGATGGCGTGGAGTTGCTCACGCTCAGTCGGCAACAGCGGCGCGGACATGGCTGAGCGTCGCGAGCGTGCGCTGGCGCGCTCGCGCGACCAACGCCGCAGGTGACGATGGCCGACGCCGCCACCCACGGGCTGCCTGTCGGCGAGATCGCGCCGGCGCATCGCTTCGATGTCGCCGCACTCGACCGGTGCTTGCGGGAGCTGATCCCCGACTTCGGCGAAGGGCTGGACGTCCACCAGTTCCAGGGCGGCGCCTCGAACCCGACCTTCCTTCTGGTCACGCGCGTCGGCGGGGATTTCAGGCGCTATGTCCTGCGCAAGAAGCCGCCCGGGGTCCTGCTCGCCACCGCCCATCAGGTCGACCGCGAATACGCCGCCATGCGAGCGCTGAAGGACACCGACGTGCCCGTGCCCAATGCCCGCGTCCTGTGCCAGGACCCTGCGATCATCGGCACCGACTTCTATGTCATGGACTATGTGCCGGGCCGTATCCTGATGGACCCGTCGTTGCCCGGCGTGTCGCCGAAGGACCGGGCGCGGATCTACGACGCATTCGGCGCGGCGCTGTCCAGGTTGCACCAGGTCGATTTCGAGGCTGTGGGCCTGGGCGAGTGGGCTCGGCCAGGGGATTACATCGATCGCCAGCTGAGCCGTTTCACCAAGCAGTACCGCGCGGCGGAGACCGAGCGCATCGCCGCGATGGAGGCGTTGATCGAGTCGCTCCCGAAGGCGGCGCCCCCGAACCGGCGCACGGCTATCGTCCACGGCGATTTCAAGCTGGGCAACATGATCTTCCATCCCTCCGAGCCGAGGCTCATGGCGGTGCTGGACTGGGAGCTCGCCACGATCGGCGACCCGATCGCCGACGTCGCCTTCAGCGCCTTGCCGTGGCATCGCGGCCCAGGCGGCGCGGCGGTTCTGGCGCAGAGCGGCGCCGACAGCGGGATCCCGTCCGAAGCCGACTATGTCCGCGCCTATTGCCGGCGCACGAACCGCGAGGCGATCGTGGGGTGGAACTTCTATCTGGCTTTCGCGATGTTCCGGCTCGCGTCGATCATGCAGGGGGTCTACCGGCGCGTCCTGGACGGCACGGTGGCGAGCAGTTTTGCGGCCGTCAATCAGGCCCCGGACTTCGCCGAACGGGCGCTGGCGACCCTGAACGACCAGAGCCTGCGGGAGATCGCCTAGCGCTCTTCTTCGCCCGCATCCAACCGGCCTGCGCCAGGATGTCCTGTCGCCTCTTCCGACGGTGAGGGCGCTCCGAGTGGGCGCAGCGTGGAGGTCCGCTTCCTGACTGCGAAGGAGAGTCCGCAACGAGGGCGCGAAGCCGACATCCGCGGCGTCCGCTTTCCGGTAGGCGCCGATCGTCGTGGTTGGGGGGTTAGCGGTCATTGCCGAGCGCGCGGGACGCGGTCATGCACAGCCGCGCTGATCGGGGCATAAATTGCTTGACGGTTATATAGCCAAGTAGCAATTTAAGAGCGTGGACGCATTCGAAGCCATCGCCGAGCCGAACCGACGCCGCATTCTCGACTTGCTAATGTCGGGCGAGCGGCCGGCGGGGGATCTGGTCGGGGCGCTATCGATTTGCCAGCCGGGTGTCTCCAAGCATCTGCGGCTGCTGCGCGAGGCGGGGCTGGTGCGGGTCCGCGCCGACGGCCAGCGCCGGCTCTACAGCGTCGAGCCGCGCGAGCTCGGCGCCATCGAAGCCTGGCTGCGGCCGCACCTGGAGTTTTGGCGCGGGCGTCTGGATGCCCTGGAAGCCCATCTCGACGAGGAGCAGTGATGATCGACAACGCCGCCAATGGGGTCATCCGAAAGACAGGCGACGCCTACGCGATCGTCTTCGTCCGGCGTCTGGCCAAGCCGATCGAGAAGGTCTGGGCCGCGCTTACGGTTCCCGAGCGCATCGCCGACTGGTTCGCTGAGATGCGCTTCATCCCGGACGCGCGGCTCGGCGCGCGGGTGGAAGTTTTCTTCCCCGACGACGATCCACCCTATCAGATGACCAAGGGCGAGGTGGTGGCGTTTGAGCCGCCGCGCTTGTTCGCGTGGACATGGCCCGAAGACGACCATCCGAACTCGGTGATCCGCTGCGAGTTGGAGCCGGACGGTGACGGCTGCGTGCTGACCTTCAGCCAGTCCGGCATGGGGACCAGATACCTCATCGGCACGGCGGCCGGGTGGCACGTCTTCCTCGACGGTCTGCAGGGCGCGACGGACGGCATCCGAACGCCCGGCAGCATAGAGCGCGAAAAGGCCCTCCGGCCGGCTTACGAGACCCAAATGAGGGCTCTCGAATAGGCTAACGAGGTCACGGCTTCTAGTTCGGCGGGCACAAGAGTCTGCTTAGGGTCGCGAACTGCCGGCGCGAAGGTCCGCTTCCCGGAAGTGCGCTGATGTCCGCTCAGGGCGCGAGGCTGACAGGGCGGACGCTCTCGATGTCTGCAACGCCAAGCCGACGCTCGAGGATCGGACGCCCGCCGGCGGCTCGCCGCTGACCAGGGTTTTAAGTCATCCGGCGTTGACTTGCGCTGGCGTCCGGATCCTTACTCCGATCAGAGATGCTTGCCGAGACCCGCCCACAGCTGAGCGGCGGCGTTGGCCGCGAAGGCCGGTAGGGAGTGAGGCCATGACCATTGCCGTGAAAGCCGAAGCCGCGGACGCCGCCGATGCGGAGGCCTACGTGCCGCCGCTCGCGGAGCTTAACCCGGGCAACGCCGACCGCTTCGAGGCCGGGACGCACTGGCCCGTGTTCAAGCGCCTGCGCGCCGAAGACCCGGTGCACTTCACGCCCGACAGCGAGTTCGGCCCCTATTGGTCGATCACCAAGTGGGACGACATCATGGCGGTGGACACCAACCACGAGGTGTTCAGCTCCGTCGGCGGCATCGTGCTGAGCAACCTGCAGCTGGCCGCGGAACGCCTGAAGCTGCCTGGCGAGCGCACCAAAGAGGAGCAGATCGAGGCCGCGCGGCGCGGTGAAGGCGCTTCGTTCATCGGCCTGGACGAGCCGTACCATGGGCCGAAGCGCAAGGCGGTGAGCCCGACGCTGGCGCCGGCCAACATCGCCCTGATGGCGCCGCTGGTGCGCAAGCGCGCCGGTCAGATTCTGGATGCGCTGCCGATCGGCGAGACGTTCGACTGGGTCGATGTGGTGTCGAAGGAGCTGACGTCGATGACGCTGGCCACCATGCTCGACTTCCCCTTCGAGGAGCGCCGCAAGCTGCTCTACTGGACGACCGGCGACGGCGTGGAGTTGACGCCGCAGGAGCGGCTGAGCGCGGCGATGGAGCGGCAGGCCCGGTTCGACGAGCTGTGGGAGCAAAAGCTCAAGGCCCCGCCCGCCATGGATATGATTTCCATGATGGCGCACAACCCGATGACCCGGAACATGAGCCGCCACGAGTACCAGGGCAACGTCGTGCTGCTGATCATCGGCGGAAACGACACCACGCGGAACACCATCTCCGGCAGCGTTTACGAGCTGAACCGCAATCCCGACCAGTACGCGAAACTGCGCGCCAATCCCGAGCTGATCCCGGCGATGGTGGCCGAAACCATCCGCTACCAAACCCCGCTGGCGCATATGGCCAGGACCGCGCTCAGGGATATCGAGGTGGGCGGCAAGACCATCCACGAGGGCGACCGGGTGGCCATGTGGTACATCTCGGGCAACCGCGACGAAGACGTGATCGCTGAGCCGAACGTCTACAATATCGAGCGCGAGCGTCCGCGCCATCACATGTCGTTCGGCTTCGGGGTGCACCGCTGCGTCGGCAACCGGGTGGCCGAGATGCAGCTCACCATCATCTGGGAAGAGATCCTGAAGCGCTTCCCCGAGATCACGGTCGCCGGCGAGCACCGCCGAAGCCACTCCAGCTTCATCCACGGCTTCGAGACCCTGCCGGTCGTCATCCCGGCTCGCGCCTGACCGGTCCTAGGCTGGCGGTCCAAGGTTCTTCTTTCGTTCGACCTGGCTTGACAAACTACGCTGGGTGACGTTACTCTTGGCGCCGATATCGGCATGGCGCGGAGGTGGCGCAGATGGCTCGGTTCCGCGAGGGCGCGGGTTTTGACGGGTGGCGCGAGGCGGAGGTGCTGCGGCTGGGGGCGGCCGGCGCCAGCCGCGCCGAGATCGCAGCGGCGCTGGACTTGAGCCTGGCGGGGCTGGCGGCCGAGGCGGCGGCGTCGCCGGCGCTGACGGCCGCCCTGGAACGGGCGATGGACCGGGCGCTGGCCTGGTGGGAGGCGATCCCGCGCGAGGCGCTGGCGGCCGGGGTGCGGTTCAACTTCGGCCCCTGGGAGCGGGAGATGCGGCGGCGGTTCAGACGGGCGGGAGCCCCGGAAGCGGACGAGGACGACGACGCGCG
>DATKMZ010000009.1:0-10782 GCA_035541575.1 Caulobacteraceae bacterium | reverse complement strand
GTTGCGCTTCATCAGGCTGATCGCCTCCGGCACCCACGCGCCCTGGTCGATCAGGCGGCCAAGCGCCAGCGCCCCTTCGTAGCCGAGCGCGATCTCGGTCTGCATGTCGGCGAGCTTCTTCTGCACCAGCTGGCGCGCGGCCAGGGGCCTCCCGAACACGCTGCGGCTGGCGACGTAGTCCCGCGCCGCGTGGAAGCAGAACTCCGCCGCGCCGATCGCGCCCCAGGCGATGCCGTAGCGCGCCTTGTTGAGGCACGAGAACGGGCCGCGCAGGCCTTGCACGTTGGGCAGCATCGCGTCCTCCGGCACGAACACGTCGGCGAGCGCGATTTCGCCGGTGACCGAGGCTCTGAGAGACAGCTTGTTCTCGATCTTCGGCGTCTCGAAGCCCTTCGAGCCGCGCTCGACCAGGAAGCCGCGGATGATCCCGTCGAGCTTGGCCCAGACCAGCGCGACGTCGGCCAGCGGCGCGTTGGTGATCCACATCTTGGCGCCGTTGAGCACGAAGCCGCCGGGGGCTTCCTTCGCCACTGTGCGCATCGAGGCGGGATCGGATCCGCCGTCGGCCTCGGTCAGACCGAAGCAGCCGATGATCTCGCCGCGCGCCATGCCGGGCAGCCAGCGGCGGCGCTGCTCCTCGGAGCCGAACTCGTAGATCGGGTACATGACGAGCGACGACTGCACGCTCATCGCCGAGCGGTAGCCGGAATCGATCGCCTCGATCTCGCGGGCGATGAGGCCGTAGGCGATGTGGTTGACGGCCGCGCCGCCGTAGGCTTCGGGCAGCGTCGGCCCGAGGAAGCCGAGCTCGCCCATCTCGGTCATGATCTCGCGGTCGAACCGCTCGTCGCGCCAGGCGCTCACGACACGCGGCAGCAGCTTCTCGCGGGCGTAGCTGCGCGCCGCGTCGGCCACCATCCGCTCCTCCTCCGAGAGGCGCGAGGCCAGATCGAGCGGATCGTCCCACTGGAACGTCTTGCGCGTCTCGCCAGCGTCGAGGGCCATGGGGCTGCTCCTGTCGTTTCGGGGCCTTATGGCGCGTCAATGTGCTGGCGGAAAGGTCGGCCAGGATAACCGCAGAGGGCGCGGAGCAGGCGCGGAGCACGCAGAGTGGAAGAGAATGAGATCGGCGAGAAGCTGTTAGGCTGCCGCTGACAGTCCATCGCACCTTGGGACCCGGCCTGCTCGAGAGCGCGTACGAAGCTTGTCTCGCCCATGAAATGCGGAAGATAGGGCTTGCCTACCAGCGGCGGCTGACGCTGCCGCTGGTCTATGACGGCGAGGTCATCGAGACTGGATATCGCCTCGATCTGCTGGTGGCCGAACGCGTCGTGGTCGAGATCAAGGCGGTGGAACTCCTCATGGAGGTCCACCGCGCCCAACTGCTTAGCTATCTGCAGCTAGGCGGCTTTCGCCTGGGCTATCTTCTGAACTTCAACGTGCCGCTCATGCGGAACGGCATCACGCGCCTCGCGAACGGCCTGTAGCTCCGCGTTCTCTGCGACAACTCAGCGACCTTGCGGTTACACCTACCGGCCCTGCGGCGGCGATGGCGCCGTCCTTCCTCAGGCCCCGGTATAGACACCCTTGCGCTTTTCCGCGAAGGCCGCGATCGACTCGCGGGTGTCGGCGGTGGCTTTGCGGGCGAAGCCGAGGGCCACGCTCTCGTAGCGCAGCGCGTCTTCGAGCTCGGCGTCCTGATTGCGCTGCAGCACGCGCTTGGCCATCCGGATCGCCAGCGGCGGCCACTGCGCCATCTCCTCGCCCATCCTCACCGCTTCGTCGATCAGCGCCTCCGGCTCGACCACCCGGTCCAGCAGGCCGATCCGGTGCGCTTCCTCCGCGCCGACCGCGCGGCTGGAGAACACCAGGTCGGCGGCGCGCGAGTAGCCGACGATCCGCGGCAGGAAATAGCTCATCCCGCTGTCGGGCGAGAGGTTTCGCTCGACGAACACGGTCTTGAAGCGGGCGTTGGTCGAGCCGATCCGCACGTCGCAGGCGAGCGCCATGCTCATGCCCGCGCCCGCCGCCACGCCGTTGATCGCGCCGATCAGCGGCTTGTCGAAGTAGGCGAAGCGCTTGGCCCAGCGGCCGACCCAGCCGTCCTCGTCGAGCTTGTCGGTCATGTTGGTCGCCGCCGGTCGCGGCGGGGCGCCGGCGCCGCCGGCGGCGAGCCGCGCCGCGCCGCCCGAGAGGTCCGCGCCCGAGCAGAAGCCCTTGCCCGCGCCGGTGATGATCGCCGCGCGCACGCCGTCGTCAGCCCGCGCTTCCTCGATCGCCTGGTGCACCTCCTCGCGCACGGCCTGGCCGATCGCGTTCAGCCGCTCGGGCCGGTTCAGGGTGATGATCGCGACCGGGCCGCGGGTCTCGTAGAGAATGGCTTCGTAGCTCATGGCTTTCTTCCCAATGGATTTTCCTGAAATCGGCGGCTTCTTTCCCCGGCCCTGCGCCACTGAAACTCCTCGGCCGGCGTCCGGCAAGCGGCGATTGCCGGCCGCTAGGTAAGGCGCCTAGAAAGCCCGCCTCGAGGAGGTCCCAATGGAGATCAACGGCGTCGCGCACATCTTCGTCACCGCGGGCGATTTCGAGCGGTCGAAGGCATTCTACGTCCAGCTGCTGCCCTACCTGGGGCTCAAGGAAGTGATGAACGCCGCCGGCGTCTACTACTGCGTCGGCGGCCGCACAGGATTCGCCGTGCGCGCGCCGTCGCCCGATCACGTCGGCGAACGGTTCGTGCAGAACCGGGTCGGCCTGCACCACGTCTGCTTCCGCGTCCGCGAGCGCGACGAAGTGGACGAGGCGCACCGCTTCCTCGTATCGATCGGCGCCACGATCGTGCACCCGCCACAGGACGACAACTACGCGCCGGGCTACTACTCGGTGCTGTTCGAGGACCCGGACGGCATTCGGCTCGAAATCAACCACGTGCCCGGCCAGGGCCTGCTCACCCCCGGCGGGTCGGGCCACGTCGGCCAGCCGCTGACATGAGGGGGTCGGCATGAGAGACGCTCCCCTCCGTCGCGCTTCGCATCGCTTCGCGACGCTCGCCTGCGACACCTCCGCTCACTTCGCGAGGGGAGGAGCGAAGAACGACGCATCCGCTCTTCCCCCCGAGAGCGGCGGGAAGTGTCGCTGGCGAGGCCCGCAGGGCCGATGCGCGACGATGGGGGGCGACCGATGACCGAGGCCATCGCCCCACCTCCGACCCTCTCCGAAGCCGACGAGCAGGCGCTGCTTGACTCCATCGACCGCTGGCTGACGCGCAAGGTCGCGCCGATCGCGGCGAAGTACGAGCAGGCCGACGATTATCCGACCGAGCTCGTGCAGGACATGTGCGAGATGGGCCTGTTCGGCGCGCTGATCGAGCCGCAATACGGCGGCCTCGGCCTGCCGGCGACGGCCTACTCGCGCATCGTCGCGCGCATCTCCGAAGAATGGATGAGCCTCACCGGCTTCTTCAACAGCCACCTGATGATGGCGCTGATCGTGCAGAAGTTCGGCACGCAGGCGCAGAAGGAGCACTGGCTGCCGCGGTTCGCCACCGGCGAGCTGCGCGGAGGCCTGGCGCTCACCGAGCCCGACGCCGGCACCGATCTGCAGGGCATCCGCACCACCGCGCGGCGCGAAGGCGACGTCTACCGGATCAATGGCGCCAAGCTCTGGATCACCAACGCGATCGAAGGCGACATCCTGGCCGTGCTGGTGAAGACCAACCCCAACGCCGAGCCGCGCCACCGCGGCATGTCGATGCTGATCGCGCCGACGCGCGATCCGGAGACCGGCAAAGAGGCGCCCGGCGTCGCCCGCGGCCGCAAGCTGCCCAAGCTCGGCTATCGCGGCATCGACACCGGCGCGATCGCCTTCGACGACGCGCCGGTCGACGCCCGGCTCGGCCTCGTCGGCGGCGAGGAGGGCAAGGGCTTCCTGATGGCGACCGGCGGGCTCGAGATCGGGCGCGTCAACGTCGCCGCGCGCGGCGTCGGCATCGCCCGGCGGGCGCTGAAGGAGGCCGTGGCCTACGCCCAGATCCGCACCACAATGGGCAAGCCGATCGCCCAGCACCAGGCGATCCAGCTCAAGCTGGGCGAGATGGCCGCCAAGACCCGCGCGGCCGAGCTCATGGTCGAGGACGCCGCACGCGCCTACGACCGCGGCGGCCGGGTCGACCTCGAGGCCGGGATGGCTAAGTGGTTCGCCACCGAGACGGCTTTCGAGGTCGCCACCGAGAGCATGCGCATCCACGGCGCCTACGGCTATTCGAAGGAGTATCCGATCGAGCGCCTCTACCGCGACGCACCGCTCCTCATGATCGGCGAGGGCACCAACGAGATGCAGCGCATCATCATCGCCCGCCAGCTGATCGCCCGGAATCCGGTCTGAACAAGCAGCGCTGGAACGGCGACCCCAAGCGCACGTTTGTTCCCTCGACACGGCCGGCGGCGCCCGGCCCAACGGAGGAACTTCGACATGCTGGGTTGGACCCTGGTTTTCGCCATTCTCGCCCTGATCGCCGGCGCGCTCGGCTTCATGGGCCTGGCCGGATTCGCGGCCTCGGTGGCGAAGCTGCTCTTCTTCATCTTCTTGATTCTATTGGTGATTAGCTTCGTGATGCGGGCGATCCGCGGGAACTCGGTGGTCTAGGCCGAGAAAATTGCAACCCGCGTGGAACCGGCTGGCGCTTGCGCCGTTGTAGGCATGCGGAGGCGGCGACGCCCCCCCGACTTGAGGCTGACGAACGTCAGCCTGCCGTCTCCGCACCCTATCTCGATAATGCGACTGGGGCGGCTTGCCAGAACAGCGAGCCGCCCTCTTCTCTACGTCCTTCCCGACGCCAGCTTCGCCGGCGCCTCAGGATGACGAAGACTGGTGACCTGCAATGTCATCGTCATGGTGAGGAGCGCCGAAGACACGTCTCGAACCGCGCACCTCGTTTCCGCTTACCGCCGCCGCTTCGGCGCGTCGCGCCCTTCGACGAAGGAGCGGATCACCGAGCCGAGGTATCCAGGATTGCGGACCGCCAGCACGCCGGCGGCGATCGCCCCCCCGATCGCGGTGATCGGCTTGTCCTTCACGAAGTCCATCAGCCGCTCGACGATGTTGCCGTCCTCGCTCGGCTTGCGCCTCGGCGGCCGCGCGGCCATGGAGAGCATGAGGCCGATCAGGCCGATCAGCAGCGCGGCCGAGCCCGCCACCACCGCCGCGCCGCCCGCCGGCCCGACGTAGGGCTTGACGAGCGCGAACAGCGCGTAGGCCAGCGCGACGACGATCACGCCGGCGCTCACCGCCAGCGCCGAAGCGCCGGCGAGCATGAAGAGCAATCGGCGGACGATCACTTTTCGGAGCGGTTCGCCAGCAGGAGCCCGATCAGGAGCCCGGCGCCGAGCCCGGCCAGGGTCGCCACCACCGGCCGCTCCCGGATTCGCTCGACGACGTACTTCTGCGCCTCGTCGAGCTGCGCGGTGGCGTTCTCACGGTAGGGCTCGGCGCGCGTGCGCAGCGTCTCGACGCTCTCGCGCACCGCGGCCTCCACGCGCTTGGCGGCCTCGCGGATGTTGCGCTCGGCGATGTCGATCGCCTCGTTGAGGCGCTTCTGGCCGAGCTCGGTGGCGTCGGCCACGGCGGCCTTGGCGGCTTGTTTGGCTTTCGAAGAGGCGGCGTTGACCTCTTCGTCCACGGTGCTGGCGCTGTCGGCGGGCATGGGGGATCTCCGGCGATTGAGGACGCGGGTTCGGCGCTTGCCGCGATGACGCCCAGACGCGGGTTGCGAAGGGCTGTTCCGGCCACGCTTGCTTACCGCCCAACAATAAACGGAAAGTCGCCGTTGCGCGATTCCTGCCGCGCGTTTGGTTGTCGCCCACGGTTCAACTCCTGCGTATGTTGACGAACATGGACGACCGCGAGACGCGCAGCCCGGACGAGAAGCTCGCGATCGAACAAGAGCGGGCGAGCCTCGCCCTCGCCGTCGCCGGCCTCGGGGAGTTTGAATGGGACATGCAAGGCGACCGGATGACGGTCAGCCCGCGCATGTTCGAGATCACTGGCGTGAACGCAGGCGCGATGCCCGCCGAGCACGGCCAGGCGCTCTACCGATACGTCCACCCGGATGATCTCGAGACCGTGCGCCGGGCGGTCGGCGACGGACTGAGGGAGCGCGGTCGCTTCGAGGTCGAGTTCCGGATCATCCGGCCGGACAACGGACGCGTGCTCTGGGTTCACTGCGCCGGCGCCGCGCCCAGGGAGTCCCAGCGCGTGATCGGCGTCGTGCGCGACATCACTCAGCGGCGCTCCGAGGACGACGCCCGCGACGCGCTCGTGGCCGAGCTGGACCACCGGGTGAAGAACGTGCTGGCGTCGGTGCAGTCGCTGGCCGCCCAGTCGGCCCGCAAGACCACCTCGCTCGACGCCTTCCTGAAGACCTTCGCCGGCCGGCTCGAGGCGATGGCCTCCGCCCACACCCTGCTGACCGCCACGCGCTGGCGCGGGGCCGAGATCGGCAACATCGCCGCCGCCGAGCTCGGCGGGCTCGCGCCAGGCCAGGCGCGCTGGTCCGGCCCTGAGATCGTGCTCAATCCGCGGGCCACCAACGCGCTGACGCTGGCGCTGCACGAGCTGGCCACCAACGCGGTGAAGTACGGCGCGCTCTCGGCCGAGACCGGCCGCGTCGAGGTGAAGTGGACGCCCCGGCCCGGCGGCGGTTTCGAACTGACCTGGACCGAGCGCGGCGGCCCGCCAGTCGCGACGCCCGCCCGCCGCGGCTTCGGCTCCACCCTGCTCGAGCGCGTCACCGGCCGCGAGCTCGGCGGCGAGGCGAAGATCGACTTCGCGGCGGGCGGGGTCCGGGCGACGATCACCGCCGATGCGACGGCCCTGGCCGGTGGGCCGGCGCCCGTACGGCTCGCCGCCCAGCCCAAGGTCGAGAAAGCGGACGGGGCGCACTCCGGCGCCTCGTCGGGCGCTCTGGCCGCGGACTCGGTGAAGGGCCGCAAGATCATCATCGTCGAGGACGCGATGCTGCTGTCGCTCGAGCTGGAGGCCGGCCTCACCGAGGCCGGCGCCAGCGTCGTGGGCTCGGCGGCCGATCTCGACGAGGCGATGAAGCTGGTGGACATCCCCTTCGACGTCGCGGTGCTCGACGCCAACCTGAACGGCACGCCGGTGACACCGGTCGCCGAGGCGCTGCGCCAGCGCGGCAAGCGGTTCATCTTCGCCACCGGCTACGGCGACGCCGCGCCCGCGCCCGAGGGCTTCGACGCGCCGGTGGTGCGCAAGCCCTACAACGTCTCCCAGATCGCCGCGGCGGTGGCCGAGGCGATGCGCGCGTAGTGCGTGGTTCGAGACGCGCCCTCGCGGGGCGCTCACCATGACGAACAGGGGTGCGGCCCCTACGCCTTCATCAACCCGAGGAGCCCGCGCGGGCAGGCGTCTCGAAGGACGCAGGGCCTCGCAGCCTTGCCCAGCGAACGCGGTTCGGCTATCTGGGCCGCCCCCGGGCGAACCCTGAGGTTGATTTGAGATGAACCGAACCGGTCGGTCCATGGCTGCGCTTAGCACCTCGCTCCCGCAGGGCGAGACGCCGTTCTGCGCCTACGTACCGACCGACCTCGTCGCCATCCAAGCCAGCCCCCCACTCGCCCATGAACCCCGCCATCACCGTCAAGGAGCTCCGCAAGGCCTACCGCTACGCTAGGCGGCGCGGCGGCGCGTTCGGAGCCCTGGCGGGGCTCTTCCATCCCGATGTCGTCGAGCTCGAGGCGGTCGCTTCCGTCTCGTTCGAGATCGCGGCCGGCGAGCGCGTGGCGATCATCGGCCCGAACGGCGCGGGCAAGTCGACCACGCTGAAGATGCTCAGCGGCGTGCTCGAGCCCTCGGGCGGCGACGCCCAGGTGCTGGGCTACACGCCGTGGAAGGAGCGCAAGCGCCTCGCCTACGAGATCGGCGTCGTGTTCGGCCAACGCTCGCAGCTCTGGACCGAGCTGCCGGTGCGCGACTCCTTCGCGCTGCTGCGCCGGGTCTACGACCAGGAGGCGGACGGCTTCAGGCGGCGCCGCGATGCGCTCGTCGAGCGGTTCGGCGTCGGGGCGTTGCTCGACCAGCCGGTCGGGCGGCTCTCGCTCGGCCAGCGCATGCGCTGCGAGATCGTCGCCAGCCTACTGCACGGCCCGCGCCTCTTGTTCCTCGACGAGCCGACCATCGGCCTCGACGTCACCGCCAAGGCGCAGGTCCGAGATTTCATCCGCGAGCAGTCGCTGACCGAGGGCCAGACCGTGGTGCTGACCAGCCACGACACGCGCGACATCGAGCTCGTCTGCGAGCGGGTGATCGTGATCAACGCCGGCAAGATCGTGCTCGACCAGCCGACCGATCAGCTGCGCCGGCGCTTCATCGCCCGCAAGCTGATCACGTTGCAGTCGCAGGCGCCCGTGCTGGCGCTCGACCTGCCGGGCGTCACCCGCCGGCCGAGCGAGCCGCACACGACCATCCTCGAGATCGACACCCGCGAGACGCGCATCGACGCAGTGATCGCCGCAGCCCTGGCGCTGGGCGGGATCGAGGACGTGACCGTCGAGGATCCGCCGATGGAGGAGGTGGTCCATGAGATCTACGCCGCCCTCGACCGCTAAGAGGCGGACCGATCGGATCGGACGCGAGCTGGCGGCGATGGCGGCCGCTTTCCGCGTCGGCCTCGCCTCCGCCGTCGCCGCCTGGCCGGTGCTGCTGGGCCGGGCGATCTTCTACGCCGTCTGCATGATGGTGCTGACCGCGTTCTGGGACAAAGTCGGCGCCCAGCGGCTGGCCGGGACGTTCGCGCTGCGCCTGCCGCCCGGCGGCCTCGCCACCTACGTGGGCGTCACGGAATGGATCACGCTCTCGGTGCCGGCGATCCAGCTGAAGCTGGAGGACGACATCCGCACGGGCGCGCTCGAGCCGCATCTGCTCAGGCCCAAGGCCTACCTCGCCCAGGCGATCGCCGGCCAGGCGGGCGGGATGATCGCGCGGCTGGCGATCCTGGGCGTCGCGGCGCTGGCCCTGCTCGCGCTCTCGGGTCGCGCCTGGCCCTCGCCGGCCGGCATCGCTTACGCCGCCCTGCTGGGCGTGATCGGCGCGGGCATCGGCATGATGATCTTCGCGATCGTCGGCCTCACCGCGTTCTGGCTGCGCCGTGTGCTGCCGGTGCTGCTGATCGTGCAGAAGCTGATGTTCCTCTTGGGTGGCCTCTTCGCGCCGATCTCGCTCTATCCAGGCTGGCTGCGCGACGCCGCCGCGCTCTCGCCCTTCGGCGCGCACCTGGCGTTCGCCGGCCAGGCCGTGATCGGTCTCTCGGCGGACGACTTCTGGCGCGCGCTGACGCTGCAGGCGTTCTGGCTCGTCGCGCTGACGGGGCTGGCGGCGCTGGTCTGGCGCGCCGGGCTCGCCAAAACCCTGCGGGCGGGGGTGTGAGCCGATGAATGCGATCTCGACCTACGCCGCCCAGTCGCTTGCCGCCGTGCGCACCTCGTTCGCCGACCGCACCAACTTCGCCCTGCAGGCGCTGGCGATGGCGATCAACAACGGCTTCTGGCTGATCCTCTGGTTCATGTTCTTCGCCGGCTTCAAGCAGGTCGGCGGCTGGCGCCTCGGCGACGTCGCGCGGATGCTGGGGATCATCTACGTGCTTTTCGGTCTCGCGACCGTGTTCGCCGGCGGCTACCGCGACCTGGCCGGGGCCATCCTGCGCGGCGAGATCGATCCGCTGCTGACCCAGCCCAAGCCGATCCTGCCGCGGCTGCTGGCGCGGGAGTCGATCCCGAGCGCCTGGGGCGACCTCGGGACCGGGATCCTGGTGCTCGCCTTCAGCGCCCGGCTCGACCTCGCGGGCCTCGCGCTCGCCGTCGTCGCGATCTTCATCGGAATGAGCGCGTGGCTCGCCACCTGCGTGATCTTCGCCAGCCTGGCGTTCTGGGCGGCGGGCGCGCGCAGCCTCTCGCGCGACCTGATGGACTTCACCCTGCTGGTTTCGACCTATCCGGCGACGATCTACTCCGGCTGGGTGAAGATCGTCGCCTTCACGATCCTGCCGGCCGGTTTCGTGGCGATGGCGCCGGTGGGCCTGGTCCGCGACCCGAGCCCGCAGGCGGCGGCCCTGGCGATCGGCGGGGCGGCCGCCTACGCGGCGCTCGCGCTGGGGCTCTTTGCGCTGGGGCTGAGAAGGTACCGCCGGGGATCGTCGCCGGGGAGCTGAGCCACGGCCCTCGCGCCCCCTCCGCCATCCGCCTTCGCCCAGGGCTACGGCTGGCGGGGGCGCAGAGCGGCGCGCACAAACGAAAATGGCCGGGGCGAGGCCCGGCCATCTCGCAATTCGGAAAGGGTGGAAGGCCTTACGCCTCCACCGCCTCCTTCGCCGGCTCCTTGGCCGAGAGGTCCTCGCCGGTCTCCTGGTCGACGACCTTCATCGAGAGCCGCACCTTGCCGCGGTCGTCGAAGCCCAAGAGCTTGACCTTCACCATCTGGCCTTCCTGCAGCACGTCGGAGACCTTGTTGACGCGCTGGCTGGCGATCTGGCTGACGTGCACCAGGCCGTCCTTGGCGCCGAAGAAGTTCACGAACGCGCCGAAGTCGACGATCTTGACCACCTTGCCGTCGTAGATCTGGCCGACCTCGGGCTCCGAGGCGATCGACTTGATCCAGTCCACGGCGGCCTTGATCTTCGAGCTCTCGGCGGCCGAGACCTTCACCACGCCGTCGTCGTTGATGTCGACCTTGGCGCCGGTCTTCTCGACGATCTCGCGGATCACCTTGCCGCCC
>DATKMZ010000008.1:0-14814 GCA_035541575.1 Caulobacteraceae bacterium | reverse complement strand
CGCGGCGAGTCAATGGCGAGGCTTGGCTTGGCCGCCTTCCGATGGAGCGGGCGAGGCGATTCGAACGCCCGACCCCAACCTTGGCAAGGTTGTGCTCTACCCCTGAGCTACGCCCGCGCTCCCGAGCGGATCGAGGCCCGCTCGTTTTCGGAAGGGCGGGCTTATCGCAGAGGGGCCGGGGCTTGGCAAGCGGGCGCTCGAGCCCTTCCCCCTTGGGGGAAAGCGGCCCGAACCTCCCGCGGCCTTGAGCCGGGGGAGGGAGCGGCCGATGGGGGGTCGGACGTCTGACTGTTCCCCCATCGGCGACGCGTGGCTGCGCCACGGCGCGCCGCTTTCCCCCGCAAGCGGGGGAAGGGCGAGGCTCAGAACGCCAGCTTCAGTGGCTTCAGGCGGCGCTTGTTGCTGTGCGACTTGGGGGCCTCGCCGGTGTCTTCCGGGAGCTCGCCGCGGAAGTAGAAGCGCTGCCAGGCTTCCTTCATCGCCTCGGGCTCGCGGCGCGAGAGGGCCTTGTTGAACTCGTCGCGCTGGCGGTGCCAGGCGTCGTACTGGCCGCGCAGCGCGTCGTCGGACTCCAGGCGCTTCTGCACCAGCTCGAAGCTCTCCAGCGCGCGGTCCTGCGCCAGCGTGATGAAGCAGAACGCCTCGCCCTTCTCGAACCGCACGCGGCCGGGCCGGGTGAAGAGCCAGTTCATCGTGAAAGGGAACGGCAGCCAGTCGGTCTCCACGAGGCCCACCAGCGGCTGGATGCCGTCCTTGATCAGGTTGGGCGGGCCCATCACCCACATCGACCAGTTCTCCGGCGTACGGAACAGGTAGCCGGCGTGGAAGGTCAGGATGCCGTGCGAGAAGTGCGACTTGGCGAAGTCGTGGAAGTCCGGGAACGGATGGTCGGGGGTGACGATCACGTCCTCCGAGCCCATCCCGCCGGTCCACTCGGCGGTGAAGCCGATCGGGCAGAGGATCTCCCAGCCGCTCGAGTTCGCCATCGACATCGGCAGGCAGCGGTAGGGGTGGCGCTCGGTGAAGCGGTCCATCCAGCCTCGTTGGGGCCGTCCGGGAATGATCTCCGGCGGGCGGGCGGTCATCGGGAAGCATTCGAGCGTCGGCATGCGGACGGGTCCGGCGAATAGGCGTGTCGAAAGACCGTCTAGCGGCCGGCGCCGCGCGGCGTCCAGTTTCCACCGGCCCGGCGGCCGCGCTAGGAGGCTGCGATGCAGACCCGCGACGACCTCTTCGCCTTCCTCGATCGGCTCGGCGTCGCCCACCGCACGCTCGAGCACGACGCGGTGTTCCGGGTCGGCGAGGGCGATGAGATCAAGGCCGCGCTGCCGGGCGGGCACACCAAGAACCTGTTCCTGAAAGACGCCAAGGGCCAGCTCTGGCTGGTCTCGGCGCTGCAGGATGCGGCGATCGACCTGAAGGCGCTGCCGCGCGCCATCGGCTCTGCGCGACTCTCGTTCGGCTCGGCCGAGCTGATGGCCGGGGCGCTGGGCGTGACGCCCGGCTCGGTGACCGCGTTCGGACTGATCAACGACACGGGCCATCGTGTGCGGTTCGTGCTGGACGCCGGCCTCGCGGCCGCCGATCCGGTGAACTTCCACCCGCTGACGAACACGGCGACCACCGCGATCTCGCAAGCCGACTTCCGCCGCTTCCTGGCCGCGCTGGGCGTCGAGCCGCTGATCGTCGACTTCGCGGCGCTGACCGCGGCCTGACCCCGTCAGCGGCGTTGCGGGGCGCGGCGCAGAGGCCCATCTTGTGGCCTGCGAGATTGGGAGAGAGATCGATGTCCCTGATTGGCGAGGCCGGCGTGGCCGGCGGCGGCGCCGGGCCTGGCGACCTGATCAAGGAAGGCTCGGACGCGGCGTTCGCCAAGGACGTCATCGACGCCTCGCGCGACCAGCCGGTGATCGTCGACTTCTGGGCGACCTGGTGCGGCCCGTGCAAGACGTTGGGCCCGGCGCTGGAGCGCGCCGTGCTGGCCGCCAAAGGCGCGGTCAAGCTGGTCAAGATCGACATCGACAAGAACCCGGTGTTCGCCGGGCAGCTGCGCGTGCAATCGATCCCGACGGTCTACGCCTTCGTCGACGGCCGCCCGGTCGACGGGTTCATGGGCGCCGTCCCCGAGAGCCAGGTGAAGTCCTTCATCGACCGGCTGGCGAAATCCGGCGGCGGCGCGGCGGGGTCGGAGGTCGACGAGCTGCTGGCGGTCGCCAGGGAATCGCTCGAGCTCGGCGACATCGGCGGCGCGGCGCAGGCCTACGCTCAGGCGCTGCAGGCCGAGCCTGACAATCTCGCCGCCATCGGCGGGCTGGCGCGCTGCTACCTCGCCGGCGGCGACGCCGAGCGGGCGGCCGAGATCGCCGCGATGGCGCCGCCCGACGCCAAGAACGCCGACCTCGAGAGCGTGCGCGCAGCGCTGGCGCTGGCCGCGCACGCGACGTCCGAGACCGCCGAGTTCGAGGCCCGCCTGGCGCGCGACGCGGGCGACCACGAGGCCCGCTTCGAACTCGCCAAGGCGCTCGCCGCCCGCGGCCAGTTCAAGGAAGCCAGCGACGAGTTGCTGACGATCATCGAGCACGATCGCGAGTGGAACGACGAGGCGGCGCGCAAGCAGCTGCTGACGGTGTTCGAGGCGGCCGGCCAGGGGTCGGACGTCGCGCGGCAGGGCCGGCGACGGCTCTCCTCGATCCTGTTCTCGTAGGGGCCGGGTCGTGCCGGCCGGCTACCGCAAGGTTTCCGACCTGCCGGCGCTCATCCCGGTGTTTCCGCTCGACGGCGCGCTCTTGCTGCCGGGCTGCCAGCTGCCGCTGCAGATCTTCGAGCCGCGCTACCTCAACATGGTCGACGACGCGATGAGCGGCGGGCGCATCATCGGCATGATCCAGACCGCGGCCGGCGGCGATCGCGCGCGGCCCAACCTCGCCGAGGTCGGCTGCGCGGGCCGCGTCACCGCCTACGCCGAGACCGGCGACGGCCGCTATATGATCACGCTGACTGGGATCTGCCGGTTCGGCTGCGGGGAGGAGCTCGCGGCGCCCACGCCCTATCGCCAGGTTCGGCCCGACTTCGAGCGGTTCGCCCGCGACCTGGAGGCCGAGTCTCAGGACGTCGTGCTGGACCGGGCCGCGTTCCTGGCCGTGCTGCGCCGCTACCTCGACCACAAGGGCCTGGCGGTCGAGTGGGAGGCCGCCCGCCAGGCGCCTGCCGGCGCGCTGATCAACAGCCTCGCCATGGGGCTGCCGCTCGATCCGCCGGAGAAGCAGGCGTTGCTCGAGGCGGCGACGCTGGCCGATCGTTATCGGGTGCTGGCCGCGCTGCTCGAGATCGACGCCGCCGCCGACGATGACGAGCCGCCGCCGCTGCAGTAGAAGCGCAGCTCATGAGCGACGCCGAGATCGACCCGCGACTTCTCGAGATCCTGGTCTGCCCCGTCACCCGCGGGCCGCTGACCTACGATCGCGAACGCGCAGAGCTGGTCAGCGAAGGCGCGCGCCTCGCCTACCCGATCCGCGACGGCGTGCCGATCATGCTCCCTGAAGAGGCGCGTCAGCTGGATTGAGGCGGTTCTCCCTCCCCGCCATGGGGAGGAAGATCAGAGCGCTTCGCCGCGCAGCAGCCGCGGGAGGTCCCCGAGGGCGCCGCCGGCTTCCTGCATGAAGAAACGGCGGGCCGGGCCCAGCCGGTTCACCAGCGCCATGCCGGCGTCCCTGCCGGCGCGCAGAAGCGGATTGTCGTTCGAGAACAGCCGGTTGAAGCCGTCGCAGGCGAGCGAGACGGCGATGTTGTCGAGCCGGCGCCAGCGGGCGTAGCGCTCGAGCACGGACTCCGAGCCGATGTCCTCGCCCAGCCGCAGCGCCTCGACGACGACCTGCGCCAGCGCCGCGGCGTCCTTCAGCCCCAGGTTCAGGCCCTGGCCGGCGAGCGGGTGGATCGCGTGGGCGGCGTCGCCCAGAAGGGCGAGCCGGGGCGCGGTCAGCCGCGTCGCCAGCTGCAGCGAGAGCGGATAGACGAAGCGGGGGCCGCGCGCCTCGACCTCGCCCAGGAAGTCGCCGAACCGGCGGCGCAGGTGCGCATGGAACACCTCGTCGCGCGCCCCGCGCAGCGCCTCGCCGCGCCGCGTCGGCTCGGTCCAGACCAGGCTCGCGCGGCGCTCGGTCAGCGGCAGGATCGCGAACGGGCCGGTCGGCAGGAAGTATTCGTAGGCGACCCCCTGGTGGTCGCGCTCGAGGTGGACCGTCGCCACCACGCCGCTCTGGCCGTAGCTCCAGCCTGTCGTCTCGATGCCGGCCGCATCGCGCGCGACCGAGCCGCGGCCCTCGGCGCCGACGACCAGCGGCGCGCGCACCTGCCGTCCGTCGGCGAGCGTCACGGTTGCGAACGCGGTCCCGAACTCGACCCGCGCGACGCTGGCCGGCGCCAGCACCTGCAGGCCAGCGGCCTGCACCGCCTCGGCGAGCCCGGCGCGGATGCGGCGGTTCTCGAGCATGTAGCCCAGGGGCTCGCCTTCAGACCGCTCGGCGATCTCGGCGGCGTCGAAGCGCAGCCACGCGCCGCCCGGCGGCCCAGCCGAAGCCCCGGCGCCCCGACCGTCCGTCACCAGGATCTGCTCGATGCGCTGCGCGTGCGGCTCGAGCCCCGGCCCCGCGCCCAGCGCCCGCCACTGCCGGAACGACGAGAAAGCGATCGCCGAGGCGCGGCCGTCGAACGTCGGCGCGACCTGGGCGTCGAACGGCTGCGGGTCGACCAGCACCGGCGTCAGCCCCGCGCTCGCCAGGGCCAGGCCCAGCGTGGCGCCGGTCATTCCGGCGCCGGCGATCACAACATCGGCATCGATCGAACCTGACATGCGCCGGCCGGTATGCGAGTCCCATGAAGCTTGTGCAAGGCGCGGCGCACCCTGCCTGCGGCGAAGGCTGGCGCCTCCGCCCCGGCCGGCGTGCTACAGTCACGCTATGATCTTCGATCCGACCCACCGATCAGGCGAGGCCGACCTGCGGCGCCGGGTCCGCTGATGCCACGCGCGGCGGGGCAGATCGACCGGGTGAAGAACGAGGCGATCCTCGACGCCGCCTCCGACCTGATCTTCGAGCGCGGGCTCGCCGCGCCGCTCGACGAGGTGGCCCGTCGGGCCGGCGTCTCCAAGCAGACGATCTACAATCACTACGGCTCCAAGGGCGACCTGATCCGGGCGCTGCTGGAGCGGCGCTCGCGCACCATTTCGGCGCCGCTGGCGCTCGAGGGCGCCGAGGCCAACCCCGAGGCGACGCTGGCGGCCTACGCCGAGAACCTGCTGCGGACGATCGCCATGGATCGCGGCGTCGCGCTGTTCCGCCTGCTGATCGCCAGCGCCGGCCAGGAGCCAGGCCTCGCACACGCCATCCTGCCGCGCGGATTCGGCGGGGCGCGCGAGAAGCTGACCGTCTTCCTCGAGCACGAGGCGGCCGCCGGGCGCCTGGCGATCCCCGACGCCGCCGAGGCGGCCGAGTTCTTCGCCGGGATGGTGACCGGCGCACGCCAGCTCGAGAGCCTGCTCGGCCTGCCGCAGAACCTGACCGCGCAGCGGATCGACCGGATCTCCCGTGAGGCCGCCCGCCGCTTCGTCCGCGCCTACGCGCCTTAGCTGGCCGCGGGCGCCGAGGCGGCCTCGTCCTCCGACGGCAGGCCCATCATGTGGAAGCCGGCGTCGACGTGGACCACCTCGCCGGTGGTCGAGCGGCCGAGGTCGGAAAGCAGCCAGAGCGCGCAGCCTGCGACGCCTTCCACTGACGTGTCCTCCTTCAGCGCGCTCAGCGCCCTGCCCTGGGCCAGCATGCTGCGCCCGCCCTGGATGCCGGCGAGCGAGAGGGTCCGGACGGCGCCGGCGGAGATGGCGTTCACGCGGATGCCGCGCGGCCCGAGGTCGCGGGCGACGTAGCGGGTCGAAGCCTCCAGCGCCGCTTTGCAGACGCCCATGGTGTTGTAGTTCGGGATCGCGCGCTCAGAGCCCAGGTAGGTCATGGCGATGATCGAGCCGCCGCGCTGCATCAGCTTAGCGGCGTGTTTGGACATCTCGACGAAGCTGAACACCGAGACGTCCATGGCGCGCAGAAAGGCGCCGCGGTCGGCGTTGTCGAGGAACGAGCCGCTGATCTGGCTGCGCTCGGCGAAACCGATCGAGTGCACCGCGAAATCGAGACGGCCGCCGAAGTCGGCGCCCACCTTCTCCAGCGCCGCCGGGATCGAGCCCTCCTGCGACGCGTCGACGGTGACGTAACTCTTGACGCCGATGCTCTCGCCGAGCGGCTTCACCCGCTTCTCGTTCATCTCCATGTAGCCGAACGACAGCTCCGCGCCTTGCGCGGCGAGCTGGCTGGCGATGCCCCAGGCGATCGAGTTCTGGTTGGCGACGCCCAGGACGAAGCCGCGCTTGCCGCGCATCAGCTCGCCCTTCGGCAGATCGTACTCTCCGGCCATGCGCTCTCCTGCGTGGTTCGAGACGCGCCTCCGGCGCTCCTCACCATGACGAGGATCGCGCCCCGCCCGCCCTCGTCATCCTGAGGAGCCTGCGTAAGCAGGCGTCTCGAAGGACGCAAGGTCGAGCCGTCAGACCCGGCTCATCACCAGGCAGCCGTTCGTGCCGCCGAAGCCGAAGCTGTTGGACATCACCGTCTCGATCGGCCGGTCGAGCCGATGGCGCACGATCGGCAGGTCGGCGAACGCCGGGTCGAGCGTCTCGATGTTCGCGCTCTCGGCAACGAAGCCGCCGCCCATCATCAGCAGGCAGTAGATCGCCTCCTGCGCGCCGGCGGCGCCCAGGCTGTGCCCGGTCAGCGACTTGGTGGACGAGATCAGCGGCGGCGCCGCGCCGAACACCTCGCGCACGGCCTCCATCTCCTTGACGTCGCCGATGGGCGTGCCGGTGCCGTGGGGGTTGAGGTAGTCGATGCTTCGACCGCCGGCGTCCTCGAGGGCCATGCGCATGCAGCGCACGGCGCCCTCGCCGGACGGGGCGACCATGTCGTGGCCGTCGGAATTGGCGGCGTAGCCGACGACCTCGCCGTAGATCCTGGCGCCGCGGGCGCGGGCGCGGTCCAGCGCCTCCAGCACCACGATCCCCGCGCCGCCGGCGATGACGAAGCCGTCGCGGTCGACGTCATAGGCCCGGCTCGCCGTGCCAGGTCGGTCGTTGAACTTCGAGCTCATCGCGCCCATCGCGTCGAACAGCGACGAGAGCGTCCAGTCCACCTCCTCGCAGCCGCCGGCGAAGACGATGTCCTGCCCGCCGCGGGCGATCTCGCCGGCGGCGACGCCGATGCAGTGGGTGGAGGTGGCGCACGCTGACGTGATGGAGAAGTTGAGTCCGCGGATCTTGAACCACGTGGATAACGTCGCCGACGGGCCCGAGCTCATCGCCTTCGGCACCGCGAACGGGCCGATGCGCTTGACGCCCTTGGACCGAGCGACGTCCGCCGCCTCGACAATGGCGCGGGTGGAGGGGCCGCCCGAGCCGACCACGAGGCCGGTGCGATCGTGGGAGACCTCGTTCTCGGCGAGGCCGGCGTCGGCGATCGCCTGTTCCATCGCGATGTGGGCGTACCCGGTGCCAGCGGCCAGGAACCGCGCGGCGCGGCGGTCGATGACGCTTTCCCAGTCGAGCTGGGGCACGCCGTGCACCTGGCAGCGGAAGCCCATCTTGGCGTATTCCGGAGCCGCCACGATGCCGGGCCGGGCCTCCCGCAGCGCGGCCGTCACTTCGTTGGCGTTGTTGCCGATCGACGAGACAATGCCGATGCCGGTTATGGCGACGCGGCGCATATCCAAGTCTCCGGTCTTCCGCCCTACGGTCTCTGATAAAGCCCTACGCGCAACTCTTCGGCCGAATAGATAGGGGCGCCGTCCACTTCCAGCACCCCGTCGCCGATGCCCATCACCAGGCGTCGGTTGATCACACGCTTCATGTTGACCTTGTATGTGACCAACTTGGACTCCGGGGTGACCTCGCCCCCGAACCGCACGGCGCCGCAACCTAACGCTCTTCCGCGGCCCTTGCCCCCGATCCAGCCGAGGAAGAAGCCGACGAGTTGCCACATGGCGTCGAGGCCGAGGCTGCCGGGCATCACCGGATCGCCGAGGAAGTGGCAGTCGAAGAACCAGAGGCTGGGATCGATGTCGAGTTCGGCCTCGATGTAGCCCAGCCCGAATTCGCCGCCATCCTGGGTGATCCGGGTGATCCGATCGAACAGCAGCATGGGCGGCGACGGCAGCTGGGCGTTGCCGGGGCCGAACATCTCGCCGCGGGCGCAGGCCAGCAGGTCCGGCATTTCGAAGCGGCTCTGGGCCATCGTCTGAAGCGTCATCCTCCGCCCCTAGAAGCGTAATCCTCCGCCCGTAGCAGCCGGGGGCCGGGTTCTCAACGGCATTGGGCTTGCGGCGCCAGCCCCCAGACCTCGGACGATTTCAGCCAGCCGCGGGCGCCGTCGGCCTCGACCTCGCACCAGTCGCCCTTGCAGCGGCCGAGCGCGGCGATGGCCCGCGGCCTCAGAAACGTGGCGGCGGCGGCCGTGTCCTGAGGCGCGGTCCGAAGCGCCACCGCCGTCGCCCCGGTCGCCATCACCGTGCGCCGTCCGTCGATCATGGGGCTGGCGACCCAGAGCGCGGCGCCGTCCGGATCGCAGATGCGCCGCCAGTCGGTGGTCTCGTCAATCACCTGCACCGGAAGGCCCTTGGCGTGGTAGACGAACACGGTCGCGTAGTCCTTGCCAGGCCCTTTGCGGCCGAACACCTCGCCGCGCTTGAGGCTGACGTAGCGCGGGATGCAGTAGCCTGACGGCGTCGTCTGCTTCGCCCCGCTCGGGCAGTCGGCGCCTTCGCCGTTCCGCCCCTCGCAGGCGCCGAGGAGAAGCAGCATGCCGATGGCGCCGGCGATCGCGCGCTTGGACTTCGGCCGCATGCCGCCCTTGCTTGGCCCTGATCGGGGCCTTTGCTAGAGGGGGCCGATGCCCGTCCGCAAGCCGAAAGTCGTTGTCACCCGCAAGCTCCCCGACCCGGTGGAGACGCGGATGCGCGAGCTGTTCGACACCGAGCTCAATCTCGACGATGCGGCGCTCAGCGCCGCGGGGCTGGCCGCGGCGCTGCAGCGCGCCGAGGTGCTGGTGCCGACCATCACCGACAAGATCGACGCCAAGGTGATCGCCGCCGCCGGTGAGAAGCTGAAGCTGATCGCCAATTTCGGCGCCGGCGTCGATCACATCGACGTGGCCGCGGCCACCGAGCGTGGGATCACCGTCACCAACACGCCGGGCGTCCTCACCGACGACACCGCCGACATGACGATGGGCCTGATCATGGCTGTCTCGCGCCGCGTGGTCGAAGGCGCCGAGGTGATCCACCGCGGCGATTTCCACGGCTGGTCGCCGACCTGGATGCTCGGCCGGCGAATCGGCGGCAAGCGGCTCGGCATCATCGGCATGGGCCGGATCGGCCAGGCGCTGGCGCGCCGCGCCCGCGCATTCGGGCTCTCGATCCACTACCACAACCGCAAACCCGTCAGCCCCCGGATCGCCGAGGAGCTCGAGGCGACCTACTGGGAGAGCCTCGACCAGATGCTGGCGCGGATGGACTTCGTCTCGGTCAACTGTCCGCACACGCCGGCCACCTACCATCTGCTCTCGGCGCGACGGCTGAAGCTGATCCGGCCGCACGCGATCCTGGTCAACACCGCCCGTGGCGAGATCATCGACGAAGGCGCGCTGGCCGGCATGCTGGAGGCGGGCGAGCTCGCGGGCGCCGGCCTCGACGTATTCGAGCACGAGCCGGCGGTGAACCCGAAGCTGCTGAAGCTGCCCAACGTCGTGCTGCTGCCGCACATGAGCTCGGCGACGATCGAGGGCCGGGTCGACATGGGCGAGAAGGTGATCGTCAACATCCGCACCTGGATGGACGGCCACAAACCCCCCGACCGCGTCATCCCGTCGATGCTGTAACGCGGGCGTGGTTCGAGACGCGCCCCCGGATCACGTCCGGGTCGCCCCTCACCATGACGAAAGCGGTGCGCGATCCCAACTCTTCATCATCCTGAGGAGCCCGCGCAGCGGCCGTCCCCGAAGGACGCACCGGCGCCTCAGCCGCCGCACACCCGACAGTCCGGATCGGCGCCGATGCGGACCGTGCGCGTCTCGGCGGCCAGCGCGTCGTAGATCAGCAGGCGGCCGGTCAGCGGCGTCCCCGCGCCCGCGATCAGCTTGATCGCCTCGAGCGCCATCATCGCGCCGATCACGCCCGCCAGAGCGCCCACCACGCCGACGACGGCGCAGGTCTCGGCTTCCGGCGGGATCTCGGGCACCAGGCAGCGATAGCAGGGCCGGCCCTCGAACACGCCGACCTGGCCGGTCCAGCGTCCGATCGCCCCGGAGACCAGTGGAGCGCTCAGCGCGACGCACGCCGCGTTGACGGCGAAGCGGGTCGCGAAATCGTCCGTGCCGTCGAGCACGGCGTCGAAGCCGGTCAGCAGCTCGCGCGCGTCGCCCTCGTCGAGCCGGGCCGCGACGGGCCTGACCCGGACGTTCGGGTTGAGGCCTGTCAGTCGCTGAGCTGCAGCTTCGACCTTGCCGCGGCCCTCGTCAGCCGTCGAGTAGAGCACCTGTCGCTGCAGGTTCGAGAGCGCCACGACGTCGGGGTCGATCAGCGCGATCTCGCCGACGCCGGCGGCGGCCAGGTAGAGCGAGGCGGGCGCGCCGAGGCCGCCGGCGCCGACGATCGCCACGCGCGCCGCCTTCAGCCGCTGCTGCCCCGGGCCGCCGATCTCGCGCAGCACCAGGTGCCGGGCGTAGCGCTCCACCTCCTCGTCGGAAAAGCTCATGCGCCTCCTTGACTTGACCCCGGCGCCGCGGGCCGCCACATCGCGGCCCATGCCGACTTACCCCGACTGGCACGGGACCACCATTCTTGCCGTACGCAAGGGCGGATCCACCGTGCTCGCCGGCGACGGACAGGTCAGCATGGGCCAGACCATCGTCAAGAGCGCCGCCAGGAAGGTGCGCCGCCTCGCTGACGGGCGCGTGCTCGCGGGCTTCGCTGGCGCGACCGCCGACGCCTTCACGCTGATCGAGCGGCTCGAGGCCAAGCTCGAGCAGTACCCGGAGCAGCTGGCGCGCGCCTGCGTCGACCTCGCCAAGGACTGGCGCACAGACCGTTATCTGCGTCGGCTCGAGGCGATGCTGCTGGTCGCCGACAGGTCGACCATCCTCACCGTCACCGGCGTCGGCGACGTGTTGGAGCCCGACAAAGGGGTCGCCGCGATCGGCTCCGGAGGGAACTACGCGCTCGCCGCCGCAACGGCCCTGCTCGACACCGACTACGCCGCCGAGGACATCGCCCGCCGCGCGATGGCCATCGCCGCCGACATCTGCGTCTTCACCAACCGCGAACTCGTGGTGGAGGCGCTGTGAGTGCGTGGTTCGAGACGCGCCTCGCGGCGCTCGTCACCATGATGAGAATGGTTGAGGCGCCCCGCTGTCGTCATCCTGAGGAGCCCGCATCAGCGGGCGTCTCGAAGGACGCACGATGACCGAGTTCTCCCCGCGCGAGATCGTCTCCGAACTCGATCGGTTCGTGGTGGGGCACGCGGAGGCCAAGCGCGCGGTCGCGGTGGCGCTGCGCAACCGCTGGCGGCGGCGGCGCGTGCCCGAGGCGCTGCGCGACGAGATCACCCCGAAGAACATCCTGATGATCGGCCCGACCGGCGTCGGCAAGACCGAGATCGCCCGCCGGCTGGCCCGGCTGGCGCAGGCGCCGTTCCTGAAGGTCGAGGCGACCAAGTTCACCGAGGTCGGCTACGTCGGCCGCGACGTCGACCAGATCGTCCGCGACCTCGTCGAGATCGCGATCGGCATGATCCGCGACCGCCGCCGCGCCGGCGTGAAGGCCAAGGCCGAGGCCGCCGCCGAGGAGCGGCTCGTGGACGCGCTGGTGGGCGCGGGCGCGGGCCAGGCGACGCGCGATGCGTTCCGCAAGAAGCTCCGGGCCGGCGAGCTCGACGACAAGGAGGTCGAGCTCAGCCTCACCGACACAGCATCGCCGTTCCAGGGCTTCGACATTCCGGGCCAGCCCGGCGCCTCGATGGGCGTGCTCAACCTCTCGGACATCATGGGCAAGGCGTTCGGCGGGCGCACCAAGACCCACCGCACCACGGTCGCCGCGGCCTGGACGCCGCTTCTCGCCGAGGAGAGCGACAAGCTGGTCGACCAGGAGGCCGCGACGCTGGAGGCGATCTCCCTGGCGGAGAACGCCGGCATCGTCTTCATCGACGAGATCGACAAGGTGGCGACCCGGACCGACCGCGCCGGCGCGGATGTCTCACGCGAGGGCGTTCAGCGCGACCTGTTGCCGCTGATCGAGGGCACGACGGTCTCGACCAAGCACGGGCCGGTGAAGACCGACCACATCCTCTTCATCGCCTCGGGCGCGTTCCACATCGCCAAGCCCTCGGACCTCCTGCCCGAGCTGCAGGGCCGGCTGCCGATCCGGGTCGAGCTGAAGGCGCTGTCCCGCGACGACTTCCGCCGCATCCTGACCGAACCGGAGGCCAACCTGATCCGCCAGCACCAGGCGCTGCTGGCGACCGAGAACATCACCCTCAGCTTCACCGACGACGCCATCGACGCGCTCGCCGACGCGGCCGTGGCCGTGAACGGCGCGGTCGAGAACATCGGCGCGCGGCGGCTGCAGACTGTGCTCGAGAAGGTGGTCGAGGAGATCAGCTTCACCGCCGCCGACCGCTCCGGCGAGAGCCTCACGATCGACGGCGACTACGTCCGCGCCCGCGTCGGCGAGCTGGCCAAGAACGCCGACCTGTCGCGATACATTCTCTGAGCCCACTCCCTCCCCATGATGGGAAGGGATGTTTCTGCGGCGCGTTTGGCGCCATCCTCCGCCCCCATGCAGGTGGAGATCGCCGAGGAGCGGATTCTGGTCTTCTCGGACCGCGTCGGCGCGGAGGTGGCCGAGGCGAAGGCCTGGGGTCGGCGCATCGAAGCCTTCGGGACGCTCGCGCGGATGTCCGGCCTGCTCGCCCGGCCCAAGGACGACGAGTTCGAGCTGGTCTACCGCGAGAGGCGGCTGCAGCCGTTCTGGCGCATCGCCGCCCACGCCTTCGCCCGTTACGAGCGCGAGCGGGCCTACCCGATCGCGCTGGCGCCGGAGGTGAAGGCGGTGGTGATCGACGGCCAGCCGCGCGAGATCGCCGCGCACCGAACCTCGGTCACCGGCCACGAGACCTGCGAGGAAGAGACCCGGCGGCTGACGCTGATCGACGGCCTCACCGGCACGGAGGACACGCGGCTCGGCGCCTATCTCGAGTTCGCCGCCGTGGAGGCTGGCGGCGAGCGTCTCGCCGAGCTCGCGGCCGAGAACACGGTGGTCGTGCCGCCAAAGGTGAAGGCCTCTGGCCTCGTGCGCGACGCCGTCGCCAAGGCGATCGGCAAGATCGACGCCGACCGCATCCTCGAGGAGAGCGTGACGCTCGAGGCGGTCGACCTCTGCTACCGCCCCGTGTTCGCCTTCCGCTATCGCCGCGCTGGCAAGGAGGCGGTGGTCGAAGTCGACGGCCTGACCGGCGAGGCGACCCCGACTGGCTCGACCTTCGAGCAGCACCTCGGCAAGATCCTGGAGCCGAAGTTCCTGCTCGACATCGGCGCGGAGGCGGCCAACATCTTCATCCCCGGCGCGACGGTGGCGAAGATCGCGATCGTCAAGGGGCTCGAGCTGCACGAGCGGCGCAAGCTGGCGAAGCCGCGTTGAAGGCCGCGAAGAAAGCCCGCCGCCGGCGGCTCTCGCCGGCCGAGACCGCGCGCGTCGCGGCGATCTTCGCCCGCTTCGAGGCCGCCAGCCCCGACCCGCGCACCGAGCTTACGTACAAGACCCCGTACACCCTGCTGGTGGCCGTCGTGCTCTCGGCGCAGGCGACCGACAAGTCGGTCAACAAGGCGACCGAGAAGCTCTACGCCGTCGCCGACACGCCGCAAAAGATGCTGGCGCTCGGCGAGGCCGGCCTCATCCCCTACATCGCCTCGATCGGCCTCTTTCGGACCAAGGCCAAGAACGTCGTCGCGCTCTCGCGGATCCTGGTCGAGCAGTACGGCGGCGAGGCGCCGCTGAACCGCGCGGCGCTGCAGGCGCTGCCGGGCGTCGGCCGCAAGACCGCGAGCGTGGTGCTGAACGAGCTCGATATCGAGCCCGCGATCGCGGTCGACACCCACGTCTTCCGCGTCGCGCACCGGCTCGGCCTCTCGAAGGGCAAGACGCCGGAAGATGTCGAGCACGACTTGATGGCGATCGTGCCGGACGCCCTCAAAAGCCGCGCCCACCACTGGCTGATCCTGCACGGCCGCTACGTCTGCGTGGCGCGAAAGCCGAAGTGCGCAGAGTGCGTGGTCGCGGACTTGTGCCCGTCCAGGGAGCTGTTCCTGGGGGCCTGAGGGGATGCTGCGTCCTTCGAGACGCCCGCTTTCGCGGGCTCCTCAGGATGACGAGGATGGTGTGACGTCACCGCCTTCGTCAGGGTGAGGAGCGCCGCAGGCGCGTCTCGAACCACGCACGTCGCCGCTGTGGCGTTTGACATCCCCGCCGCCGCCGACCATACGGCGCCGCCATGGGCCGGACCGCGGATCTGTCGCGCAACACCAAGGAGACGCAGGTGCGCGTCGCCGTCGATGTCGACGGGACAGGCGAGGCGCGCATCTCGACCGGCATCGGTTTTTACGACCACATGCTCGAGAGCTTCGCCCGCCACGGCGGCTTCGACCTCACCGTCGAGACCAAGGGCGACCTGCACAT
>DATKMZ010000007.1:0-23750 GCA_035541575.1 Caulobacteraceae bacterium | reverse complement strand
GCCGGGCGGCGTCGGCTCAGGCCTCTACGGCATAGTGGTCATGGCCATCATAGCCGTCTTCGTCGCCGGCCTGATGGTCGGGCGAACGCCGGAGTACCTCGGCAAGAAGATCGAGGCGAGAGAGGTGAAGTTCGCCATGTTGGCGGTGCTGATCCTGCCGCTCTCGATCCTGGGGTTCTCGGCCGTCGCATCGGTGGTCCCGGTCGCGCTGAAGGCGCTCGAGAACTCGGGGCCGCACGGCCTCTCTGAGATCATGTACGCCTACTCCTCGGCCACCGGGAACAACGGCTCGGCGTTCGCGGGGCTCTCGGCCAACGTTCCCTACTGGAACGCGACGCTCGGGATCGCCATGCTGCTCGGCCGGTTCGGCTACGTCGTGCCGGTGCTGGCCATGGCTGGCGCCATCGCCGCCAAGCCGAAGCTTGCGCCGACCGCGGGCACGCTTCCGACCCACGGCCCGCTCTTCATCAGCCTGCTGATCGGCGTGATCCTGATCATGGGCGGACTGCAATTCTTCCCGAGCCAGGCGCTGGGGCCGATCGTCGAGCACTTCATGGTGCTGGACACGGTCGCCCAGCAGCACTGAGCCGTCCGGAGACATCCATGACCGACGTTGCAATCCATCTGGGTGAGAAGCGCCGCTCAGCGGTCGCCGCCACCGCCCTCTCGTCGAGTGTGCTCACCCGCGCGATCCTCGACTCGTTCGTCAAGCTCGATCCGCGCAAGCTCGCCAAGAACCCGGTGATCCTGGCGACGGAGGTGGTCGCGTTCCTGGCCACCGTCTCGACGATCGACGACTTTCGCACCGGACAGAGCCCCTGGTGGGCGTTCCAGATCGCGCTCTGGCTCTGGTTCACGGTGGTGTTCGCCAACTTCGCCGAGAGCATCGCCGAGGGCCGCGGCAAGGCCGCCGCCGACGCGCTGCGTTCGCAGCGGGTCGACGTGAAGGCCAAGCTGATCGTCGACCCCGAGCACGGGACGATGGTGCCGACCTCGGCGTTCAAGCTGAACGCGGGCGACATCGTGCTGGTCGAAGCCGGCGACATGATCCCCTCCGACGGCGACATCATCGAGGGCGTCGCCTCGGTCAACGAGGCGGCGATCACCGGCGAGAGCGCGCCGGTGATCCGCGAATCCGGCGGCGACCGCTCGGCCGTCACAGGCGGCACGACCGTCGTCTCCGACTGGATCAAGGTCAGGATCACCGCCGAGCCAGGGAACAGCTTCATCGACCGCATGATCGCGATGGTCGAAGGCGCCGAGCGCCGCAAGACGCCGAACGAGCTGGCGCTCACCGTGCTGCTGGCAGGCCTCACGATCATCTTCCTGATCGCGGTCGCCACCCTGCTCGGCCTTGGCCGGTACTCCGGCGTCGCGCTCGACCCGCTGGTGCTTGGCGCTCTCTTCATCTGCCTGATCCCGACCACGATCGCGGGCCTGCTCTCGGCGATCGGCATCGCCGGCATGGACCGGCTCTTGAAGTTCAACGTGCTCGCCACGTCCGGCCGCGCGGTCGAGGCGTCGGGCGACGTCGACACGCTGCTGCTCGACAAGACCGGCACCATCACCCACGGCAACCGGATGGCGACCGAGGTGATCGCCGCGCCGGGCGTGCGGCCGGAAGCGGCGATCCGCGCGGCCATGATGGCTTCGCTCGCCGACGAGACCGCCGAGGGCCGTTCGATCGTCGACCTGGCGCTCGAGAAGGGTCAGACCGGCGTGCCGCCGAAGGATTCGACCCCCGTGCCGTTCAGCGCGACCACCCGGCTGTCAGGCCTGGACGCGGGCTCCGACAGCTGGCGCAAGGGCGCGGTCGACGCGATCCTGAAGGTCGTCGGCGTCAGCCAGTCGGCCATGCCAGCCGAGCTTGCCGCGGCCGTGGATCGCATCGCCCGCTCCGGCGGCACGCCGCTGGCGGTGTCCGAGAACGGCGCGCTGGTCGGCGTCATCCACCTGAAGGACGTGGTGAAGGCGGGCGTGAAGGAGCGTTTCGCCGACCTGCGCCGCATGGGCCTGCGCACGGTGATGATCACTGGCGACAACCCCGTGACGGCCGCGGCGATCGCCTCCGAGGCCGGCGTCGACGACTTCCTCGCCGAGGCCACGCCCGAGGACAAGCTGCGGCTGATCCGCGAGGAGCAAGCCAAGGGCCGGCTGGTCGCGATGTGCGGCGACGGCTCGAACGATGCGCCGGCGCTGGCTCAGGCCGACGTGGGCGTCGCGATGCAGACCGGCACGCAGGCCGCCCGCGAGGCCGGCAACATGGTCGACCTCGACAGCGACCCCACGAAGGTCATCGAGATCGTCGAGGTCGGCAAGCAGATGCTGATCACCCGCGGCGCGCTGACCACGTTCTCGATCGCCAACGACGTCGCGAAGTACTTCGCGATCATCCCGGCGATCTTCGTGATCTCGCTGAAGCCGCTGGGCGCGCTCAACATCATGGGGCTGCAGAGCCCGCACAGCGCGATCCTGTCGGCGATCATCTTCAACGCGCTGATCATCATCGCGCTGGTGCCGCTGGCGCTCCGGGGCGTGCGGTACCGGCCGATCGGCGCCTCGCGGCTGCTGCAACGCAACCTCTTGATCTACGGCCTCGGCGGCATCGTAGCCCCGTTCATCGGCATCAAGATCGTCGACGTGATCGTCACCACCCTGGGGCTGGCGTGATGCCCGGACACGCCCCCTCCGGCCCGCAGCGGCCGCCCCGCCAGACCTAAAGGCCAAGCGACATGCTCTCCGACATCCGCCCCGCGATCGTCTCGACGATCCTCCTCACCCTGATCCTGGGGCTGGGCTACCCGCTGGTCCTCACTGGGATCTCCGAGGCTGCGTTCCCCTACCAGGCGGACGGCAGCCTGGTGCGCGACGCATCCGGTCACGTGATCGGCTCCGCGCTGCTGGCCCAGCCGTTCGCCAAGGACGAGTACCTGCATCCGCGCCCCTCGGCGGCCGGCTCCAACGGCTACGACCCGACCAGCTCGTCCGGCTCGAACTACGGTCCGCTGAGCTCCGACCTCGCCAAGCGGATCGCTGGCGACGCCGACGCGCTGCGCAAGTCGACCGGCCACGCCGAGATCCCGGACGACGCGATCACGACCTCGGGCTCGGGGCTCGACCCCGACATCTCGCCGGCCTACGCCGACCTGCAGGTCGACCGCATCGCCAAGGCGCGGGGCGCCAGCGCCGATGCGGTGCGCAAGCTGATCGACGCTCACGTCGAGGGGCCGTTCCTCGGCTTCATCGGCCAGCCGCACGTCAACGTCTTGATGACCAACCGCACGCTGGACGCCAGCCTTCCGAAGGGCCAGCCTAAGCCGGCATGACGCTTGACGAGCCGCGCCGCCCCGATCCCGATGCGCTTCTGGCCGAAGCGAAGAAGGCGGGGCGCGGCCGGCTGAAGGTGTTCCTCGGCATGTCGCCGGGGGTCGGCAAGACCTTCGAGATGCTCGCCCAGGCCGCCCGCCGGAAAGCCGCCGGAGGGGACGTGCTCGTGGGCGTCGTCGAGACTCACGGGCGCAAGGACACCGAGGCCCTCACCGCGGGGCTGGAGATCCTGCCCCGCAAGCCGATCGAACACCGCGGCCGCACGCTGATGGAGTTCGACATCGACGCGGCGCTGGCGCGCAAGCCCGAGCTCTTGCTGGTCGACGAGTTCGCGCACTCCAACGCGCCAGGCTCGCGCCATCCGAAACGCTGGCAGGACGTCGAGGAGCTGATCGCGGCGGGCGTCAGCGTCTGGACCACGCTCAACATCCAGCACCTCGAGAGCCTGGTGGACGTGGTCTGGAAGATCACCGGCGTGCGCCAGCGCGAGACCGTGCCTGACAGCGTGCTCTCCAAGGCCGACGAGATCGAGATCGTCGACATCACGCCGGCGGAGCTGCGCCAGCGCCTCGCGGAGGGCAAGGTCTACGTGCCGGAGACGGCGCGCCTCGCCTCGGAGAACTTCTTCAAGCCCGAGAACCTGACCGCGCTGCGCGAACTGGCGCTGCGCCGCGCCGCCCAGGCCGTCGACGATGAGCTGACCCTGGCGATGCGCCGCGCGGGCGTAGCGGGGCCCTGGGCGGCCGGCGAGCGAATCCTGGTGCTGGTCGGCGGCGATGCCATGGCCGACCACCTCGTCCGCACCGGGCGTCGTCTGGCGGAGATGATGAACGCGCCCTGGACCGTCGCCCACGTGGAGCGCACCGGCCGCGCGCCGCCGAGCGCGATGGCGCTCAGCCGGGTCAACGACGCGATGAAGCTCGCCGAGCAGCTCGGCGGCGCGACCCTGGTGCTCACCGCCGACGACATCGTGGCGGCCGTCACCGACTACTGCCAGCGCAACAACGTGACCCAGCTCGTGATCGGCAAGTCGCGCGACAGCCGCTGGCGGGAGCTGCTCGGGCGCTCGTTCGCATCGGCCATGATGCGCGAGGCCAAGGGCGTGGCGCTGCATGTCGTCACCGAGAGGTCGAGCGAGCCGGCCGGCGAGGGCCTGCGCCAGCGGGTCGCCCGCGAGCCTGGCGCCTGGCGCAGCTATCTGCCCGGCGTCGGCTACATCGTCGTCGCCACCGGGGTCGCCTGGTACCTCGACCGCACGTTCCGTGCGTCGGACCTCGGGATGATCTTTCTGGCGGCCGTGTTCACCGCAGCGGTGCTGCAGGGGCTGAGGCCGGCGCTGCTGGCGGCGGGTCTCGCGTTCCTGGTCTACAACTACCTCTTCCTCGAGCCGCGTTACTCGTTCGTGATCGGCTCGCCGACCGACATCCTGACTCTATTCGTCTTCCTCGCCGTGGCGCTCGTGACCGGCTTCCTGGCCGGCCGGGTGCGCGACCAGCAGCAGGCGACCCAGAGGCGCGCGGCGGCGATCACCGCACTGCTAGCCGCGAGTCGCCGGCTCTCCGCCTCGGCCAAGAAGCTCGACGCCGCCAGCGCGCTCGCCGACCAGCTCTCGGCCGCGACCGGCGGCAAGGCGATGATCCTGCTGCCACATGGCGACGGTGAGATCACGCCCGCCGCGGCCGCGCCGCTGATGACGCCGCTCGGCACGCAGGACATGGCGGCCGCCCGCTGGGCCTGGGAGCACGGCGAGGCCGCGGGCGCCGGCACCGGCACGCTGCCGCTTGCCGCCTGGACCTTCTGGCCGCTGCAAGGCATCGGCAAGCGCGCCGGCGTCGCCGCGCTCGAGGCGGCCCGGCCTCAGGGCGACGGCGAGGCAGAGCGCTACGTGCTCTCGCTGCTTGACCAGGGCGCTATCGCCATCGAGCGCGCCGAGCTCGCCGCCGAGGCCTCGGAAGCCGACGCGCTGCGGCGCTCCGAGCGGCTGCGCACGGCCCTGCTCAACTCGATCAGTCACGACCTTCGGACCCCGCTCGCCGGCGTGCTGGGCGCGGCGACGACGCTCTTGGAGTACGGTCCGTCGCTCGAGCGGCCGGTGCAGCAGGATCTGCTGGAGAGCGTCCGCGACGAAGCCGAGCGGCTCAACCGCTATGTCGGCAACCTGCTCGACATGACCAAACTGGAGGGCGGTGGGGTCGCGCCCCGGACTCAGTCCACCGACCTGCGCGATGTCGTCAGCGCGGCCGCCGAACGGGTGGCGCGGCGGCTCGGCAAGCGGGATCTCGTGCGCGACTACCCGCCGACGCTGAGCACCGTGCCGGCCGACCCGGCGCTGCTGGAGCAGGCGCTGGTCAACATCCTCGAGAACGCGATCGCCTACAGCGCCGACGGCTCGCGGATCGAGGCCGCGGTCTACGAGGACGAGCGCAACGTCGTCATCAGCATCGAGGACGAGGGGAGGGGGATCCCCACCGCGCAGCTGCAGCAGGTGTTCGAGAAGTTCCAGCGCCTGGAGGAGAGCAGCGACCGCGGCGCCGGCACGGGCCTGGGGCTCGCGATCGCCAAGGGCTTCGTCGAGGCCATGGGCGGGCGGATCGCCGCCGCGAGCCCGATACACGACGGCCGCGGCACGCGCATACTGATCAGCCTGCCGAAGGAAAAAGCCACCCCGCATTGGCTGTTATGAGCGCCTACAAGCCCCGCATCCTGGTCATCGACGACGAGCCGCAGATGCACCGATTCCTGGGCCCCGCGCTCGGCGCGGCCGGCTTCGAGGCGCTGCGGGCCGACGACGGCGCGGCGGGCCTGAAGGCCATTGCGCAGAGCTCGCCGGACGCGGTCGTGCTCGACCTCGGTCTTCCGGACATGGACGGCAAGGATCTGCTGCGGGCGGCGCGCGCCTTCTACGCCGGCCCGGTGATCGTGCTCTCGGCGCGCGACCGCGAGGCCGAGAAGATCGACACTCTCGACATCGGCGCCGACGACTACGTGCAAAAACCGTTCGGGGTCGGCGAGTTCCTGGCGCGTCTGCGTGTCGCGCTGCGGCATCGGCTGGAGCGCGCGGGCGCCGAGCCGACGATCCACGCCGGCGAGCTCGAGATCGATCTGGTCAAGCGCCTGGTCAGCCGCTCAGGCGAGCCGGTGCGGCTGACACCGAAGGAATACGAGCTCCTGGCCAGGCTCGCCGAGGGCGACGGCAAGGTGCTCAGCCACCGCCAGCTGCTGACCGCGATCTGGGGCCCGGCGCACGTCGACGACCTGCCGTACCTGCGCGTGCTCGTCGGCCAACTGCGCCAGAAGCTCGAGCCGGAGCCGTCGGCGCCGAGGCACATCCTGACCGAGCCGGGCGTCGGCTACCGCTTCATGCGCTAGAGTTCGTGGGCGCTTCGCGCTTGGCCTTGGGCCCGATCAGGCGCCGGCCCTCCATCACCTGCCAGAGCGCCAGGGCCGGCAGGCCGATGGCGATGTCTCGCACGCGCTTGATCAGCGAGAGCGCCAGCGCGAACTCCGGCGAGAGGCCGAAGAGGTGGCCGACCAGCACGTAGCCGCCTTCGATCACGCCGAGGCCCATGGGCGTGGCGAAGGTGATCGTGCGGACGACGTAGACCAGACTTTCGACGCCCATGATCGTGCGCAGGCTCATGTGCCGGCCGGCGATCCAGAGCCCGGCCCAGACCCCGACGCCCCCCAGCACCCAGGCCGCCAGATGCAGCACCGAGCTCACCGTGAGCCGCGCCGGCTTCTGGTAGAGGCCGTGCAGCGAAGTCACGACGGCGCTGGTCTGAGCCAGTGCGCTGGGCGCCCACCGCCCCACCGCCCGCTCGATCGGCCCGGTCGCGCGCCGCTGCAGCAGGATGAACGCCGCGGCCGCCATCACGCCTGCCCCGAGGCCCATCAGCGACGAGGTCAGCAGCTGCTGGCTCTCGTATTGCGCCCCGGGCTGGCGGATCAGCAGGGCGATGCCGACAGCGGTGAAGCCGAGTTGCCCGATGAACTCGGCGGTCACGTCGGCGACAGTGGTGGAGATCGCCGCGGCCGCCTCGACCCCGCCCAGGATCGCCGCCCGCGCGCCGAAGACGAAGCCGCCGAGCGACGAGAACGGCAACAGCTCGCCCGAGGCGTCGCGCACGAGGCGGGCGAAATAGAACACGAACCAGGTCCGGGGCGGCGCGCCGGGGTCGAGCACCAGCCAGGCCGCGGCCAGCAGCCCGACCGGCACGAGGTAGGTCAGGCAGAGCCCGAAGAGGCCGCGCCAGCCGATCTCGGCGAACGCCGTCGCCACCTTGCCGAAGCCGACGTAGCCGATGATCCCGGTGGCGAGCACGAGGCCCAGGAGCGCGATGATGATGGCGACGCGCCTGACGCGGTTCGGCCCCGGCTGCTCCGGCTCACTCAACCGCCGTCCTCGCTCTTCCACCCCCCAGGCGCGGTGGCCCGCTTGCGGCAGTCTTAGCCACAAAGCCGCGCTTCGGCCAACCCGCTGAGGCCCGCCGGACCTGTGATCATTCGGGCACGTGACGCCAGGTTGCGGACCGGGCGGCTTGATCGCGCGGCGCAGGCCGCCTAAGTCCGGGCGAAGGGCGGGGGGACTCGAAAGCAGTCGCCCGACGCATCGGAGTTCCTTCCTTGGCGATTCCTCTGGCGGTGACGGCGCGGGTCGGCGCCTACATCATGAAGAAGCAGCTCAGCGGCGAGAAGCGCTACCCGCTGGTGCTGATGCTCGAGCCGCTGTTCCGCTGCAACCTCGCCTGCGCCGGTTGCGGCAAGATCGACTACCCGGACGAGATACTGAACCAGCGCCTCTCGGTCGCCCAGTGCATGGAGGCGATCGACGAGTGCGGCGCGCCGGTGGTCTCGATCGCCGGCGGCGAGCCGCTGCTCCACCGGGACATGCCAAAGATCGTCGAGGGGTTCCTGGCGCGGAAGAAGTTCGTGATCCTCTGCACGAACGCTCTGCTGCTGACCAAGAAGATCGACCAGTTCAAGCCCGACCCGTTCTTCACCTGGTCGATCCACCTCGACGGCGACCAGATGATGCACGACCACTCCGTCTGCCAGGACGGCGTCTACGACATCGCCGTGAAGGCGATTAAGCTCGCTAAATCAAAAGGTTTCCAGTGCAACCTCAATTGCACCCTGTTCCAGGACGCCGATCCGGAGCGAGTGGCCGCTTTCTTCGACGAGATGAAGGCGCTGGGAATCGACGGCGTCACCGTCTCGCCGGGCTACGCATACGAGCGCGCGCCCGACCAGGCGCACTTCCTGAACCGCACCAAGACCAAGCAGCTGTTCCGCGACATCCTGAAGCGCGGGCGTGGCGGCAAGGAATGGTCGTTCACCCAGTCGACCATGTTCATGGACTTCCTGGCCGGCAACCAGGCCTACGCCTGTACGCCGTGGGGCAACCCGACCCGCAACGTGTTCGGCTGGCAACGGCCCTGCTACCTGCTCGGCGAAGGCTACGCCAAGACCTTCAAGGAGCTGATGGAGGAGACCGAGTGGGACAAGTACGGCGTCGGTAACTACGAGAAGTGCGCCGACTGCATGGTCCACTCCGGTTTCGAGGCGAGCGCTGTGGCCGACACGGTCAAGCGTCCGCTGAAGGCGCTCTCGGTGATGCTGCGCGGCGTGCGCACCGACGGCCCGATGGCCGAGGACATCCCGATCGATAACCAGCGCCCGGCCGAGTACGTGTTCTCCCAGCACGTCGAGGAGCGCCTGGCCCAGATCCGCGCCTCCAACCCAAAGGCCCGCAAGGTCGCTCGCGTCAGCTGACGGCGCACCGCCATTCGGACACACGGCGATGGAACTGCCGGGTCGTAGACTCAGGCGATCGTGCGGCCGCGCCGCGCAGAGGAAGCCTGAGGGGAACTTCTCCGAGCAGGCGCGACAACGCTCGACGGCCGCCGGCCCGCCGCCGCGGCGGCGAGCACGAGCCCCCCTGCGACGCCCACGGGCGCGCCGAAAGCCATCACCAGCCAAGTGATGGTCGCCATGACCAGGATGGCGGACAGGCCGTAGGCGATGACTGTCGTTCTCGACTTATCCGCGGTCGATTCGAACCTTCTCACGGGCGACTCCTCTCTCGCTTCGGACCTTGCCGCGCGGCGGCTTAAGGAGCGCTGAAGTAACAAGCTCAATGGTGAATAAAATAACACGGTGGACGACGGATAACCTTGTCGATTCCGCATGGTTCTGAGTGATGGTTGGCGAGAAGGAACCGCGTTCCTTCAGTCGCCCGCAACAGTATTGCGATATTCGCAGGCCATCTGGGCGTTGCGCCTGACGCGTCGCCGATCACAACGTGCTCATCTGACTGGGGTGGAGAACTTGCTCGACCAACTGAAGCGAGCGCGCCTGACACTGAGGCGTCCGTCCCAGGTCGAGCAGCGAGCCTCGCCCCGCAGGAAGGTGCTCCTCGCCGCGAAGGTCGCCGTCGGCGTAGCTACGGCGGACTGCACAATCAGGGACATCAGCGAATCCGGCGCTCAAGTGCATGCGCCCTCGGTTCTGCGCCTGCCCGACGAGGTGCATCTGTTGATCATGTGCGAGGGGCTCGTCATTCGCGCCCGGCGGGCTTGGGCTCGCTTTCCTCTCTGCGGCCTCAAGTTCATCAGCGCCGAGCAAATCGAGACAAGCCAGCACCCGCAGGCGGCGCCGCTCCGGGAGGCTTGGAAAGACTGGATGCGCTCGCCCGCGAGCGAGCGACAGCCCGCCGCAGCTCCAGGCAAGTCCGGACCTCGCTAAGCCTCCCCGGGTCCCGCCAGGCGGGGTCCGAGCGCCTGGCGGGCGCGCTCCAGGGCGTGGAAGCCGTCCTCGGCTTCGAGCGCCGTGCGGATCAGCGCGCCGAGCTGCCAGGGGTTGGCGCGCAGCGAGGCCATGACCGGGCCGATGGCCGGGCGTCCGTCGGCGCCCAGGCCGACCTGCGCGGCGTGGGGCAGGGCGCGGGCGGCGTCGTCGGAGACCGCGCGGACGACGGCGAACGGCACGCCGAAGAAGCCCGCCAGTCTCGCCACCGCGTAGCTCTCGAGATCGACCGCGTCGGCGCCGGTTCGCGCGCGCAGCTCGGCTTTCTCCTCGACCGTGGCGACGGGCTTCTCGGCTCGGGCAAAGACGCCCACCTTCGCGGCCGGCAACAGCACGCCGATCCGTGCGGCCCAAGCGGGGTCGGCCGCGAACCGCTCGGCATCGTCCGCCACCGCCTCGCCGATCACCAGGTCGCCGACCTCCAGCGCCGGATCGAGCGCGCCGCAGAGACCGAAGCTGACCACGCCGGCGACGCCGCCACGCAGCTCGGCCTCGAGCCGCCCAATCAGGCCCGGCGTGTCGCCGCCGCCGACCACCACGGGCGCGCCGGTCAGGATCTTGGCTTCGCGGGTCATGCCGACCACCGCGAGCACGTCGGAACGCCCGGCGATCGCCATCACATCCCGTAGGCGACGCGCCGCTCGTTGCTGCGCCTGAGGTTTCGGTAACGGGCCAGCGCCCAGAGCGGGAAGAACTTCGAATAGCCGTGGTAGCGCAGATAGAACACGCGCGGGAAGCCGCCGCCAGTGTAGTGGTCCTCGGGCCAGAATCCATCGTCGCCCTGGCGCGCCTTCAGCCAGGCGACGCCTCTCGTGACGGCGGGATGGTCCGCCTCGCCCGCGGCCATCAGGCCGAGCAGCGCCCAGGCGGTCTGCGACGCGCCGGAGGGGTGAGGCTCGTAGCCCCGGTAGTCGAGCTTGTAGCTTTCGCAGTTCTCGCCCCAGCCGCCGTCGGGGTTCTGAATCCGGATCAGCCAGTCGGCCGCCTTGCGCACCATCGGCGACGAGGCGTCGAGCCCCACCGCGTTCAGCGCACACAGCGCCGACCAGGTCCCGTAGATGTAGTTGACACCCCAGCGGCCGAACCAGCTGCCGTCGGCCAGCTGCTCGCGCTCGAGGTAGGCTAGCGCTCTTTTCATCCGCACACTGTCGGATGCCTCGCCAAGCTGGGCCAACATGCTAACGCAGCGGGCCGCCACATCGACCGTGGGCGGATCAAGCAAGGCCCCGTGGTCGGCGAAGGGAATGTTGTTGAGGTAGTAGAATTCGTTGTCGGCGTCGAACGCGGCCCAGCCGCCGTTCTTGCTCTGCAGGCCCTCCACCCACTCGCGGCCACGGTCGATCGCGCCGTCATAGTCGCCCGGCGTCGCGGCGCAATGGCGCGCGCGGTCCATCGCCATCACGACGACCGCGGTGTCGTCGAGGTCAGGGTAGTGCGGATTGGCGTACTGGAACGCCCAGCCGCCCGGCCGCACGCCTGGCCGCGCCTCGATCCAGTCGCCCTCGACGTCCAGCACCTGCAACGGCTTCAACCAATTGAGCCCGCGGGATACGGCGGCGTCCGTCCCTGGCGCGCCGCTCTCCAGCAGTGCGTGACCGATCAGCGCGGTGTCCCACACCGGGGAGAAGCACGGCTGGCAGTAGGCCTCGTCGTCCTTCACGACGAGCAGCTTCTCGACCGAGGCCCGCGCGATGGCGCGGCGTGGATCATCCGCCGCGACGCCGAGCGCGGCGTACATCATCACGCTGTTGACCATGGCCGGGAAGATGCCGCCCAGGCCGTCGTCGCCATTGAGCCGCTCGTCGACGAAGGCGACGGCCTTGGCTATGGCCCTGCGCTCGCTCGGCAGGCCCGGCTCCACGACGCGAAGCACCTGGTCGAGCGCGAAGAAGAACGACGCCCACGGCTCCTTCTGGTGCGCGCCGCGCGCCAGCTTGCTGATCGACGATGGCGGCTCGAGGAAGAGCTCGTCGATCCCGACGCCCCGCGGGTTGACGGCCCTTGGCTTCAGCTTGCGTAGCACAAGGAGCGGCACGATCACGGTGCGCGCCCAGTACGAGATCTTGGAGAGGTGGATCGGGAACCACTTCGGCAGCAGCGTGATCTGCGCCGGCATCTCCGGGACCGCGCGCCAGGACAGGATGCCGAAGAGGGCGAGGAGGATGCGGGTGAAGACGTTGCAGGCGCCGGCGCCGCCATGGGCCAGCAGCGCTTCGCGGGCGCGGACCATGTGCGGCTCGGACGGATCGTCGCCGATCATCTTCAGCGCGAAGTAGGCTTTCACCGTCGCCGACACGTCGAGGACGCCGCCGTGATAGAGCGGCCAGCCGCCGTGCTCGCCCTGGATGCGGCGCAGGTAGACGCCGATCTTGCGCTCCAGCTCGAGGTTCGGTTCCTCGCCGAGGTAGTGGACGAAGAGCACGTATTCGGCCGGGATGGTCGCGTCGGCTTCGAGCTCGAAGACCCAGTGCCCGTCGGGGCGCTGCAGCTTGAGGAGCGCGTCGGTCGCCTTGCCAACCGCCGCGTCCAGCCCGGCGAGGCTGGAGCCGAGTTCAAGCCGGTCGGTGAGCGCGAGGTCGTCCATCGTCGTGGGCCGTCAGTTGAGGAACATCTCGGCCGCTTTGTGGCCCGAGCGGATCGCCCCCTCGATGGTGGCGGGCAGGCCGGTATCGGTCCAGTCGCCGGCGAGCGCAAGGTTGGCCCAGCGCGTCGCGGCCTTCGGTCGCTTGGCGACCTGGTCGGGCGTCGCCGCGAAAGTGGCGCGGCGCTCCTTGACGATCTGCCAGGTCGGCATCGGGCCTTCCAGGCCGTAGACCTTGACGACGTCGGCCCAGAGCGCCCTGGCCATCTTTTCGCGCGGCGCGTCGACCACGGCGTCCGCGCCGCTGATCGTGGTCGAGATGCGGCCGTCGAAGGCGAACACCCACTGCGCGGTCCCGCCGATCACGCCCACCATCCGCGGCGCGCCCTGCGGCGCCTGCGCCTTGAAGTGCCCGTTGACGATCGAGCAGAACTCATCGGGCGCAGCAACGTCGGGCAAAAGGGTCGGCGTGACCCAGGCGGGCGTCGCGACGATCAGGGCGTCGCCGGCGTCGAGCGGGATCTTCTTCCTGGCGACCGTCAGCGAAACGGCCCGTGCTTCGTCGGTCTCGATCGCCTCGACGCGCTTGCCGATCCGCACGTCCGCGCCACAGCCGGCGAGGAAGGCGAGGGCGGGGGCGATGAAGGCGGCGTCGAGGCTGGGATCGGCGATCCGCGGCGCATAGGCGCGGCCGCCGACAGCCAGCGTCTCGCGCACGATCGCGCCGGCGAGCTCGGCCGAGCCTTGCGCGGGGTCTGTGTTCAGCGCCGCCAGCATCAGCGGCTCGATCAGCCGCTCCCAGAGCGGTCCCTCGCAGGGGATCGCATCGCAGAGCCGGCGATCGCCTTGCGGCAGCAGCAGCTTGACCAGCGGCAGGTAGTCGCCGGCGAGCGTGTCCGGCACACGGCGACGCTCGGAAAACACCCACCAGCCGATCGGCCCCGGATTGGGCCTCAGCGTCCAGCGACGTCCGTCACGGACGTCACAGAAGTCGAACACCGCCTCCTTCGGTCCGGCCAGGCGGCCCAGGGTTCCGAGCGTCTTCAGGTAGGCGTGGGTGGCGTGGTTGCCGGAGAGGACGAGGTGGTTGCCGTTGTCGATCGTCATGCCGAGCGCGGCGTCTTCGTAGGAGCGGCAGCGCCCGCCGGCCTGGCCTGCGCCTTCGATCAGCACGACCTCGCGGCCGCGGCTCGCCAGCCTGGCTGCGGCGGAGAGCCCGGCGAGCCCCGCGCCTACGACATACACGCGGCCAGTCGCCATCAGTCGACGAGGCCGTGCCTCAGCACGATCCAGAGCAGCCGCGCGCGGCTCAGCTTCACCCGATGGCGCGGCGGCGACCAGCCGACGACCTCGGTCTCGCGCAGGATGGTCTCGTAGACCTCGCGCATCAGACGCGGCGAGCGGATGCGCCCGGCGGGCCGGGCCTTCAGCACCGCGTCCGCGGCGCCGTAGTGCAGATGCGCCTTGGCGGCCACCCAGCGGCAGGCGGCGTCCACCCGGCGATCGGCGACCACCGCGAGCGGGTCGCGGCTCTCGATCCCGGCGGCTTCCAGCGCCTCTTTCGGCAGATAGAGCCGGCCCATCCCGGCGTCCTCGTCGAGGTCGCGCAGGATATTGGTCAGCTGCAGCGCGCGGCCGAGGTGGAAGGCGAGCGTCAGCCCCTCCGCATCCGGCATGCCGAAGATCTTCACCGAGAGGCGCCCGACCGCGCTGGCGACCCGGTCGCAATAGGTGTCGAGCGTTGCGTAGTCAGGGGCGATGATCGGTCCGTCGACGTCCATCTCCATACCGTCGATGATCGCCAGGAAATCGTCGTGCCGAAGGTTGAAGCGCTCGACGTGCGGCGCGAGGTAGCGGATACGCTCGGGCGGCGAGCCCGCATAGAGGGCGGCGAGATCCGCGCGCCAGTCGTCCAGCATCTTGCGCTGTTCGTCCGGCGTCGGGCCAGGCTCGTCGGCGACGTCGTCGACCACCCGGCAGAAGGCGTAGATCGCGAACATCGCCGCGCGCTCGGCCGGCGGCAGCAGGCGCATCGCGGCGTAGAACGAGCTGCCGGACGCCTGCTGCTCTGTGCTCGCGGGGGTCGTGGCGGGCTCCAGCGTTGTCGTCATGGCGAGGCTTATGCCGCCCTTGGCGCGGATTGCCGAGAGAGGCGCTCGCGAATTGTGCGAGTGACACCCAAAAGCCCCACCCCGAGCGCCTCCCAGCGGCTGTGGTGGGTCTCTTCGGAGAGCGGATCGCGCGCCTTGAGGCGAGCGGTCAGGCTCTCGGCCAGGCGCTGGATTGCGCCGACCTCGAGCGCGAGCCGCAGGTCGCGGATCTGCCCGGCGAAGGGACGGGAGCCATGGAGGAGCGCGTCGGTCTTGTCGGCCAGGACGCGGATGGCTCGGGTCATGGCCGGATCGCCGCGGCCCTCGCCGAGCATCTCGACGCTGGCGCCACAGGCCCCGAGGGTGTCGAGCGGCAGATAGACGCGGTCGAGGTCGTGGAAGTCCTTGGCGCAGTCCTGCAGGTGGTTGATCACCTGCAGCGCCGCGCAGAGTTTGTCCGACGCCGGCCAGGTGGAGCGATCTTCGCCGTGGACGTCGAGCACGAAGCGGCCGACCGGCATCGCCGAGTAGCGGCAGTAGTCCATCAGCTCGTCCCAGCTCGCATAGCGCGTCTTGGTAACGTCGCGGCGGAAGGCCTCGAGCAGGTCCAGCATGTGCTCCCAGCCGAGTCCGCGCTCGGCCAGCACTCGGCGCAGCGCGACGGCCTCGGGTGACGCGTCGCCCTTGCCGGTGAGCGCGGCTTCGATCTCGCCGAGCCGGGCCAGCTTCTGCGCAGGCGTGGCCTGGGCGTGGTCTGCGACGTCGTCGGCCAGGCGCGCAACGCGGTAGAAGGCCATGATCGGGGCGCGGTAAGGCGGCGCGATCAGGTGCGAAGCGACCGGGAAGTTTTCGTCGGTGTGCCCTTTGCCGGAGCTGAGGTCGGTCGCCGTCATGACGAGGCCGCAAGGGCCTGCGCGCGGCCCTTCCACATGCCGCCGCGGCCGCGCCAGACATCGATCGCCGATTGTACCGTGAAGAGCGTGTAGAGCGCGCCGATCGCGGGCAGCAGCAGCCCGTACAGCGGCGAGACCCGGTAGTAGGCGAGCATCGGCTGGAACGCAGCAGCCATCAGCACCCAGGCCGTGAGGCCGAGCCAGCGCACGTCGCCGGGCCCGACCGACGCGAGGACGGGCGCAGCCAGGTAGACCAGCGCCATGCCCGCGAGTGTCCCGCCTAGCAGCCACGGCGAATAGCGAAGCTGGGCGTAGGCCGAGCGCGAGACCATCCGGCCGATCTCCGCCAGCGAGCCGTAGGGTCGCAGGCTCACCGAGGTGCGGGTAAGGCCGAGCCAGACCGGGCCTTGCGCCTTCAGCCGCGCGCCCAGCGCGCAATCGTCGATGATCTCGGCCCGGATCGAGGCGATGCCGCCGGCGGCTTCCAGCGCCTCGCGCCGCACCAGCATGCACCCACCCGCCGCCGCGGCGACGCGCGATCGCGGATCGTTCACCAGCCCGAACGGGAACAGCATGTCGAAGAAGAACACGAAGGCGGGGATCAACAGCTTCTCCGGCCAGGTGCCGGTCTGCAGCCGCGCCATCAGCGAGACCAGCGTCAGGCGCCCGGCCTCCGCGCGGGCCACCAGCCTTCGCAGCGTCTGCGGCGCGTGCTCGATATCGGCGTCGGTGATCCAGAGGTACGTCGGCGCGGCGTCCGACGCCGCCTCGACGCCCTGCGCGACCGCCCAGAGCTTGCCGGTCCAGCCATTCGCCAGCGTCCGGCCGGTCATGACCGTAAGCCGCTCGACCGCGCCGAGCTCGGAAGCTGCAGCCGCCGCGACCTTCGCGGTGCCGTCATCGCTGGCGTCGTCAACCACCGTCACGTGGAAATCGCCGGGGTAGTCCTGAGCGACCAACCCGGCGACCGACCGAGCGATCACGTCGGCCTCGTTGCGGGCCGGGACCACGGCGGCGACAGCTGGCCAGCTTGCGGGCTCCGGCGGCGGGTCGCGGTCGTCGCGCTCGCGCATCAGCCAGAAGAAGCGGCGGAAGAGCAGGAGGTAAGACCAGGCTGCGACAGCGATCACCCCGACGACGAGTGCGATCGTCATTTCAGCAGCCCCGCCTCGCGGAACCAGCCGAGCGCGTCCGCGAGCGCCTCGCGGTGCGGCCGCGCGACATAGCCCAGCTCGGCCTCGGCCTTCTTCGAGGAGAAGAACATGTGGTGCGAGGCCATCTTCAGCGCGTCGCGCGTTAACATGGGCTCCTTGCCGGTCACTTGCGCCACCGCCTCGGCCGCGTAGGCCAAGGGGTAAAGGGGCGCGCGAGGCAAGGCGAGGGTGGGGGCCTTGCGGCCTGTGAGGACCGCGATCTCGGCCAGCATGTCGCGGAGGCTGAGGTCCTGCCCGCCCAGCACGTAGCGTTCGCCGACGCGGCCGCGCGCCATGGCAGCCAGATGGCCCTCGGCGACGTCGTCGACGTGCACGAGGTTGAGGCCGGTGTCGACGAAGGCCGGGATCTTGCCCTGCGCGGCCTCGAGCACCATCCGGCCGGTTGGCGTCGGCTTGATGTCGCGGGGACCGATCGGGGTCGACGGGTTGACGATTACGGCCGGCAGGCCGCGCTCGGCGACCATGCGCTCGACCAGCCGCTCGGAGGCGACCTTGCTCTGCTTGTAGGCGCCGATCGCCTCGGCCTCGGCCAGCGGCGCGGTCTCGTCGACGATCGTCGCCGCGTCGGCGGCGCGCAGCGTGGCGACGCTCGAGGTGTAGACGATCCGCTCGACGCCGGCGGCCAGCGCCGCCTCCATCACCGCCGAAGCGCCGCCGAGGTTGGCGCGCCTCAGCTCGCCCGGGTCCCTGGCCCAGAGCCGATAGTCGGCGGCGACGTGGTAGAGCTGGCGCACGCCCGCCATGGCCCTCGCCATCGCCGCGGCGTCAGTCATGTCGCCGATGGCGATCTCGCAATCGACGCCGGCGAGGTTGTCGAGCGGGCTGGTCGACCGCACCAGCGCCCGCACCGCCTCGCCGCGCCGGGCGAGCGCGCGCAGCACCGCCGAGCCGACAAAGCCGGTGGCGCCGGTGACCAGGATGGGATCGCCTTGCGGCAAGCGTTCGCTCGAGAGACCCGCCGCCACGACGGCGCGCGTGGCGCGCGCCAATAGAGCGGCTTTCCCGCGCCGTCTACATTATCGGCGGATAGCGGAGGCGGATCGTCACATGCGTCTCGCCGGGACCGACGGTGAAGAGCGCCGACGAGAGCGACGGCGCGGTCAGGATTGGAATGATGTTGTTCGAGAAGGCGAAGCCTTCCTTCGGCCCGAACGGCCCCATGTTCAGATCACCGTCGGCGTTGGCGTCGTGGAACATGACGAGCGCGTAGCGGCCCGGCGCGGGCAGGTAGAGGCACATCGTCTCCTCGCCGCGCATCGCCGGATCGCGCCAGACCGCGAGCCAGCCGTTTTCCGCGAGCCACTTCTTGCGCTCAGGGCCGTAGAGATTGGCGACGAGGTAGCCATGATCGCTGCGCAGCCCGGTCGTGGTGACGAGGAGTTTGTAGGACGAGGGCGCGCCGTGGCAGGGCAGCGTGTCGACGGTGGCGGCGGGCGCAGGCCGGGCGAGGGTCACCGCCAGCACCGCCAGAAGGCCCGAGAGCCACGCCCGCATTCCGACCTCTGACCGCATGGGCGCCCTACCCTGGCGCGCCATCCTCCCGTCCATACGTCGGCGGCCAAGATTCGGCGCTAAGCGTTGCGGCCATGAAATATTTCGCGGGGAGCCGGGCCGCAAGATGGCGCGGTCAGCCGCCACCGCGTGTGTCGATCTCGGCGAAGCTGAGGCCCTTGGTCTCGCGCGCCAGGATCGCCGCCAGCGCGCTGACGGCGCAGGCGACCGCGACGTAGATCGAGATCGGCGTCGTCGAGCGGGTCTGCTGCAGCAGCGCCACCGCGATCACCGGCGCGAGCGAACCGGCGAAGATGGATGTCACCTGGTATGCGATGGACGCGCCGGAGTAGCGGTATCGGGTTGGGAACAGCTCGGAGATGAACGCCGCCTGCGGGCCGTACATCGAGCCGTGGATCACCAGACCGACGCCGATTGCGAACGCGGCGGTTGTCGAGTCGCCCTTCAGCAGGCCGAAGAAGACGAAGATCCAGGCAGCCATCGCGATCGCGCCCGCCGCGTAGACCGGCCGCCGGCCGATGCGGTCGGAGAGCGCGGAGAAGAGCGGCAGCGTCAGCATCTCGACGAGGCTGCCGAGCAGCAGCGCATTGAGCCCGACCTGGCGCCGGGCGTGGACCTGCTCGGCCAGGAACGCGATCGAGAAGGTGGTGATCACGTAGTAGCAGATGTTCTCGCCCAGCTTCAGGCCCGCCCCGATGGCGATCCCGCCCGGCCGACGCATGAGCGCCTGCAGGGCTGGCGCGAGTTCCTGCGCGGCTGCGGCGCGCGCCTCGGCGGCCTCGAACTGCGGCGACTCGCTCAAGCTCGAGCGCACCCACCAGCCGACCGCGACCAGCAGGGCCGAGAGCAGGAAGGCGATGCGCCAGCCCCAGGCCAGGAAGTCGGCCTCGCTCAGCATCGCGGCCATCGCCGCCATGACGCCGGCGGCCAGCAGGTTCCCGGCCGGGACGCCGACCTGGGGCCAGCCGGCCCAGGTTCCTCGGCGCGCCGCATCGCCGAACTCGCCGGCCATCAGCACCGCGCCGCCCCACTCGCCGCCGACGGCGAAACCCTGCACGAACCGCAAGCCCGCCAGCAGCACCGGCGCGGCGACGCCGATCTGTGCGTAACCCGGCAGCAGGCCCATCGCCGCGCTCGAGACGCCCATCAGCACCAGGCTCGCCATCAACAGGCGCTTGCGCCCGATCCGGTCGCCAAAGTGGCCGAACACCAGCCCGCCGATCGGCCGGGCGACGAAGCCCAGCGCATAGGTCAGGAACGCCTGCAGGATGCCGGTCAGAGGGTCGCTCTTGGGGAAGAACAGCTTGCCGAACACGAGCGCGGCGGCGGTGCCGTAGAGGAAGAAGTCGTACCATTCGATCGTGGTGCCGATCAGGCTGGCGACGACCACCTGGCGCAGCGACGACCTCGGCCGCGCCGGCGCAGCTTCCGCGACTCCGACCAACTCTTTCTCCCCGCACTTCCAGGCATGGAAGCATCTTCACGCGCCTCCGTGAACCGCTGGGCCGTGAACCGCAGGACCGTGAACCGCTGGCCAGGGGCGCGGGAGGCGCTACAGTCTCGCCTGATGATCAGCATCGCCCTCAACTACACCAGCAACCTCGGCCCCGAGGCCGACGTCCCCGCCTTGCTCGCCAAGCTCGCCTTGCGCCTGAAGGAGACGCCCGGCCTGGAGGAGCCGCTGATGGTCACCGCGCACCAGCTGACGGAATACGCCGGGGTTGGGGTGGATGAGTGGGCGGTCGTCTGGGCCGTGCTGCAGGTCCCGGAGGCGCAGGCGGCAGCGTTCGAGGGCGGCCTCGGCGACGAGTTGATCTCGATCGCCGACCAGCACTTCGCCGAGCTCTACCCGCGCCACTCGATCGCACTCTCGTTCGAGCTGCGCCCGATCGGCGCCAGGAGGCTGACCCAGCGCCTGCACCGCGCCCCGCCCGAGGCCGATACCTACTGAGGGCGGTGCGCGCCCTCGCCAGAGGAAGAGGAGGCCGCCCGATGATCCGTTTTCGCCAGGCCGCCCGCGCCGCCGTCGTGGGCCTCGCCGCGTTCCTTGCCTTCTCGGCGTCGACCGCCACGGCCCAGACCGTTGCGGGCGTCTGGCACGGGACGCTGACGACCAGCGCCGCGTCGTCGCTGCGGTTGCTGGTGCATATCGACAAGTCGGCCGACGGATCGCTCTCCGGCACGATGGACAGCATCGACCAGTCTCCCGGCGCAATCCCGCTGACGACCGTCACCGCCAGCGGGGATGCGCTCGCCTTCACGCTGGCCAAGATCGGCGGCGCGTTCGACGGCAAGTGGGACGCGGCGGCCGGCGCGTGGGTCGGCCAATGGCGCCAGTCGGGCGTATCGCTGCCGCTGACGCTGACGCCCGGCCCGCTGCCGACGACGCCGACGATCGCCGGACTCGACGGGCTCTGGGACGGCGTGCTGGCGCTCAACAGCGCCAAGCTGCACCTCGTGCTGCACGTAACGACGCTGCCCAGCGGTACGACCGCCTCGCTCGATTCCACCGATCAGCTCGCCTACGGCCTATCGGTCGCGTCGATCCATCGCGACGGCGACAAGGTGGGGTTCGACATGGCCGGCCTGAATGCGTCATTCGCCGGCGCGCTGGCGGCCGACGGACAGAGCCTCGTCGGACAGTGGACTCAGGGACAGCCGCTGCCGTTGACCTTCACGCGGCGCGCCGCGGGCGCGGCCGCGGCGATGCCGAGCCGGCCGCAGACGCCGGTGAAACCGTATCCCTACCGCGAGGAAGAGGTCGCGTTCGACGACGCCGCTGCGCACGTCAAGCTCGCTGGGACATTGACGCTGCCGCAGGGCAAGGGTCCTTTCCCCGCCGTCGTGCTGATCGCCGGCTCCGGTCCCAACACGCGCGACGAGCCGATCATGGGCCACCGGCCGTTCCTCGTGCTGTCGGATTGGCTGACACGGCATGGCGTGGCCGTGCTGCGCTACGACAAGCGCGGGACCGGGGCTTCCACCGGCGACTACGCGGCGGCGACCTCGCTCGACTTCGCCCACGACGCCGAGGCGGCCGCGGCCTGGCTGCGCGCCCGTCCCGAGGTCGACCCGCGCCGGGTCGGCCTGATCGGCCACAGCGAGGGCGGGCTCATCGCGCCGATGGTCGCCGCCGACGACCCCCGCGTCGCCTTCGTGGTGTTGATGGCCGGGCCGGGCGTCGACGGCCTCGACATCCTGATGGAGCAGGGGCGGCTGATCGCCAAGGCGATGGGCGCGACCGACGCGCAGATCGCCGACGCCACGGCGCTGCGCAAGGCGATGTTCGAGATCGTGCGCTCGGAGAAGGATCCCACCGCGGCGGCCGCGAAGCTCAAGGTGACGCTTGCCGCCTACGCCAAGGCCCATGACCTGCCGCAGACCGGTGTCGACGCCCAGGTGGGCCAGGTGAACACCGAGTGGTTCCGCTTCTTCTTCAGCTACGATCCCGCGCCGGCGTTGCGCAAGCTGCGCTGCCCCGTCCTCGCGCTGATCGGGTCGAAGGACCTGCAGGTGCCGCCGGACCAGAATCTACCGGCGCTGCGCGCGGCGCTCGCGGGCGACCCCAGGGCCGAGGTGCGCGAGATGCCCGGCCTCAACCACCTGTTTCAGACCGCCGATACGGGTTCGGTTGGCGAATACATGCGCCTCGAGGAGACGATCGCGCCGGCGGCGTTGCAGACGATGTCGGACTGGATCCTCAAGCAAGCCGCGGAGGCGAGCGATCGGTAGCGTGCGCGCCGGCTACGCCTTTACCGCCGCGACCAGGTCGACCTCGGCCTTCAGCTGCGGCGCGGCGAGGCCGGCGACGATCAGCAGCGTCGATGCCGGCGGCGCGCCGGGGAAGGCGCTGCGGATGATGGCGCGGAACCGGCTCATGTCCGCCGGCCGCTCGGTCAGATAGTAGGTCAGCTTGACGACGTCGGCGGGGCCGGCGCCCTGCGAGGCGGCGATGCTGAGCGCATGGGCGAGGGCGAGCTCGAACTGGGTCTCCAGGCTGTCGGGGAGGCTGCCGTCGGCGGCGACGCCGACCTGGCCGGCGAGCACGAGCAGGCGGTGGTCGGGCGGGACGACGGCGAGTTGGCTGTAGGGGCCGACGGGCGCCGGTCCTTCGGGCGGATTGAACTTCTCAACGCTCATGGCGCTAGCCGGCCTTGCCGAGGTGGAACAGTTCGCCGCCGCCGCCGGCCGCGGCTTCGGCCAGGCTGTAGCCCTCGAGCACGTCGGCGGTCGCGTCGCGAGCTCGAAGCAGCGCCTCGCGGATCGAACAGGTGGCGAGGTCTGGACAGTCGTCGCACTTGCGGAACGAGAGGCGCGAGACGCAGGGCGCCATCGCCAGCGGGCCGTCGAGCACGCGGATCACCTCGGCGAAGCTGATTTCAGCCGGCGGCCGCGCCAGCGTATAGCCGCCCAGCTTGCCGCGCCGGCTGACGACGACGTTGCGCCGCGCCAACTCCAGCAGGATCGCCTCCAGGAACTTGCGCGGCGCATCGGCGCGCTCGGCGAGGTCGCCGGCGGTGATCTGCGCGCCGTCGGCCCGGGCGAGTTCGACGAGGGCGCGAAGGGCGTAGCGGGCCTTGCTCGAGAGCATGCGCTCACATAGGGGCGGGGAGGGCGCGGGGGCAAGCCGGGCGACGCTCGAGTCCGCCGCGCCACACCCGGCCGGGGTGCGGCCAAATCGCCGTCCGAAATCGCTTGCATCGGCTGCGACGCCTCCATATACCCCGCGCCTCGCTTGCGGACGGAGCTTCTGCGGCGGACGGACGGAAATCGAAGCCGCGAGGCCTTGATTTTTTGTCATGTTCGCACTAGCTTCCGCCCCTTCAATCGACTCGCTACGGACTGACTGGGGCAAGCCCCGTGCGGCCCCAAGCGGTTCTTGCGCTCAAATCGGGGTCACCCGGCGCGGCGCGAGGGGTCGATTGACAGCGAATCTGGGCGCGGCTAGAGACGCCGCTCCTCGCGCCGCCGGGCGTTATCGGCGGGGCCGGAGCCTCCGGTCGGGTCTTTGACATCGTTGATTTGGAAAGAGAAACGCAGGCGGCGGCGTCCTGGCGATGGCGAAACCACGCCATCTCGACGCTGACGAATGCGGTCTCTTGAAGACAAACCATGACCGCCGGCTTCGGCCGGTGGTTTGGGAACTCGTCAATAGACTACGCAACGAACGCCCATCTGTTCTTACGAGCGGATGGAATATCGGTCAGAACGTCAACTCAACCTGAGAGTTTGATCCTGGCTCAGAGCGAACGCTGGCGGCAGGCCTAATACATGCAAGTCGAACGCACCTTCGGGTGAGTGGCGGACGGGTGAGTAACACGTGGGAACG
>DATKMZ010000006.1:0-9439 GCA_035541575.1 Caulobacteraceae bacterium | reverse complement strand
GGCGACCTTCCGGAACGCCGCCGCCGCCCAGCTAAAAGCCTGGCGAGAGGCCGCGGATCGAATCCATGCTGCTGGCGCAGGACTAGCCGCAAATGGCCGCGCTGACGTGGAAGCTGCAGTCCAGCGGATGAAGGCCGAGGCCTCAAGAGAGGAGGCGCGGCTGATGCAGTTCAGCGCCGATACCTGGGCCGCCTTCAGTACCGCCCTCGACCAATCACGGGCGGTTTTCGAACGAGCGATCCGCGAATCTTCAGAGGCGCTCAAGCGCGCCTCCCCTTGACGACGGCCGACCTGCTCCGATTCGCGGGGGTTCCCGCCGTCGGACAGTCACCACTAGCACTGGGTGAGCTGCACCGGGCAGCGACGCAGCCGTGGGCTCCCTAGGAGATGCCTGTAGAACCCGGACCAGTTCGCTGCTCGATGGCATGGCGGTCATAGGCGGCTTTGGCGAAGGGTTGGTCAATCGGTCCGCTCTGGGCCGAAGGTGAGGCTGGCGCGGGTGCTGAACGACAACCGGACCCGGCTTCACACATTGCCGTGAAACTGTCCGGCCTAGTCCCGCCCCGTCCAGCGAATCGGTTGGGGTCTGGGTTGGCAACGACTTCGCCAGAAGCTCTGTTGGATCAGTATGTTATGAGATGTCCTGGCGCACCCGACAGCCCATGACTGCTCGATCGACCGGCTCCGGGAGTGGGTGGCTGAATCTGCGACAAGTCTCGCGTTGTCAGATCGTCAGTCCAGCGAGCGCATTGCGCGCCGCTTCCCCCACGAGGTGGCCGTAGTGGCGCTCGATCATGGCCGCGCTGGTCCCGGAGACCTGGGCTACGGTAAGCAGCGGCAGTCCCGCGGACACGAGATCGGTGATGGTCGAGTGTCGCAGCGTGTAGGCGGTGGTGTCGGTCGGCAGCTTGGCGGCGGCCGCGGCTTCGCGGATCGGCGTCTTCCAGGTGTGACGGTCCCAAGGTGCGCCGCCCTCGCGCATGAAGAGCGGCGCGGTCGGCAGTTTGTCCTTTGCCTGCTCGGCAAGCAGCGTGGCGGCGGCTTCGGGGATGATGATGCGACGGGTGTGGCCGGCCTTGTCCTTGCCGATCGTCAACTCGCCCGTCCGTCTGTCGAAGTCCCGCACTGTAAGGGCAGCGAGCGCACCTGGCCTTAGCGGCAGCAGGCACAAGGCGCGCACGAACGGCTCGGCCAGCGGGTTGGTGGATTTCAGCAGCGCTCGACGCTGCGAGCGGTCGAGGTAAAGCGTCCGCCGCCGGTCGGCGTTCTTGATCGCCATCAGCGCCTCTTGCCATGCGGCCTCGCTGTTCGGCTGCCCCGACGGCAGCACCTTGCGAAGGGCGGCCCGCAGCATCGCCATGTCGCGGTTGATCGAGGCCGGCGCCCTGGGGCGCGTGACGCGCTCGCCCTCCTTGCGGCGGCTGACGAGCGCCGGTCGCGCCTCGAGCCGCGCGCGCCAGTCCTTCAGGTGGCGGCGGCGCAACTTGCCGAGCGCGATCTTGCCAAGCGGATCCTCATAGACGTGGCGCTTGAACCGGCCCTCGGCCTCCGGGTTGATCTTGGCGTACTCGCGGCAGGCGTCGGCGACGGTGAGAACCGCGACCTCCGGTGCACCGCCGGCCTCGACAGTGGCCGCGAAGGTTTCCGCTTCCTTCTTGGCGAGAGCGAAGCGCTCGCTTGCGGCCTTGTCGGAGAACGCGCCCAACGCCTTCTCGCGGTAGCGCCGGCTCTCATCGTCGTAAGCTCTCGCGCACCAGAGGCCCGCCGCGCCGCCAGGCTGCGGGCGGTAACCGACGAAGCAGCCGGGGCTGATCCGATGCCAATAGGGATGATGGCTCGGCCTGAGCCCATCACGCGAGCGAACGGTCGACAGGTCGGCGCTCGTGCTCTTCGCCTTGCTCATTGCCCCCGAATCCATGACGCCGAATTGACGCCGAAAACAGCGGTGGCCAACGTAGCACTCTTATGGACTGTTTCTAGAGAAGAATTCGTCCGAAGCTGTGCGCCAAAGTACCTTTTCTCTGCTCTCCGAAGGCAGAGGTCACAGGTTCGAATCCTGTCGGGTGCGCCAATTTCAATGGCGAGTCGTCAGAGCCGGCCGACCGCGTCGAAAGAACGTCGAAAACAAGGGTGGAAACCTCAGTCTCCCCTGCAAGGGAGGCCTGGGGCGAAGCCGTCGTTTGGGTCTGCTTTCAGGAAGGTTGCTGAAGGCAGGAATCGACCGAGGCTGTGTGAGAACACAGTCTCTCGAAGAAACTGTAGAATATCCTTGCGCATGGGGTGCGCCGAACGCCGCTTGGCGCAAAGAATGCGGCTCGAAGTCGCTTCAATTGCACGCCTATGCCGCGGCCTTCCCGGCGCCGGTGTTTTCACACAGCCCGGACCCATGCGGACATCCTCTTCCTAAAGTCGTCACTCTGGCAGCTATCTGCTAGCCTTACCGAGACCGGGCGGAGCGGCGGTTGTCCTCGCCCGATCAGCATGGGCAGAGGGCGGGGCGCATGGTCGCCACAGTGGATCGAGGCGCGCAGCTGCGGCTCATGCGCAGCGACCGCCTCTTCTACGCGAGCATGAGCGCCATCGTGGTGGGCCTGGTGTTCGTGGGGTTTGCGCGGAGTTGGTTCCTCTCCGCTTGGTTCGCGCCGCCGCCCGGGACGCCGAGGATCGGCCCGCTGCTTGTATTCCACGGTGTCATTTTCAGCACGTGGGCGGCGCTGCTGTTGACGCAGCCACTGCTGATCAGCGCCCGGAATGTGAGGTTGCATCGGAGGCTTGGCTACGCCGGTGCGGGGCTCGCGGCGCTGATGTGGATTGTCGGAAATCTGGCCGCTATCGCCGCCATCCATGTAGGCTTCATCGGGATGGGCGACCCTTATGCCGCCTACATCCTGCCGTTCGTCGATCTCCAGGTCTTCGCTGTCTGCACGGCGCTGGCTGTCGCGCTGCGGCGCTCGCCCGAGGCGCACAAGCGCCTCATTCTCCTCGGATCGACCCAGATAGCCGAACCCGCCCTTGCGCGCCTTCCCTTGGCCGGCTGGTCCGATACGCTGCCGGCTGGCTCCCTCGTCGGCTGCGACTTCGTGATCCTTGCGGGCGTGGTCTACGACTTCGCCACGCGCGGCCGGGTACACCCGGTGTGGGTGTTCGGAGGCGCTGCGGTCGTCGCCAGCGAGGTCATCCGGTTGGCCATAAACCACACCGGACCTTGGCTGGCGTTCGCCCGTTTCATGGCTTCGCTCTACGCCGGCTGAGTCTGACCGCAGGACCGACCGCCGACTCGCTTGGTTGCGCTGAGCTGGCGCCTCGCTAGCTTGGGGCCCGCCATCTGCGGAGGTTGGCCGTGCCCGATGATGCCGAGACTTTGACGAGGACGGCCGCAGAGGTGGCGCCGCGCGAGGCCTGGTACGCCGCGATCGCCTCGCAGCGGCTCGCCGGGAAACCGGTCGCGGCGCGCGTGCTGGAGCACGACGTCGCCCTCTGGCGCGATGGGTCTGGCAGGGCGCGCGCAGTTCAGGACCGCTGCGTCCACCGCGGCGCCCAACTCTCGCTCGGCGAGGTGACCGACGACGCGCTGGCCTGCCGCTATCACGGCTGGCGTTACGGCGCCGATGGCGCCTGCGTGCACATTCCGTCGCTCGTGACCGGTCAGACCATCCCCCGCGGCGCCGCGGTGCGCGCGTTTCCCTGCGCCGAGCGCGACGGCTACGTGTGGATCTGGACGGGCGTGACCGCGCCGACATCGGAGGGGCCGGCGCCGATCGCGGACTTCAATCGGTTCAACTGGGTCCAGGGGATCGTGACCTTGAAGGCGCCGGCGCTGGCCGTGATCGAGAACAATCTCGACTGGTGCCATCCGGTGTTCGCTCACCCCTACACGCACGGCCAGTTCTTCCTGAATCAGGCCCTGGGATTTCGCGAGTACGAGATCGAGATGCGGCTGACCGAGCGCGGCCTCGTCGTATTCGCGCCGGCGACGGCCGACGCTGAGACGCCGATCCCCGCCGACGCCCCGGTGGCGCTCGAGTTCGAGCTTCCCGACCGCGTCACCGTCGCGTTCGCCTCCGGCCCTCAGGGGCCGATGCGCATCGTCATGCACATGGTTCCGCTCGGCGCGGGCGAGTCCCGCCAGGAGTGGATGGTCTCGACCGGACCGGTGGCGGCGGGCGAAGCGCCGAAGCTGCAATGGACCGACGAGCCGAACGCGATCTTCGAGCAGGACCGCCTCGTGCTCGAGTCCGCCCATCTTGCGATCGCGCGCGAGGGCCACGGCTTCGAGCGCAGCGTCGAAGCCGACGCGCCGACGCTGCTGGCGCGGCGCGTCTACGCCGCGGCAGCCGAACGGCGCTGGCCGGACGCCCGTCTCCGGGCGCGCCGGATTCTCAAGGTGCGCAGCTGAACAGCGCGAAAGCTCAGGCCTCGCCCTCGGCGGGTTTCAGCACGCCGAAGTCGGCGAGCTTGCGGACGAGGTCGGGCTCGAGGCGAAAGCCGGTCCGGGCTTCGACATCTGCGATCACGTCCGCCGTCGGGCGGCCGTCGAAGGCCGGCAGCAGCGCCAGGACGACGTTGGGGATGTCGAGCGGGTCGTAGGGGCTGTAGGCGACCACCCGCGTCGCTTCGGGGCCGGCCCGCGCGATCCGAAACTCGGCCGGGACCAGACGTCCCGGAGCGGCCGCGGCGGTCAGCCGCTGGAACGCCAGCTGCGTCACCGTCGCCAGCATGCCGCCCTCGGCGCCCGCGATCGCGCTGACCTCGGCCCAACTCAGCGGCGCGACCAGCGCGGCCGAACGCGCAAAGAACTCGGGCTCGCGATCGCGCCAGCGGCCCCAGAGCCGCGCGTAAGCCCGCTCGTCGACGCCGCCGTCGAGCGCGCGGGCCGTCAGCGGCGCGGAGTCGTTGTTCCACGCCGGCGAGGCCGCCAGCGCCTCCAACGCGTCCGGACCGATATCCAGCTCGGCGACGCACCACTTGGCGAGCGCCCGCTCGACCACGCCCAGCAGTCGCTGCAACGCCGATCGCCAGAACTGGAACCCCACCTGACCGCGCTCGTGCTTGCAGAACCAGGTGGCGCAGACGGAGTTGCGGTGACGCCAGACGCCGCACCGCCCGGTGTCAGCCAGGAAGTGCGGGCAGACGAGCCCTCTCGCCTTGCCGAACGTCTCCTCGCCGGCGTCGTAGAGAAGGCCGTACGCCGCCGAGCGGTCGACGCCGAGCGGGGTGACAGCCTCGCGCGCGCCCAGCCGCCGCAGCAGGCTCTCGCGTCCTGCCGCGTCGGCCGCATCGGCGTCGTCGGCCAGGATCGCGCCGACCAGGAAGTTCGGCAGCCTCGGCATGAAGGTGCAGCACTTCAGCGACGGCTCGAAATAGGCCGCGCCGCCGGTCGCGCCGCCCGGCGGCGGACACATCGCACAGGCGTCGCATGTGGCCTTGCGCTCGGCCGGGATGCCTGCGCCCAGAAGCTCGCCGACCCAGCCGGCGTAGAGCGGCGGCAGCGCCTCGAAAAGGTCTCCAGCCACACGGTCGCTCCCACCTCGCCCGTCGCATGGCCTAACAGAGTTCCCGACAGGCGGCCAACCACGCCCTCTGCGATCGGAAGGCGCGTTTGCCTCCGCTGCGCCCGGCGTTACACCGCACCCCCATGACTGGCCCGTCAGCGAGCGCCGGGCGGCGGATGCGGGTGCTGCACCTGTGCCGGCCGGCCTACGACAATCTGGGCGAGGCGGCGGCGATCGCATCGGTCGAACCGATGTTCGCGCGGCAGGGTGTCGCGATCGAGCGGACCGCGCTCGACCTCTGGGACGCGCCGGACGCGCGGATGCTGGACGGGCGCGGGGACGAGATCGCCGAGCGGGCCGACCTGGTGCTGATCGGACCTGGCGGTTTCCTGGGGCCGAGGCTGATCGATCGCGTGTTCGCAGATCCCGCCGGCTGGTCGCGCCTGAAGACGCCGATCGCTTTCGCCGGCGCGGGCGTGGTCGCCAGCATCGGCCGGCCGGTCTGGTATGCGGCGCTGGACCAGGGCGCGCCGGTGATGCGCGCGCTCGCCGCCGCCGCGGCCGTCGGCGTGCGCGAGGCCGGCAGCTGGCTCTTGGCGGCGCGGGCGCTCGGCGATCGCCAGGACCGGCTGACGCTGGCCGGCTGTCCCTCGATCCCGACCGCGCGCGCCGAACCCGCGCCAGCCAAGACCCACGACCTCGCGCTCGAGCTGCCGTTCACGCACGAGGTCTGCCGCAACCACGTCGCGGCGATGCTGGACCTCGCCCGCGCCGTCCGCGCCACCGGCCGGAGCGTGCGCTGGGTCTGTCATTCCCAGCTCGACGAAGAGCAGGCGGTCGGGGTCAACGCCCGTCTCGGCCTCGGATTCGACGTGATCCGGCCGCGCGACGCGGCCGAGGCGGGCCTCGCCTACGGCGCTTGCCGCGCGGGGCTGGTCACGCGCTTCCACGCCGGCCTCTTCTGTCTCGCCGGCGACGTGCCCTTCGGGATGGTCGGCTACGACGTGAAGTGCTGGCGACTGATGGCGATGCTGGCCGACGAGCCACACGCCTACGTGCTGCCGATCGACCGTCTGGCGGCCATGGACCTCGGCGCCGAGGTTCCCGCCTTGCTCGAACGCCTGGCCCGCGGCGCGACGAGCTTCGCGACGGCCGAGGCGTTGCTGCGCGGGTACTTCGAGCGCGAAACCGACCGCTTCGTCGCCCGCGTGCTGGCCGCTGTCTGAGCGCGGTCGCGGACTGGCCAATAAGAGAGATGAAGCCAGGTCAAAGCCGACGACGCGACCGTCCGGACTTGCGTGCTTGACGCACCCAGACGTCAAGACCGGCCTCAGGCTGGCGTTCTTGGGTCGAAGCTGCTGGCCGACGCCATGTCCCAGTTGCGCCGATAGAACTCGCTCCGACAGGCGCCGGACAGCAGCTCTCCGGAGTTCAGGTAGGTGTGGATCTGCGACAGGAGCCGGACCTCGGTCGCGCTCACGCGTCGAGAGAGGTGGTGGGGCGTCAGCTCTGACGGGTGGGTCAGACCGGCCGCGGCCAACAGCTCAGACAGGGCCTTCAGCGTGTTTCGGTGAAAATTGTACACGCGCTCCGCCTTGTCCGGGACGAAGAGCGCCCGTTGTCGCAGCGGGTCCTGGGTCGCGACGCCCGTCGGGCAGCGATTGGTGTTGCAGGTCAACGACTGAACGCAGCCGAGGGCGAACATGAACCCGCGGGCTGCGTTCGCCCAATCCGCCCCGATGGCGAGAACGCTGGCGATGTCGAAGGCGCTGACGATGCGGCCGGCGGCGCCGATCTTGATCTGATCCCGCAGACCGGCGCCGACCAGGGTGTTGTGGGTCATGAGCAGACCCTCGCGCATGGGCGCGCCGACGTGGTCGGCGAACTCCACCGGCGCGGCCCCGGTTCCCCCTTCAGCGCCGTCGACGACAATGAAGTCCGGCCGGATTCCGGTCTCCAGCATGGCCTTCACGATGCCCATCAGCTCCCAGGGGTGCCCGATGCACAGCTTGAAGCCCACCGGCTTGCCGCCTGACAGGTCGCGCAACCGGGCGATGAACGCCATCAGTTCGAGCGGCGTCGAAAACGCGCTGTGTCGCGCCGGGGAAATGCAATCCACGCCTTGAGGCACGCTGCGTGTCGCGGCGATCTCCGGCGTCACCTTGGCGGCCGGCAGGATGCCGCCATGACCAGGCTTGGCGCCCTGGCTGAGCTTGATCTCGATCATCTTGACCTGGTCGGTCGTCGCCTGCGCCGCAAAGTGCGCCGGGTCGAAGCGGCCCTCGGCGTCGCGGCAGCCGAAGTAGCCGCTGGCGACCTCCCAGACGATGTCGCCGCCGCCTTCCCGGTGATAGGGGCTGATGCTGCCTTCGCCGGTGTCGTGAGAGAAGCCGCCGCGCTTGGCGCCTGCGTTCAGCGCGCGGATCGCGTTGGCGCTCAGAGAACCGAAACTCATCGCCGAGATGTTGAACACCGAAGCCGAATAGGGCTTGGCGCATTCGTTCCCGCCGATGGTGATCCTGAAGGTCGCCGGATCGGCTATCGGCGCCGGGAAGGTGGCGTGCCCGATGAACTCGTAGTCTTGATGATAGACGTCGGTCAGGGTGCCGAAGGGGCGAGCGCCGGGCTCGCCCTTGGCTCGCTCGTAGACCAGCGAACGCTGGACGCGGGAAAAGGGCGCCGCCTCGGTGTCCGCCTCGATCAGGTACTGACGTATCTCGGGCCGAACGAACTCCGCCAGCCAGCGGATATGGCCGATCACCGGATAGTTGCGCTGAATCGAATGGCGGCGCTGAACAAGATCGTATCCGCCCAACAGGCTGAGCGCGCCGCCCACGACCAGGAGAACGGCGCCCACGCCTTTCCAATGCAGGCCCACCAGTCCGACGCCCGACGCGGCGATCAGCAGGCACAGCGCGAACGCTAAGTACCGACTTGGTCGAAAGCCCATGTCCAACCCTCAGCTGCGGTCGCTGACGTCGCCGAGCCCCTCTTGCGACGCGGGCGCGACCAAGCCGCTACCGACGGAAGCGGACCTTGGGTTGGCCTACCGGCGCTAGGCGCGGATGCCCTTGACCGCGCGATCGGCGGCCAGCGCCGAGAGCGCGGCGCGGACGATGCCGTCGGCGTCGAGACCGGCGGCCGCGTACATCGCCTCGGGCTTGTCCTGGTCCTGGAAGATGTCGGGCAACGTCAGCGTGCGCACCTTGAGGCCGCGGTCGAGCGCGCCGTGCTCGGCCAGCTGTTGCAGCACGAACGCGCCGAAGCCGCCGACCGCGCCTTCCTCCACCGTGATCAGCGCCGCGTGCTCGCGGGCGAGGGTGAGGATCAGGTCCATGTCGAGCGGCTTGGCGAAGCGCGCGTCGGCCACCGTGGTCGAGTAGCCCTTGGCCGCCAGGATGTCGGCGGCCTTGAGGCTGTCGGCCAGACGCGTGCCGAGCGAGAGGATCGCCACCGAGTTGCCTTCGCGGACGATCCGGCCACGGCCGATCTCGAGCGGCTCGGCCAATTCGGGGATGGTGACGCCGACGCCGTCGCCGCGCGGATAGCGGAACGCGCACGGGCGGTCGTCGATCTCGACCGCGGTCGAGATCATGTGCGCGAGCTCGGCCTCGTCGGACGGGGCCATGATCACGAAGCCGGGCAGTTGGCCGAGGTAGCCGATGTCGAAGCTGCCGGCGTGGGTCGGGCCGTCGGCGCCGACGAGGCCGGCGCGGTCCATGGCGAAGCGCACCGGCAGGCGCTGGATCGCCACGTCGTGCACCACCTGGTCGTAGCCGCGCTGCAGGAAGGTGGAATAGATTGCCGCGAACGGCTTCATGCCGTCGGCGGCCAGACCGGCGGCGAAGGTCACCGCGTGCTGCTCGGCGATGCCGACGTCGAAGGTGCGCGCCGGGAAGCGTTTGGCGAACAGGTCGAGGCCGGTGCCCGACGGCATGGCCGCGGTG
>DATKMZ010000005.1:0-39585 GCA_035541575.1 Caulobacteraceae bacterium | reverse complement strand
CCGCACTGATCGGCTGCGGCGTCACCACCGGCGTCGGGGCGGTGATCCACACCTCGAAGGTCCGGCCCGGCGAGACCGTGGCCGTGATCGGCTGCGGCGGCGTCGGCCTCTCGGCCATCAACGGCGCGGCGATCGCAGGCGCGGGCCGGATCATCGCCATCGACGCGCAACCCTCGAAAGCGAACCTGGTGCGCGAGTTCGGCGCCACCGATTTCGTCGACGCCTCCAAGGACGACCCGGTCGCCGCGGTGATGTCGCTCACCGGCGGCGGCGTTCATCACGCGTTCGAAGCGATCGGCCTCGCCAAGACCGCCGAGCAGGCCTTCAACATGCTGCGCCGCGGCGGCACCGCCAACATCATCGGCATGATCCCGGTCGGCCAGTCGATCAGCCTGATGGGCGCGGCGTTCCTCGGCGAAAAGCGGATCCAGGGCTCGTCGATGGGCTCCAACCGGTTCCCGATCGACATGCCCCGCTTCGTCGACTTCTACCTCTCCGGCAGGCTCAAGCTCGACGAGATGATCAGCCGGCGCATCAAGCTCGAGGAGATCAACGACGCCTTCGCCGAGATGAAGACCGGCCAGATCGCCCGCTCGGTGATCGTCTTCGACGCCTGAGAGTCGCCCGGAGCTCGCCTGGCACGCGACTTGTAACCATGCCCCCGGGGTGCGGGCCGCTGGCCCGCGATGGGAATCTAGGGGGGCTCAATGGCTTTGAGCGCACTCGTCGCGAGGTCGACCAGGAACGGCCTCCACTATCTCGCCAAGCCGTCCGCGCGGCGCGACTGGGTCACCGAAGCGTCGGACGCGGAGACCTTCGCGAACGTCCGCGAAGCGACCCGCGCGGCGCTCTTCCTGCCGGGAAAGCTGCGCGCCTTCGCGTTGCCGGTCGCCAGCGCGGCCTGACACGCGGCGGCTTGGACGGTTCGCGGACGGGCCGCAAGGCTGGCCGTCTGCGCCGCGCACACCTAATGCTGCTCCCGGGGCGGCGGCGGTGAGCGGGGTCGGAGGTTCGTGTTCCAGGACATGGCGTCCCTGCTAGGCGCCGCGACCTGTCGTCGGGCGCTGATCGCTGCGGCCCTGATGGCTGCGCCTGCCACGGGCGCCGCTCAGTCCGCGGGCGGCGCGATGGTCGCGCCGGTGGTCGTCGTGAGCGCAACGCCCCTGCCTGGCTCGATGGTCGACGCCAACAAGCTGGCCGGCGAGGTGCAGACCTTGGCCGTCTCGCGCCTCGCCGAGGGCCGCGGCCCGGACGCAATCCCGAGCCTCGCCGCCACCCAGCTCCCGAGCGTCAGCCTGAACGACGAGCAAGGCAGCCGCTTCCAGCTCGACTTCACCTTCCGCGGCTTCGAGGCCTCGCCGATCGCGGGCGTCGCCGAGGGCCTGGCGGTCTACCAGAACGGCGTGCGGCTCAACGAGGCGTTTGGCGACAACGTCAACTGGGACCTCATCCCGACGTTCGCGGCGCGGGAGGTGACCGTCCAAAGCAACAACCCGGTCTTCGGCCTGAACGCGCTCGGCGGGGCGGTGACGATCGCAATGAAGGATGGACTGGGCTTCGACGGCTCGCGCGCCGAGCTCTCCGGCGGATCGTTCGGCGACGTCGCCAGCCACGCCGAGCTCGGGCGTAGGATCGGCGATGTCGGCTTCTATCTCGCGGCTGGCGGCCAGCACGACGATGGTTTCCGGAGGCGCTCGCCCGCGACGCTGCGCCAGGCCTACGCAGATCTCGCTTATCAGACGGGCCGGCTCACGCTGCACGTCTCGGCTGCGGCGGCCCGGAACGATATCGACGCCGTCGGCCCGGCGCCTGTTCAGCTGCTTGCCGTCGACTCCCGGGCGGCGTTCACCACACCGCAGTCGATGCGCAACGAGGCCGAGCTGATCCAGCTGCGCGGGGCGTACGCGGCCGGCGACGCCGTCACCGTCAGCGCCAGCCTCTACGCCCGCCGGTTCGAGCAACACCTCACCGACGGCAACACGACGGAGGTCGTCCTCTGCGCCAACGATCCCGGCCAGCTCTGCCTCGAAGGGGCCAGCCAGTTCCCCGCCGACGCACTGTTCGACACCTTCGGCCGCCCTGTCCCCGCCAGCGTTCTGCCGGCGGGCGGAACGCCGGGCGAGATCGACTTCAGCCATACCCGGACCACGAGCTATGGCGCAGCGATCCAGGCCGCGTTCACCGCGCCGATCGCCAGCCACGCAAACAGCCTCACCCTCGGCGCCTCGATCGATCGCGGCCGGACTGGCTATGCGGCGTACGGCGAGCTCGGGGACCTGCAGGCGAGCCTCGCCGTCGCGGGCGCCGGCGTGGTGATCGACCAGGCGCTGAGCCCGACCGCATCCCCGCCGCTCGAGGCGCCCGTCGACGTGGTGGCGGACAACACCTACGCCGGCCTCTACGCGCTCGATGTCCTCGACCTGACGCCCCGGCTGTCGCTGACGCTCAGCGGCCGCTGGAACGCGGCGCAGATCCGCCTGCGCGATCCGACCAGAGGTGCGCTCAACGCCGACCACGGCTTCCGGCGCTTCAACCCAGGCGCGGGCCTTGCCTACAAGGTCGCGCCGGCGCTCACGGCCTACGCCGGCTACTCGGAGGCGAGCCGCGCCCCGACACCGGGCGAGCTGTCCTGCGCCGACCCGGCCTCGCCCTGCCTCCTGGACGCGTTCCTCGTCGCCGATCCCCCGCTGAAAGAGGTCGTGGCCCGCACGATCGAGGCGGGGCTGCGTGGCCGGACCTTGGCTGGCGGCGGCGCCGTCACCTGGAATGTCAGCGCCTTCCGCACGGAGTCCCGCGACGACATCCTGCTGCTCGCCACCGACATCAACGGCTTCGGCTTCTTCCAGAACGCCGGAACGACGCTCAGGCAGGGCGTCGACGCGAGCCTCGCCTACCGCGATCGCGCGCTCGACGTCAGTCTCGGCTACGCTTACCTGGACGCAGAGTTCCGCGATGCGCTGACGCTCTCGTCGAACAGCCCCGCCGCCGATGCGAGCGGGTTGATTCACGTCGGGCCCGGCGACCGCCTGCCGCTCGCCCCTGCGAACCGTGTCACGCTCTCGGCCGACGATGACGTCAGCCCCGCGCTCACGCTCGGCGTCGACCTGCGGTGGCAGAGCGGCCAATACCTCGCCGGCGACGCTTCCAACCAGGAGCCGCCGCTGCCTGGCTTTACGACCGTGAATATCCACGCTGTCTATCGCGTGCGCCCAGGGCTCGAGCTCTTCGGCGAGGTCCGCAACCTCTTAGACGCCCACTACGGCGGCTTCGGGGCCTTCACGAGCCTGGATCGTCTGCCGCCCAACGTCCGCCTCACCGACCCGCGCACGCTCAGCCCCGCCGAAGGCCGCGCGTTCACGCTCGGCGCGCGCTGGGACGTCCCCTAGCGACGTCGTCGGCGCCGCCATCCGACGTCCCTTGCTGAGCCGCGTCCGCTTTCATATAGCGGCGTTCTCACATTGTAGAGTTCCACAAGTCGATGCCGGACCTGGCTTCCGAAGCCCTGATCGAGCATTGGAGCGATCGGTTCAGGGACGTTCCGCTCGCGCGGACGGTGGTCGTCGGCCTGCGCCCGCGCGCCGACGAGATCTGGCGTCACGCCTTCGAGCTCCTGCAGCGCGAGAGTCCGGAGTACCGCAACGCGGTCGATGATGCGTTCACCGAGGAGTCCAAAGCGCACTGCAACGAGCTTCTGCTCGCGATCACCGACATTGCCGCCGGCGAGGCGTCACGGCCGGCGATCGACGCGTTCGACTTCGTGCGACTGCACGCCCGGTGGCGCGCGCGCCACCGCGTGCCCCTGGTCGCCTCGCTCCACGCGTACCGGATCGCGCACCGGTCGTACTCCGAGCTTTCCCAGGACGCCCTGGACCGGCACGGCGCGTCGGCGGATGTCGTGCGGGCCCAGCGCGCGCTCTCGGAGTTCTGGATCGCGTTTTTCGATCATGTTGGCCGCATCCTCGCGGACGAACACGCTGTTGAAGAGGCGCTGACTACGGCTCATGAGACGCGCAGCTACGCGCGTCTCATGAGCGATCTGCTGGGTGGCGTCGAGCCGTCCGATCCGGATCTCCGGCGGCTCTGGGCGCTCCGCGGCGCTCGGCCCGGCGCCCGCCTGGCGGTGGTGGTCGCCCGGCCTCTGTCGACGAACGATCGTCAAGTCGACCGCGAGGTGGCGCTGCGCTCGCTCGCCCGCCGCCTCGAACAGGCCCTGCCGCAGACGGCGTTCATCGACATCCGTGATGGCCAGGTCGCCGCCATCGTCGGTGGCGGAGATGTCGTCCAGGCGCTGCGTGGGGCCGGCCTCTCCGGCCGAGCCGCCAACGGCCAGGCCGCGGGTGTTGGCGTCAGCCGCGAGGTCGCAGAGATCTCGCATCTGCCGCATGCGCTCGAGGAGGCCTTGACGGCCCTCGAGTTCGCCAACGCCGAGCAGCCGCTCGTGCGCGCGTCTGACGTCCGGCTGCCCGAACTTCTGGTCCGCCGCGCCGACCCCCTCACGCGTCGACTGGTCCCGGACTGGTCGCGCCGGCTGCACGCGGCCGAGGACCGCACCTCGCGCGAGCTGATCCACACCATCCGCGCGTTCGCCGACAGCAGTTTCAACGTCAAATCGACCGCCCACGCCCTCGGCGTGCACGCCAACACGGTCTACTTCCGGCTCAACCGGCTGAAGCAGATCTCGGGCGTCGATCCGCGCACCTACGCCGGCGCCTCCGCCATCCTGACGGCGCTCAGCCTGCTCGACCTGCGCCCGGACGCCGCGAGGGTCTAGCGGCGCGGACGCGCCTTCTGATTGTGTAACTCGACAACCGCGCGGCGCCGCCGCTGTTGATCAACTCGAATTGCGACGCCGCCCGCGGTCGCGATAACGTCGATTCCAAGAGGGAAGGCGCTTCGCAAGCTATTAGGCGCTGGCTGAAGCTGAAGGCGACGAGGAGAGAGCGCGAATACCTCTGCAAGAGCCGAGAACGCGTGACATATCGCGCCACATTGGCTGAGACACTTATTCAATACTTTAACGATGCTGATTGGGCTCTTGGGTCGAGGGCGATCTCAGTCAGCGCGTCGATCCCGCTGAGGAGCGCCCACGATGCCCGACTTGATGCACCAGATCCCGATCGCCGCGACGCCCGACCGGGTGTACGCCGCCGTCGCGACGTCCGCTGGCCTGCGCGGCTGGTGGACCGCCGACAGCAACGCCGAGGAGAAGGTCGGCGGCAAGGCCGAATTCGGCTTCGCCAAGCGGTCGGTGATGTTCCGCATGACGGTCGAACGGCTCGAGCCGGGCAAGACGGTCGTCTGGAGCTGCCACGGCGACCAACCAGAATGGGCCGGCACCCGCCTCACCTGGGACATCAGCCCGGAAGGCGGCGCAAGCATGCTGCGCTTCACGCATGGCGGCTGGAAGGCCGCGAACGACTACTTCGCGATGTGCAACTCGACCTGGGGCGAGCTGATGTATCGCCTCAAGGCCTACGTCGAAGGCGCGAATCCAGGTCCGCACTGGACCGAGTGAACGTCGACACCGAGGGCCGGCAGGAACAAGCCGGCGGCAACCCGCAGGCCTGGGTCAGGCGGCGCGACGAGTACGAGACTGACCGCTCATGAGAGCGCCTTGACGAGCAGGATCGTCGTCAGGCCGCTGTTCCATTGCTCGTCTGGATATCTGCCGGCCTCGCGGTAGCCGCGCGCCCGGTAGAACGCCTGGCTGGCCAGGTTGAACGTGTCGGTCTCCAGCCGCGCGGCCGCGAACCCCGCCGCCGCGATCTCCGCTTCCGCGTGATCCATCAGCGCGCCGCCGACGCCGGAGCGGGCGTCGGCGCCGCGCACATGCAGCGCGTGCACGAAGTCGCCCTCCCAGTGGACCAGCCCCACCACCTCGCCCGCCCGCTCGGCCACCCAGAAGTCCAATCCGCGCTCGGTCACATATTGGCTAGGACGATCCTCGCGTCGGAACGCCTCCGCATCGGCCACGGTGACGTTCGGCCGCCAGGTGCTCTCGAACGTGTCGTGAAGCACCGCGGCCAGCGCCGGGGCGTCCGTCGCCTCGGCCTGGCGCACGCGGATCGGAGTGTCTGTGGTCATGTCTGCATTCTAGCCGACTGACGCCGGGTCTGCGTTGACAACGGGGCGGCAGGCTTCGAGCATCGGCGGACGACGACGGCGAGGAAGACGCACCATGCATGACATCGTGATCCGCGGCGGGACGATCGTCGACGGGACAGGCGCGCCGGCGCGCATCGGCGATCTGGCGATCGACGACGGACGCATCAGCGCCGTCGGCGAAGTGGCCAACGCAGGTCGGCGCGAGATCGACGCCAAGGGCCTCGTCGTCAGCCCGGGATTCATCGACCTGCACACCCACCTCGACGCCCAGGTCGGCTGGGATCCGGCGATGACGCCGATCAGCTGGCACGGCGTCACGACGGCGCTGATCGGCAACTGCGGCCTCACCTTCGCGCCCTGCAAGCCCGCCGACCGCGAGACGCTGGCCGGCATGATGGAGACAGTCGAAGACATCCCGCGCCAGGCGATCCTCTCGGGCCTGCCCTGGACCTGGGAAAGCTACGCCGAATACCTCGACACGCTCGAGACGCTCCGGCCCGGCGTCAACGTCGCCGGTCTCGTTGGCCACAGCGCGCTGCGCTACTACGTCATGGGCGAGCGCTCATTCGACGACCAGGCGACGCCGGAGGAGCTGCAGCGCATGTGCGCCCTGCTCGACGAGGCGATGGCGGGCGGCGCGCTCGGCTTCTCCACCAACCGGTTCGAGCCGCACAAAGCGCCCGACGGCCGATCGATCCCCGGCACCTTCGCCGACGTCGCCGAGCTTGTCGCGCTCTCCCGTGTCGTGGCCGCCCGCGGCGGCCTGATGCAGGCGGTGGGCGCCAAGATGGATGACCTGAAACAGATCAGCGACGAGACCGGCGTGCGCCTCCTGTTCAGTTACGGCGTAGGCCCCAACCCAGGCGACGGCCGCGCCAGCGCCGCTCGGCTCGACGAGCTTTGCGCCGGGCGCGACATCACCGCCATCACCCACGTTCGCGGCTCTGGCTTCCTCTTCAGCCTCTACGGCCTGTTGCCGTTCCGCGGGCCGGCGTGGGACGAGCTGCGCGGCAAGGACGCGGCGGGCCGCCTCGCCGCCGTCCGCGATCCGGCATTCGCCGCCCGCCTCGCGGCCGAGGCCGAGGTGCGCCTGCCGCTGTCGCAGGTGTTCTACCTCGGCTCCGGCGAGACGCCGGTCTATGCGGCCAGGGACGAGGTCAGCGTCGACAAGTTCGCCGCCCTGTCCGGCGAGACCTTCCCCGAGCTCTTCCTCCGTCTCTCGCGCGAGGCGGAAGGACGGGCTTTCTTCTGCTTCCGCATGTTCTCGCAGAACGTCGACGAGCTCAGTGAGGTGATCCGCGGCGACCACGCCTTCCCGAGCCTTGGCGACGCCGGCGCGCACGTCTCGCAGATCATGGACGGCGACTGGGCCAGCTTCGTGCTGGCCTACTGGGTGCGCGAGCGCGGACTCTTCAGCCTCGAAGACGGCGTGCGCCGCCTGACCTCCGGGCCGGCGCGGGTGCTGGGCCTCACCGACCGCGGCGTGCTGGCGCCCGGCAAGCGCGCCGACGTGACGGTGTTCGATCCGGGCAAGGTCGGCGCACTGCAACCGCAGATGGTCAACGACTTCCCGGGCGGCGCGCCGCGCTACATCCAGCGCGGCCAGGGATACCGGGCGGTGCTGGTGAATGGCGAGGTCGCGCTCGAGGGCGACGAGCTGACCGGCGACCGCGCCGGCCAGATCCTCCGCCAGACCCTCCCTGCGATGGCGACCGCGGCGGGGTAGCCCGACCTGGTGGGCCGATCCGCCGCCGAAGCGCCGGCGACTGGCGTCTGCCCGAACCGTCGCCGCTAGGCCGCCACTCCAGGCGCGTTCGGCGGCGTCGGCTGGGCGGCGCGGGCGATGCCGATGATCTTGATCGTGGCCTCAACGAGAAGCCCGATCACGATCAACGCGAGCCAGGCCTTGACCGTGCGGTCGGTCGCGGCGGCCTGGAACATCGGTCCGTCGGCCAGGAACCAGGCGAGGATCAGCACGACGCCGAGCTTCGAGGCGGCGTCGACCCGCCGGGTCAACGGGCGCCAGCGGCCGACGATGGCGATCCACGCGTAAAGCGCCGCAGTCAGCCCCCAGACGGCGAGCAGCCAGGGCAGACGTGTCGCCGCGAATCCAGGGTCATACGCCAGAGTTGCGGGCAGACGCGCGCCGCCGGTGAAGGCTGCGAAGATCCGGTCAGGCGCTCCGTAGCAGACGATGCCAAGCGCCATGACGGCCACCAGCGCGGCGACCCCCGGTCGGCTCGCCTGGTCGGGGTCGCGCGGTCGCCATGCGCCGAGCGCCGGCCACCGCCGCTTCGCCCAACTGCGTATGGCGAAGACCACCACCAGCACGCCGAGCCAAGCGAGCACGGCGTTGGTGAGCGAATTCTGCGGCGCGTGCGGCTGGGCGACCGAGGCGAGGGCTCCGAGGACGGCGGCGCCGACCAGCGCGGCGACCAGGAACGGCCGAGTGTCGGCCGGATCGATCAGCGGCGCCTCCGGGCGGTAGCGCTGGGCGACCTGGCTCGGGGGGCCGAAGCCCGCCAGCAGGTCCATCGCCATTGCTTGGTCCGCCGGGCGTCCGGCGTCCCTGGCCCGCGCGGCGAGCTCCTCGTTCAACAGTGCGCGCAACTCCATCGCGACGTCGGCGCGTCCGCGGCTCGGCAGGCGGGCCGTCACGTCGCGCACATAGGCTTCGATCACCGTGTGGGCGTCCATCTTCCTCGTCCTCAGGCCAACAGGCCTTCCATCGTGCAGACCAGGCCGCGCCAGTCGGCGGCCAGGCGTTTCAACGCGGCTGCGCCCTCGTGGCTCAGCCAATAGTAGCGGCGCGGGGGCCCGTCCTCGATCCGCCATTCGCTGGCGAGCAGGCCCTGGCCCTCCAGGCGGCGCAGCAACGGGTAGAGCGTGCCCTCTTCGATCGGCATGCCCTTGGCCGCCAGCGCCTGGCGCAGCGAGTAACCGTACTGCGGCGTCGTCAGCTGGGAGAGCACCGCGATAACCACGACGCCGCGCCGCAGCTCCAGTTCCAGCTTGGGTCCGACCTGTTCGCCGACTTCGACCATGTGCCACCGCGTATAGTGTGCGACACGGTACATCGTGTCACACAGTAGTCAAGCACAATTTCGTCCCCAGGGTGCGCGCCTCGGGATGCGCGAGCCCCGCTACGCCGGCGGGATGTTGGAGTTGAAACGAAACAGGTTGTCGGGGTCGTAGGTCGCCTTCACCTGGCGCAGGCGCGCGTAGTTCGGGCCGAAGGACGCGCGAACCTTCTCCGGCGCGTCGTCGGTCGAGATGTGGTTGACGTAGACGCTGCCCGCGAGCTCCGGCTCCAGCTGCGCCCAAAGCTCGCGCACCCAGGCGATGTGGCGCTCGCTCTCGGCCGGATCGGCCCACTGTCCGATCACGTCGATGTCCCACTGCGGCCGACGCGCGGCGAAGGCGGTCTCGCTCTCGCCTACCCGGGTCATCGCGCCGTGCATGTAGAACATCAGGAGCGCGCTCATCGGCGAGCTGAAGTGGTTCGCACCGTCGATCATGATACGGATGAATTCGTCCGACATCTGCTCCGTGAACGCCGAACGCCAGTATCGGTGCAGGCCGTGTGTCGCATTGGGCTCGTCCAGCAGCACCTGCCGCTCGCCATACGACATCGGCCGCACCATGTCGGCGATCGGCGCGCCAAAGGCCCTGAACGGCGCCAGCGCGGCCTCTCCGGCCGCCAGGTCGCCATTGTACCCCATCACCAACCCGGCCACCCGCGTCCCGTCGGGTAGGGTCAGCAGCCCGGCGTTCACCTCCCCCTCGTCCGGCAGCGTGGCGACGGCCTCGCGATAGAACTTCAGCAGGTCCGCCGCCGCCGCCAGCGGATGCAGCACCAGCCCGCCCAGCACCTGGCCGACCAGGTAGAGCCGGTACTCGAAAGTGGTGACGACGCCGAAGTTGCCGCCGCCGCCCCTGAGCGCCCAGAACAGGTCCGGGTGTCGCTGCGCGCTGGCGACGACGACCCTGCCGTCGGCGGTGACCACTTCGGCCGAGAGCAGGCTATCGACGGTCGCGCCGTACTTGCCGGACAGCCAGCCGATGCCGCCGCCGAGGGTGAGGCCGGCGATGCCGGTGTTCGAGACGGTGCCCCCGGTCACCGCCAGACCGTGTTCCTGCGTCGCCGCGTCGAGCTCGCGCCAGAGCACGCCGCCCTCGGCGCGTGCAGTCCGTCGGCCGGGGTCGACGACGATCGCCTTCATCGGCGTCAGATCGATCACCATGCCGCCGTCGTTGACGCCGTAGCCGGGCGCGCTGTGGCCGCCGCCCCGCACGGCCAGCAACAGCCCGTGGCGCTTGGCGAAGACGACCGCGTGCTGGACGTCCGCCACGCTGACGCAGCGGGCGATCAGCGCCGGCTGGCGGTCGATGTTGCCGTTCCAGACCCGGCGCGCGGCCTCGTAGCCGTCGTCGCCCGCAGCCAGCACAGCGCCGACCATCGCCCCGCGCAGCGCCGTCACGTCACTGGCGCCGAGCGTCGCGCGCCCGCCGCCGAGTGTCACTGTCTCGAGCATCGTCGCCCCTCCTCCGTCGGGCCGTTCGCCCGCCGCGTGAGCCGTACTCTGCCGATACCCGGTGACGCGCCGGCCCCGCCGGCCAAGGCTCGGGGCCGGCGATAGGGAGCCAGACTTCCGGGTGACGCCCCGTGCAGCGCACGCTCCTCGAACGACTTAGCCACGCGCCACCAAGCCTGGCAATTGGTTCGGCCTGGCTCCCGCCACACGGCTCTGCGTACGCTATGCCGGCGCCGCTTGCGCGTCGGGCCGCTTCGGGCCTATCAGGCGCTCACCGGGCCAGCGCGGGCGCCCGGTCAGACGGCGCGCCGTCCAAGACCCGCTCCAGCCTCCCTATGCGGGAGAGTCGGAGCGACCATGGACGAGACCACGGACAGCCTTCTCGAAGGGAACGCTGCGGGCGGCGGCCGCATCGCGCTCGTCTGGCGCGGCGACCCCCACGCTCCGCCTCCCGCGCCGGAGCGGACGCGGCTCAGCCTGATCTTCGCCGAGCTCGCCAGGCTCGGGCTGACTGGCGTACCGGTTGTCTACGGCGACGACGCGTTGGAGCAGGCGCGGGCGCAAATGCTGGCCTGCGACGGCGCCCTCGTCTGGGTCGATCCGTTGAGCGAGGGCAAGGACCGATCGCGACTCGACACGTTGCTGCGCGACGTCGCCGCCCGCGGGGTCTGGGTCAGCGCTCATCCAGACGTGATCCTGGAGATGGGCACGAAGGAGGTGCTCTTCCGGACGCGAAGCCTCGGCTGGGGCGCGGACACCGAGCTCTATCCGACGCTGGAGGACTTCCGCCGCCGGTTTCCGGCGCGCATCGCCGCGACGGGCCCGCGCGTGCTCAAGCAATACCGCGGCAACGGCGGCCAAGGCGTCTGGAAAGTCGAGCTGCTGGCGGCGCCTTCGGCGACGCCGGACGTCGCAGCAACGGTGCGCGTGCTCCATGCCCAGCGCGGCAGCGTCCCTCTCGAGACCACGCTCGGAGCGTTCATCACGGACTGTGAGCGGTACTTCGCCGGCGACGGCCGGCTGATCGACCAGGCGTTCCAGCCTCGCCTGCCCGATGGCATGATCCGCTGCTACCTCTCGGGCGCCGAGGTGGTCGGCTACGGCCAGCAGCTGATCAGGGCGCTGATCCCGCCTCCGCCCGAAGGACCTGACTCAGTGGCTGCTCAGCCCGGCCCGCGCATCATGCATCCGCCCGAGGCGGCGCCGTTCCAAGCGCTGCGGCGGAAGATGCAAGACGAATGGGTCCCGCAGATGCAGGCGCTGCTCGGCATCCCGACCGAGCGGCTGCCGGCGCTCTGGGACGCCGACTTCCTTTACGGTCCGAAGACCGCCGACGGCGCCGACACCTACGTGCTTTGCGAGATCAACGTCAGCGCCGTCGCGCCCTTCCCCGACACCGCCGCGCCGAAGGTCGCGGAGGCGGTTCTTCGCGCCCTCCGGGGCGCCGGAGACAGGTGCTGACCGTGGCCGTCGATCCGGCCTATGCTCGCATCTCACGATGTTAGATCTGATGGCTTCCCGTCCGTGACCGCAGGGCGCGGCGCCGACGCCTGGCCGGGCGCGCCGATGGCGCTGGCTTCGGCCGCCCTTTTTCGGCGCAAGCACGCCGTTCGCCAAGCTGCTGCTCTCGTGGCGCGGCGGACCGGGCGGGGTCGGCTTTGCGCGCGACCTTCACGACCGGCCAGGTGCTGATCGTCGACGGCGGCTTGCTCCTGTCCTGAAGGCGCTCGCGAGCGACATTCGCCGCGGTTTGGCCTAGGGGATGGCTTTGACCGCGAACGCCAGAGGATGCCGCTATGTCCAAGACCATCGTCGTGATCGGGTTCGGGCCGGGCGTCTCGAGCGCGGTGGCCGAGAAGTTCGCCGCCGAAGGATTTTCCGTCGCGCTCGTCGCGCGCAGCGCCGGCAAGCTCGACGCCGGCGTGCAGACGCTGAAGGCCAAAGGTGTCAACGCCGCCGCAGTCCCGGCCGACGCCAGCGATCCGGTGGCGATCGCCGCAGCGATCGGCCAGGCGCGCGCGGCGCTCGGCCCGATCACGGCCATCCACTGGAACGCCTACGGCGGCGACGCGGGCGACCTCATCGCGGCCGATCCGGCGGCCGTGCGGGGCGTCTTCGACGTCGCCGTCGTCGGCTTGCTGGCCGCGGTCCAGGCGGCCCTGCCCGACCTGAAGGCGGCCGGCGACGGTGCGGTCCTCGTCACGAACGGCGCGTTCGGCGAGCTCTCGCCCCAGATCGACGCGGTCGCGGTGGGCCTGAAGACCATGGGCCTCGCCCTCGCCAACGCCGCCAAGCACAAGCTCGTCGGCCTCCTGGCCGCGCAGCTCAAGGACCAGGGCGTCTACGTCGGCGAGGTGATGATCGCCGGCGCGGTCAAGGGCACCGCCTACGACAGCGGCGGCCCCGCCATCGACCCCGCGCGGATCGCGAACACGTTCTGGGAGCTCTACAAGGGCCGTGGCGAGATCCGCGCGCGGGTCAGCTGACGCCCTTCAGCTTCGCCCGCTGGCGCTCGCTGACGATCTCAAGCAGGTCTTCGCCCCAACCGGCCGCGTCGGCGCCGAGCGCGAACTGCGGCGGCGCCACCTCCGGCCCCTGGCCCGGCGGCAGCGGCGGCGAGAAGTATCCGAGCGCGTAGCTGCCCATCGCATAGCCGATCAGCGCCTGCAGCTTCGGATCGAGCGTGCGGGCGATCGCCGGCGGGCACGAGAGGTACTGGTTCTCCTCCTGGCGCAGCCAGCCGAGGCAGTAGGTGATGTTGATGCCCACCCGGTCGCCGGCCGAGCGGTTCTCGCCGCCGCCGTGGATCACCGAGCCGGAATAGATCAGCACCGAGCCCGCCTTCATCTCGGCGTAGCCGATCTCGTGCGGCTCGGCCCGTCGGCTCTCAGGCCACGAGGGGCTGCCGGGCACGACCTGCGTCGCGCCGTTCTCCTCGGTGAAATCGGTGATCGCCCAGATCGTATTCAGCTGCGGCTCGACGTCCCTCAGCCAGCCGCCCCAGGCGAGCCGGTCGCGATGCAGCACCTGCCGCGGTTGCCCGGGGCGGATACGGATCACCTGCGTCAGGTGAAGCTGGTAGCGGTCGCAGGCGCGCTTCAGGAAAACGTCGCAAGCCCCGAGAATTGTTGAATTCATCACCAATTCGCGGCAGGCCGGCGAGCGCGCGACCAGCGCTCCGGTGCGGGTCGTCGCATACCCCGTGAACTGGTCCCGCCCATTGGCGGTCGCCTCGACGTACGGATCGATCTCCGCCCTCACCGCCGCGACCTGCTCGGGCGTCAGCACGGCGTCGAGGATCAGGGCCCCATCGCTGTCGAGCAGCGCGGCGATCTGGTCGGCCGGCGCGTCCGCGGGCAGGTGCTTCAGGCTGGGCATGACGGTCTATTCCTCCGGCTTCCTAGTCAGGCCCGGCAGAGGCCTCCGGTCAAGCGCGGGGCGCGAAGGCGCCCTCGCCCCCTAGAACGCGGCCCCGCGGTTTTCTGGACGCTGGCCGCGCGGCTCGGTCTGATGGACTATTGGCGCTCGACCGGTCGGTGGCCGGAGCTCTGCGTCGCGACGCACCCCGAGCTTGACCGCCGAGCCGCCATTGGAGGGCCACCGTCATGACCTACGCCAACGGGCGCATCATCTGCGACGCGGACAGCCACTTGATGGAGCTGCCCGACTTCCTCACGCGCCACGCCGATCCGGCCGATCGCGAGGCGATGCCGGCGCTGGGCTCGCTCGCGACCGGGCAGTTCAATCCCGGCGGCCACGTCGGCAAGGCCGGCCACGCTCCGGCGCGCGTGGCCGAGCTGGTCGCGCTCGGCGACGGGTTGACTCGCGGGCCGAAGTGGCACGAGGCGCTGGGCTCGTTCAGCGGCGCCGAGCGGTCCACCGCGCTCGACCTGCTGGGCTTCGAGCGGCAGGTGATCTTCTCGTCGTTCTGCGCGCGCCCGATCTTCGAGGCGGAGCTGGCCGTGGCCTACCCCGCCGCCCGCGCCCACAACCGCGCGGTCGCCGCTTTCTGCCAGGGCGACAGACGCCTGATCGGCGTGGCCATCGTCCCGCTCGACGACGTGGCGCTCGCGATTTCCGAGATCGAGCATGCGCATGCGCTTGGCCTCGGCGCCGTCTGGGTGGCCGCCGCGCCGCCCGGCGGCCGCTCGCCGGGCCACGTCGACCACGAGCCGATCTGGGCGCTGCTGGCTGAGCGGCGGCTGCCCTTCATCCTCCACGTCGGCTCCTCGCCGCTCAGCATCGAGAGCCCTTGGATGAACGACGGCCGGCCCGGCCGGCGCACCGCCCGCGGCGGCGCCGAGGTGATCGGCTCGAAGGACCTGACGGTGATCCACCAAGCGGCGCAGAAGTTCATCTCAGTGCTGGTGCTCGATGGCGTGCTGGAGCGGCATCCGACCTTGCGCGGCGCGGTGATTGAGCTCGGCGCCGGCTGGGCGCCTGACATGATCCGCCGCCTCGACCACGCGCACGAGATTTGGGCCAAGTCCGAACCCTTCCTCGCCGAGATGCGCCGGCGCCCGTCGGAGCAGATTCGAGCGCAGCTGCGCTTCACTCCCTACCCGTTCGAGGACGTGGCCGCGTTCATCGCCGAGTCCGCGCCCGAGCTCTACCTCTTCTCGTCCGACTACCCGCACGCAGAGGGCGGGCGCGACCCGCTCGGCCGTTTCGACCGCGCGCTGGCCGATGTGGACGCGGCCGCCAAGGCCAAGTTCTTCGCCGGCAACTTCCGCGACCTCTACCAGGACGCCTGAGGCGGCCGTCTGCTTAGCCATCCCTGAGGAGCCGTCGGAGGCTGAATGTCCCGCGACACCGAGTCCACCCGGCCCGGGCTCCGGATCGAGCTGTTCGTCGACGATCCGGCGCGGTCGGCCGCGTTCTACACAGGCGTGCTCGGCTTCGAGGTCATCCGCGCCGATCCCAGCGGCTACACCTCGGTCGGCCGGCCCGGCGCCATCGTCGGCCTCAACGCCGCCAGCGCGTTGCCGCACGGCCACCCCGCCAAGCCGCGCGGCGCCGAGCGACGCGGCCTCGGCGTCGAGATCGTCGTGATGGTCGACGACATCGAGGCCGCACACCGCCAGGCAACGACGGCCGATCCGGCCAAGGTATCCCCGCTGGTCCGCCAGCCCTGGGGCCTGACCGACTTCCGCGTCACCGACCCCGACGGCTACTACGTCCGCCTCACAGGCCTTTCCGGTAACTGAAGGTTCTTAGCCCGAGGTCTCGAACCGCGGCGGCGCGGAACCGCGGCGCGGCTTGCGCCTTTCCTTCCTCATGCCCGGTGGCCAAGCCGGGCCCTGCACACGGGATCGATCGGAGGAAAGCCTCTATGTCATTCTTATCCTGGCTGGTGGTCGGCCTCCTGGCCGGCTGGATCGGCAGCATGGTCGTCAACCGCCGCGGCGAAGGCCTGATCATGGACATCGTGCTCGGCGTCGTCGGCGCGTTCGTCGGCGGCTATCTGTTCCACCTCTTCGGCCACTCGGGCGTCAGCGGCATCAACCTCTACAGCATCTTCGTTGCCGCGGTCGGCGCGATCGTGGTGCTTGTCATCTACCACGCGCTGGTCCGACCTCGGATGCTCTGACGTTCGCTGTCTCCAGCCGCCTGGGGCCGCCGCTACGGCTGCGCGCCCTCGGCGGCGAAGGCGGCGATCAGGTTCGGCCACTCGGCCTCGGGCGGGAACGTCTCGAACGAGTGCTTCGCGCCGGTCTCCGCCCAGGCAAAGCCCTCGCCGCGGAAGAGCTCGAGATACGGGCGCACCCAGGCGTGGTCGTCGAGCATCGTTGGGCGCATGTTCACCATCCAGGGCATCGCCGAGGGCTTGGTGAACATCCAGCTCTTGCAGGCTGGGCAGTGGTAGTGCTTCGGCTCCTGACGCATGCCGCCCAACACCGGCTCGCCAAGGGTCACCTCGAAACCGTCGACGTTCAGCGTCATCGTCAGAGCATAGGCGCTGGCGGTCATCCGCTGGCAGCCGGCGCAGTGGCAGGCGTTGACCATTAACGGCGGGCTCGTCACGCGAAAGCGCACCTCGCCGCAGCGGCATCCGCCCTCCCAGGGCAACTTCCAGTTTTCCATGCGATCCTCCCTCGCCCATTCTTGCGCTGGCCTGCGACGCACGGACGTCAGCAGCTTGCCGGCTGGGCCCAGCCCCGTGCTACGGTCTGCGTGACACGACGGACGGGAGACTCACCGGATGAAGCCGACCACGCTTGCGCTCGCTGCTGCGGGCCTTTGCCTCCTCGGCGCCTGCGGGCCAAAAGGGGGCAACGCGACCGCCGCCGGCCCGGCCGGGGCGACCGCAGCGCCGGGCGCGCAAGCTCAAGGCGGGCCGGACACGGTGATCGACTTCTCCGCCCTGCCTCGCCCGCGAGCCGGGCTCTGGCAGAACGTGATCGACGACGGCGACGGCCACCCGGACACGACCACCAGCTGCCTCTCGGGCAAGATGCCCAACATCAAGCTGCCGAAGAACTGCTCGCAGATGAGCTTCAAACGCACCTTCCTCGGCGCGATCGTCATGGACATGGACTGCGGCGCCCCGAACGGCGCCTACCACTTCACCGCTCACACCGTGGCGACCGGCGACTTCCAGTCGAGCATGGTCTCCGACGGAACCATGACCATGCAGATGCAGGGCCGGCCGCCGCAGGTGATCAAGAGCCACACCGAGGCCAAGTATCTCGGCCCCTGCGCCCCGGGCCAGAAGCCCGAGGACGAGCCTGACACCTCCTCCGGCGCGACGGGGTGAACGGGGGCCCCCCTCTCTCCCTAGTCTCGCGCCCTATGGCGCATACCCGGGGCGACGGCGAGCGAGCCTTCGGCGCGTCCTTCGAGACGCCCGCGATGCGGGCTCCTCAGGATGACGAGCGTTGGCGACTTGTCCCTTTCGTCATGGTGAGGAGCGCCCGCGAGGGCGCGTCTTCGAACCACGCACCCTCTCGCAGCGATCCTGGACGCTACGCCCCAGCGGCCGCGGCTTCCGCCGCCTGCACCTTGCCGCCCGGCGCAGATACGATCAGCTTGATCAGCTCCTCGGTCACCTTCGGCTCCAGGCCCTCGGTGTGACCCTTGTCGAGGCGGACGACGTCGGCGATCACGCGGCCGTCCCTGGCGCCCGGATAGACCCACATCTGCGCCGTCCCCGGCCGCGGCTCGAGCCCCCAGGCGGGGGTCGACTTGCGCCCGTCCGGGCCGCCGAAGCGCGTGTCGTGGATCTGACCCGGCTGGACATCGACGATGTCAGGGCGCCGCTCGCGCCGGGCGGCGCCGTATTTCTCAGCCCACGGCGAGGTCTCGGGCAGCGCCTTCATCTCGTGCTCGCCAGTGGCGAAGATGAACGAGAAATCCGCTTCGGGCGGCGACGCAAAGCCCGGCCTTGGCGCACCCTCGGGGAAGCGCGGGCGCTCGCCGCCGTGCGGCGCGAAGAAGCTGTCCGGCAGCTCGATCGGCCCCAGCCGGCCGCCAGAGAGACTGAGCCAGCCGTCGACGCGGTCGGCGAAGAACGGGTCCTCGCGCAACAGCCGGTTCGAGGTCATGCCGCCCTGCGAGTGGCCCACCAGCCAGAAGGCCTTGATCCGGCGGGCGCCGTACTTGTCGAAGACGAAGCGGACGATGTTGCGAAGGTGCGCATCGTCCGCATCGCCGACCCAGCGCCGCATCGGCTCCTTGGTCGCCGCCGACGGCGTGGCGATCACCAGCCGATAGGCGTTCCTGTAGTCCTGCGCCGGAAAGTAGGCCCGCTGCCAGGCCCCCACCGAGCCGCCGCCGTGCAAGTTCAGCAGGAACGTCACCGGCTCGTCCGGCTTCAGGTCGTCCGGATCGTCGAGATAGAACTTGCGGCCCGTTGCTTCGTCGACGGCGGTGATGTGCGGCATGCGGCGCCTCCCGTGAGTTTCGTAATCACGGTATGGCGCCGGACGCGCGGGCGCCAGTCTTCGACGCCCCGCGACAGAAGGCGTTTGCCTAGGCCCCCGCGGTCGCCGCCTCGGCCCGCTGCACCTTGCCGCCAGGAGCGGAGACCATCAGCGCTACGATCGCCTCGGTCACCCGCGGCTCCAGCCCCTCGGTGTGGCCCTTGTTCAGCCGCACCACGTCGGCGATCACCCGGCCGTCCCGCGCGCCCGGATAGACCCAGACTTGCGCGGTCCCTGGCGCCGGCTTCAGGCCCCACTGCCTGGTCGAATAGCCGTCGCGCATGGTGTCGTAGATCTGGCCGGCCTCGGTGTCGACGATGTCGGGACGCCGCTCGCGCGGGCCGGCGCCGTATTTCTCGGCCCACGGCGAGGTCTCCGGCAGGCTCGCAATCTCGTGCTCGCCGACCGTGAAGATGTGCGAGAGATCGCAGGGCGGCGGCTCGGGCGGCGCCATGCGCGGCATGGCCGGCCGCTCCTGTCCGGGCGGTGACGGCGGTCCCGCGCCTTCGGCCCGCGTCGCCGGCCCGATCCGGCCGCCCGAGAGGCTCAGGAAGCCGTCGACGCGGTCCTGAAAGAACGGGTCCTCGCGCAGCAGGCGGTGCGAGGTCGCGCCGCCCTGCGAATGGCCGGCCAGCCAGAATGCGCGGATGTTCTCCACCCCGTACTTGTCGAACACATAGCGCACGATGTTGCGCAGGTGCGCATCGTCCGCCTCGCCCACCCAGCGCCGGGCCGGCTCCTTGGTCGCCGCCGAGGGCGTCGCCACGACAAGCCGGTACGGGTTCTTGTAGTCCGCCGCCGGGAAGTAGAGCCGCTGCCACTGACCGACCGAGCCGCCGCCGTGCAGGTTGAGGATGAAGGTCACCTTCTCGCCAGGCAGGAGGTCGTCAGGATCGTCGAGATAGAACTTGCGGCCGCTTTCCTGATCAACCGCGCTGATATGGCCCATGCCATCCTCCCTCGTCGCCGTGCTTCAACACCTCTCGTTACGGCAACCGTAGGCGGTCGCGGCCTCGCGCGGCAAGCGGCGGTATGGTGAACGACGGCAAACCGCGCTAGCAATCCGCTCCGCAATGGCCAAATGGCCGGGGAGAATCCCATGCGCCGACGCTCGATGCTGGCTCTGATGGCCGCGGCCGCAGCGGCGCCCCGCACGGCGCTGGCGGCCGACGTCGTCTCACTCGACAAGCTGTTTCCGTTCCTGACCGCCTACCTCAAGCTGCCGTTCTCCGACCGCAGCCACTTTTACCTCGCCTACCGCGCCTACCGCGACAAACACCCGGTCGCCGACGTCAAGGCGAGCATCCTGGCGCCGGGCGGCGCCCACATTCCGATCGGATTCGACCGTCAGGGCATCGTCACGCGCCTGCCAGACCTCGCGCTGCTCACCAGCGGCGCCCAGGTCGCCATCGAGAGCGCGCCGTTCCAGCTTGGGCCCGAGCTGCGCTGCGCGATCGCTCCGTCGAACCGGATCGACGTGGGCGAGCTCAACATGGCGCTCGTCCAGGTCAACAAGGACGTCGTCAAGTTCGCCGGCGCCCTCAGCTTCGTGGTCCCCAAGTTCACCACCGCCTACTTCCCGGACGCCGGCGGCGCGCAGGCGGCGCTCGCCGACGGACGAACGGCGCCGCTGCCCACGTACACGTTCCCGCAGCTCGGCCCGGTCGCCTACATCGAGCCGGCGGCCATGGCGACCGCCCGGTCGGTCATGTTCGCCCGCCCCCCCTCGCGCATCCTGCTGGGCGGACATCCCAAGAAGACATGAGAGGCGCCCGTCATGTGCCGCAACATCAAGACGCTCTTCAACTTCGACCCGCCGGCGACCGACGCCGAGATCCGCGCCGCCTCGCTGCAATTCGTGCGTAAGCTCAGCGGCTACAACGCCCCATCGAAATCCAACGAGCTGGCGTTCATCCGCGCGATCGACGAGGTCGCCGAGGCCGCGACGCGGCTGCTGACCAGTCTCGAGACCGCCGCCCCGCCCCGCGACCGCGACGTCGAAGCGGCGAAGGCGCGCCAACGCTCCGTCGAGCGCTTCGGCCGCGTCCCGGCCTAGCGCGCCTCCGTGCATAGACGCAGCCTGCTCGCAGCCCTTGGCGCCGCCGTCCTCGCGCCCGGTCTGGCGCGGGCCGCGCCGAGAGTGCCGCTGACCGACGCCTTCCTGATGCTCGAGACCTACCTCAAGCTGCCCCCGGCGGCGCGGGATCGCTTCAACTTCGCCTACCGCGCCATCCGCAACAACCGGCCCGCGCCCGACGCCAAGGCGACGATCATCGGCGCCGACGGCGCACGAGCCCCACTCGGCCTCGACGGCGAGGGCTGGGTCGTGGCGCTGCCGACGCTCGAGGTGTTGACGAGCAAGGCGCAGTTCCAGATCGACGGCCCCGACTTCGGCTTCGAGATCGAGCCGCGCGCGGCGATCGCGCCTGCGCCCCGCATCGCCGTCGCCGACCTCACCGCCTCGCTCGCGCAGCTGAACGGTGCGATCGCCAAGGCCGCCGAGGGCGCGCAGGTCGCGCCGATCACCTGCGCCTACTTCCCCGGCGCGGCCGGGGCGGCGGTGGACGCCGGCGGCGGCGCCGCTAAGCCGCTCGCCAGCACCGCCGCCTTCAAGGGCCTCGGCCCCACTTTCTACGTCGAGCCCCGACGCGTCCCGGCGAACGCGGCGATCACCTTCGCGACGCCCCCATCGCGCATCATCCTGGCCGGGGCGCCGCGCTGACCCGGCGCGAGCCGCCGGCTCGAATCGCTGCTAAATCTCCACGATGCCCAAGTCCTCGGCCCAGCCTTCCCTGTTCGACGACGCGCTGAACCCGTCGCCCGCCGCGCCGCTGGCCGAGAGTCACGAGCCCCGGCCGGGGTCGAGCTACTCGGCGAAGGACATCGAGGTTCTCGAGGGCCTGGAGCCCGTTCGCAAGCGGCCGGGCATGTACATCGGCGGCACCGACGAGCGGGCGCTGCACCACCTCTTCGCAGAGGTGCTCGACAACTCGATGGACGAGGCCGTCAACGGCCACGGCAAGCTGATCGAAGTGAGCCTAACGGCGGACGGCGCGCTGACGGTGAAGGACGACGGCCGCGGCATGCCGGTCGACCCCCACCCGAAATTCCCGGGCTATTCCGCGCTCGAGGTCATCATGACCATGCTGCACTCGGGCGGGAAGTTCTCTGGCAAGGCCTACGAGACCTCCGGCGGCCTGCACGGGGTCGGCGTCTCGGTGGTCAACGCGCTTTCGGAGCGGGTCGAGGTGACAGTCTGGAAGGACGGCTTCGAGTGGCGCCAGACCTTCTCGCGCGGCAAGCCGACCTCGAAGTTGGAGAAGCTCGGGCCCACCCGCAAGCACGGCACCCAGGTCACCTTCACCCCCGACCCGGTGATCTTCGGTGAGGACGTCGCGTTCCGGCCCGCGCGCCTGCACCGGATGGCGCGCTCGAAGGCCTACCTCTACCGCGGCGTCGAGATCCGCTGGCGTTGCGATCCAGCGCTGATCGGCGACGGGACGCCGCCCGAGGCGACGTTCCGGTTCCCCAACGGCCTCGCCGACTTCCTGGCCGAGACGACCGAGGGACTCACCACGGTGACGCCGGAGCCGTTCTGCGGACGCATCGAGCGCCAGGGCGAGGCGGGGGCGGTCGAGTGGGCGGTTACCTGGACGCCGGACGGCTTCGGCGAGTCCGACAGCTTCATCCGCTCCTACTGCAACGCCATTCCGACCCCCGAGGGCGGCACGCACGAAGCGGGCCTGCGCGCGGTGCTGAACCGCGGCCTCAAGGCCTACGCGGAACTCGTCGGCGAGAAACGCGGCGCGATCATCACGGCCGATGACGTGATGGCCGAGGCCGGCGCGTTGATCAGCGTCTTTGTCCGCAACCCCGAGTTCCAGGGCCAGACCAAGGAGCGGCTCTCTTCGGCGGACGCCCAGCGCCTGGTCGAGAGCGCGTTGCGCGATCCGTTCGACCATTGGCTGGCCGGCCAGCCGAAAGCCGCCGCCGGCCTCCTCGCCTTCGTCGTCGAGCGCGCCGAGGAGCGGCTGAAACGACGCAAGGAGAAGGAGGTCGCGCGGGCCTCGGCGACGCGCAAGCTGCGCCTGCCCGGCAAGCTCGCCGACTGCTCGGGAGGCGCTGTCGACGGCGCGGAGATCTTCATCGTCGAGGGCGACTCCGCCGGCGGCTCGGCCAAGCAGGCCAGGGACCGGCGCACGCAGGCGATCCTGCCGTTGCGCGGCAAGATCCTGAACGTCGCCTCCGCCAGCCTCGACCAATTGCGCGCCAACAAGGAGCTGGCGGACCTCACGCTGGCGCTCGGCGTCGAGACCGGCGCGCGCTACCGCGAGGAGGCGCTGCGCTACGACCGCGTGATCATCATGACCGACGCGGACGTCGACGGCGCCCACATCGCCTCGCTGCTGATCACCTTCTTCTACCGCACGATGCCGGAGCTGATCCGGTCCGGGAAGCTGTACCTCGCCCTGCCCCCGCTCTATCGCCTGAGCCACGGCGGCAAGACCGAGTATGCGCGCGACGACGCCCACAAGGACGAGCTGCTTGCGAGCACGTTCAAGGGCAAGAAGCCGGAGATTGGCCGCTTCAAGGGCCTCGGCGAAATGATGCCGGCGCAGCTGAAGGAGACGACCATGGACCCGAAGACCCGGTCCATGGCCCGCATCAGCCTGCCCAGAGCCGAGGAGACGGTCGCCAGCCTCGTCGAAGACCTGATGGGCCGCCGCCCCGAGCGCCGCTACGCCTTCATCCAGGAGAACGCCGAGTTCGTCTCCGACGACCTCGACGTCTGAACGCCGGCGGTCAGCTGTCCGTGTAGACCGGCGCTCTCTTCTCCAGGAACGCGCGGCGGCCCTCGGCGAAGTCGTTGGTGCGGCTGCAGAGCACCTGGTTCCGGTTCTCGATCGCCATCGCCGCCTGCAGGCTGGTCGCGTCGACAGCCATCGCGAGCCCCTCCTTGGTAAGGCGGAGCCCCATCGGCGAGGCGGCCAGCATCTCGTCGAGGTAGGGCTGGGCGGCCGCCTCCAGCCGATCGTCCGGAACCACCTCGGAGACCAGCCCTGTCGCCAGCGCGCGCGGCGCATGAATGAACCGCCCGGTCAGCATCAGCTCGGAGGCCACCGAGACTCCCACGAGCCGCGGCAGGAAGTAACTGACGCCCATGTCGCAGGACGACAGCCCCAGCTTGATGAAGGCGGCGTTCATTCGCGCGCTCTCGCCGGCGATGCGGATGTCGGCCGCCAGCGCGAAGGCGAAGCCGCCGCCGCACGCGGGACCGTGCACGAGCGCCAGGATCGGCTGCGGGCAGCGGCGCATCTTGATGTAGACGTCGGCCAGCGCGCCCTGGAAGCCGAAGCCGGCCCCGAACGGCGCGGCCTGACCGGCCTGGCTCTCCTTGATGTCGAGCCCAGCGCAGAAGGCGCGGCCTGCGCCTCGCATCACCACTATCCGCGTCTGGCGGTCGTCGAACAGGCGCCCGAAGTAGTCGGAGAGCTCGACCACCATCTCGGTCGTGATCGCGTTGAGCGACTCGGGCCGGTTCAGGTTCAGCCAGTCGACCGGCCCGCGTTCCTCGATCTCGATGGTCCGGTAGTGCGCCATGATGCTCCTCCGCGTTCGCGCGCCGGAGATCAGCGCCCGGACCCGAGGGAACTCAAGAGCGGACGGCGAACAAGGCCTGGGGCGGCGGCGCTAGTCCAGCACCACGACGACGACGCGGCGGTTCTGGGCGCGGCCTTCGCGGGTGTCGTTCGTGGCCACCGGATTGTCCTGGCCGTAGGAGATCGTCGCCATCCGGTTCAGCGCCACGCCTTGGCCGTTCAGGTACCGCCGCACCGCCTCAGCACGCTCGTTGCCGAGCTCGAGGTTGCGCGCCGCCGCGCCGGTCGAGTCGGTATAGCCCTGGATCTCCAGGTAAACGTTGCGGTTATCGGTCTTGAGCTTGGTGGCGAGATCGGTCAGGCGCGACTTCGCCTCGTCGGACAGATCCCAGGCCGAGGTCCTGAACTTGATCGAGTCGTCCGAGAGCACGACGGAGTAGAGGAACTTGCCCTCGGCGAGCTTGCCAGCCGCCGTAGCCCGGTCCAGCGCTTCGCGCGCCGTCCGGTCGGCCACCGTGATACGCGCATCGTGGTCCTGCACCTGGCCGTGCAGCGTGTCGACCTGGCCTTGCACCGTGGCCACGTGCTTGTCGACGTAATCCTGGGTGGCGCAACCGCCCAGCCAGAGCGCGCCCGCAAGGGCGGCGCCCGCCATCATTGTTGTCTTCATAGTGTGCCCTGCCATCTCCCGTCGTGGGCCCGTTCTCGCCCGACCGACCGTCCGTAATCGGCGCTAACCATGTGGCATGGCGAAATCTTGGCAAAGCTCGTTCACGCTGTGGCTGAAATTGACACGAGCTCGCCGCGGAAATGGCGCCGTCCAGCCACGATTGTCGGCGCCCGGTGCCTGCGGACATCCGCTGATGCTATAGCCGGCGTCGATGCTGACTGCGCACCCGCCGGACGCCCAGGGTTCGCTCGCGCCGCACGCGGGGGCGGCGTGGGTCGACCTACTCAACGCAAGCGAGGCGGAGACCGTTCAGATCGAGTCGCTGATCGGCTTAGACCTGCCCAGCCGCGAGGAGCTGGCCGAGATCGAACCGTCCTCGCGGCTGTCGTTCACGGCCGGAGTGCTTCGCCTCGCCGGCCCGGTGATCGCTCAGGCTGACACGGACCGGCCGATTCTCTCGCAGATCGGCGTCATCCTGACGCGCGAGCGTCTGGTCACGATCCGCTTCGACGATCTGCAGGTGTTCGACTGGCTGCCGCACAAGATCGACACCGGCGAGGTTCCGGCGTCAGGCCCGGCGATCTTCACCAGCCTCATGGAGGCCGTGATTGGCCGTCTGGCCGACCTGCTCGAGATGTCTAGAGCCCACCTGGACGAGGTCTCCCACCACGTGTTCCGCACGCCGACCGACGCACCGCTGCGCCTGTCGCGGTCGACCGCCGCGATGCGCGAGAAGCTGCAACGACTCGGTCGCATTGGCGAGCGCACATCGATGATCCGCGAGACGCTGCTGGCGATCGACCGGATGATCGCGTTCGCCCTGGAGACGGCGAGAGACTGGTTCGAGCCGGCGCTGGATGAGCGGCTGGCCGCAGCGCGCAGCGACGTCGACTCTCTCAACCTTTTCGAGGAGCACCTGCTCGGGAAGGTGCAGTTCCTGCTTGACGCGGTGCTCGGCCTCATCAGCATCGAGCAGAACGACATCTTCAAGGTGCTGACGATCGCCTCGGTGGTCGGCATCTTCCCGACGCTGGTCGCCGGCTGGTACGGCATGAACTTCGCCAACATGCCGGAGTATCACTGGGCGTGGGGCTACCAGTTCGGCGTCGGCGCGATCGTGCTCTCGACTGTCCTGCCCCTGGTCTGGTTCAAGTGGCGGGGCTGGATGTGAGCGCCAGCTTGCGTCCGCCCATCATGTCGGCATGCGACCAACGCCGGCGCCCATGGCTGCGCCCGTCACTGCATGCGACGGTGTTCGGCGCGGATCCGCGCTGACCCGAGGCGCTGCGACGCGGCCGCCGAACATTGACTTGCAAAGACTTCTTCCTATGTTCCGGCCACCCGGACCGGGTCGCGGCGCGCATGATTCGCGCCGGATGGCCGGTTCGTTCAATCGAGACATGACAGAATTTTTCAAACTGGGCCTCAGCCCCGCGACGCTCGAAGCGGTCGCAGCCACGGGCTATACCGAGGCCACCCCCATCCAAGACCAGGCCATCCCCGTCGCCCTCGCCGGCCGCGACGTGCTCGGCATCGCCCAAACCGGCACCGGCAAGACCGCCGCCTTCACCCTGCCGATGATCGACCGGCTGGTCGCCGGCCGCTCGAAAGCGCGGATGCCGCGCTCGCTGGTCGTCTGCCCCACCCGCGAACTCGCCGACCAGGTCGCCGCTTCGTTCGAGCGCTACTCGCGCGGCCAGAAGCTCTCGTGGGCGCTGTTGATCGGCGGCGTCTCGTTCGGTGACCAGGAGGCCAAGCTCGACCGCGGCGTCGATGTGCTGATCGCGACGCCGGGGCGTCTCCTGGACCACTTCGAGCGCGGCAAGCTGCTGCTCACCGGCGTCCAGATCATGGTGGTCGACGAGGCCGACCGCATGCTCGACATGGGATTCATCCCGGACATCGAGCGTATCTTCAAGCTGACCCCGGCAGCCAAGCAGACGCTCTTCTTCTCGGCGACGATGCCGCCGGAGATCACCCGGCTCACCACGCAGTTCCTCAAGGACCCGACCCGGATCGAGGTCTCGAGGCCGGCGACCACCGCCGAGACCATCGCCCAGCACGTCTTCCGCGTTCCGTCGTCCGACCCGGCCGCCAAGCGGCTCGCGCTGCGCGCCCTGGTCGGCCAGGCGAACGTGCGCAACGGCATCGTCTTCTGCAATCGCAAGAGCGAGGTCGACATCGTAGCCAAGTCGCTGAAGAAGCACGGCTTCGACGCCTCGCCGATCCATGGCGACCTCGAGCAGAGCCAGCGGACGAAGACGCTGGACGCGTTCCGCAAAGGCGAACTCAAGCTGCTGGTCGCGTCCGATGTCGCTGCCCGCGGGCTCGACATCCCGGACGTCAGCCACATCTTCAACTACGACGTGCCGCACCATGCCGACGACTACGTGCACCGCATCGGCCGCACCGGCCGCGCCGGCAAGACCGGCGACTCGATCACGCTGGTCACCCCGGCCGACGGCCGCAACCTCGACAAGGTTATACGGCTGATTGGCAAGACCCCCGAGGAGCTGAAGCTCGACGTCGACTGGAGCCAGGCCAAGTCCGACGGCCGGCGCGAGCCTCGCGCGCGGCCCGAGCGCCGCGGCCGCGACCGCGGTTTCGGCCGTCCGGCGAGCGAGACCTCGGTCGCGCCGATGGAGCCGCTGAGGCCTTCGCCGCGCCCTGAAGGCGAGGCCGCGCGGGCCGAGACGCCCGCGGCGGCGCAGTCCGCTCCGGTCGCGGTCCCTGCCGAAAAGCCCCGCGCTCAGCGATCTCGCCGCGATCGGGAACGCCCGGTGCGAGAAGCGGCCGCCGAGCGGACGCCGCGTCCGGAGCCACGCCGCGGCGTGCAGCCGGCGACACGTCCGCGCGACGACGACGACCGCCGCGTGGTCGGCTTCGGCGCCGACGTTCCGGCATTCCTGGCGCGCAAGTAGCGCGATCGCCATCCGGAGAGCCGGCGCAGCGGGTTCATCCGAGATCCTGGGCGGCCGGACCCGCCAACCCGGAACGGTCCCGGAGTTCCGGCGCCAGCAGCTTGTGCGGGATGACGGCGCCCGCCCAGCTTAACCTTAGCCGCTTGCCTTAACGGGCTGTTTGAACTCTGCCGCGTAAGGTTCCCGCCCAGGATCTTGGGGGAAGTGGATGGCCGGCGAATTGGACCTCACGTTGCGAGGCCCTAAGGGTTACGAGGTGGCCCGCGCGGCGATCGAGATGATGGAGCGCGCCAGGGTCTGGCCGACGGCGCTGAATTTCGAGCTCTGGCTCCATCTTGTCGCCGACCCCTCGGGCGCCCTCGCCAAGGAGATCCAGCGCCTCCTCGCCACCGGCGAGCCGATCACCGACTTTGTCGCCGAGGACCTGGCGCAGACGTTCCTGCCCAAGGCCCGGCTGCACGACCAGATCAAGGACGCCGGCGAGGCCTTGAGCCAGGAGCTGGCCACCGTCAGCCGCGTGGTCGCCGCCGCCCAGCAGACCAATGCGGCCTACGGCGAGCATCTCGCCGGCGCGACCGAAGGCCTGCGCGAGGACATCAGCTCAAACGAGCTCAAGACGCTCGTGCAGGATCTTTCGGCCGCCACGACCCGCGCCCAGAACGAGAACCGCGACCTCGAGCAGCGCCTCACGGAGTCGACCGCCGAGGTGGGCCGCCTGCGCGACCACCTGATCCAGGTTCGCCGCGACGCGACGACCGACGGCCTCACCAATCTCGCGAACCGCAAGTCGTTCGACGAAGAGCTCGAGCGGGCTTGCGCCGAGGCGGAGGCCGAGGGTGGCGCGCTGCACCTGGCCGTGCTCGACATCGACCATTTCAAGAATTTCAACGACACCTGGGGCCATCAGACCGGCGACCAGGTCCTGCGCTACGTCGCCAGCGTGATCGGCCGCGTCGGTGCGCCGCCGCGCTTTGCCGCCCGCTACGGCGGCGAGGAGTTCGCGATGATCTTCGCCGGCGAGAGCGCCGGGCAGGTCGAGCGGACCCTGCATGACGTGCGCGAGGAGGTGGCCTCCCGGCGGCTGAAGCGTCGCTCGACCAACGAGGACCTCGGCGCCGTCACGATCTCGGCCGGCTTCGCCGAGCGACGCCCGGCGGAGCCGCCGGCCGCGCTGATGGACCGCGCCGACACCGCGCTCTACGACTCCAAGCGCGCCGGCCGCAACCGCGTCACCCGCGCCGAACGCAAGGCGACCGCGGCCTAGACGTTTCTTTCGCGGCCGCGGCCGCTCAGGCGGCCTGGGAGGCGAGTTCTTCCTTCAGCGCCAGCGCCGTCTCCAGGCTGGCGAAGAGCGCGGCGACCTCGATCGGCTTGGCCACCCAACCGTTCATCCCCGCCGCCTCGTATTCGCGCACCTGGTGCGACATGACGTTGGCGGTCAGCGCCACGATCGGGGTCTTGATCCGGCCGCTGGCGGCCTCGCGCTGGCGGATGATCCGCGCGGCGGCGGGGCCGTCCATCACCGGCATCTGCACGTCCATCAGGATCACGTCCCATTCGCCGTGCTCCCAGGCCTCGACGGCCTGCCGGCCGTCCTCGACGATCACTGGGTCGACGCCGGCCTGGTTCAGGAGCGTGCGCAGCACGAGCTGGTTGACCTTGTTGTCCTCGGCGGCCAGCACGCGCAGCGCCTGTGGCTCGATCTCGGCCGCCGTGGTGTTGGCCGCGGGCTCAGCGGGCGCGACGACGGCCGCGCCGTCCAGCTTGGCCAGCGGCAGCGCGACGGTGAACGTCGCCCCGGCCCCCGGCGCGCTCGACACGCGTATCGTCCCGCCCATCATCTCGGCGAGCTGGCGGCTGATGGCCAGGCCCAGGCCGGTTCCGCCGAACCGGCGGGTCGTCGAGGCGTCGGCCTGCTCGAACTTGTGGAAGAGGCGGGCGATGCGGTCGGCGGGGATGCCGATGCCGGTGTCCCGCACCTTGATCGTGAAGCCCTTCTTGCGCGCCGCGATCGTCACCTTGGCGCCGCCGTGGTCGGTGAACTTCAGGGCGTTGGAGATCAGGTTGGACAGGATCTGGCGAACGCGCGTCGCATCGCCGAGGTAGGCGCCGCGGGCGCCTTGCTCGATCACGAGGTCGAGCGTGAGGCCCTTCGATTGCGCGACGCCCAGGAAGGTGGCGTGCGCGCCTTTGGCCAGCGCCACGAGGTCGAACGGCTCGGGGTCGAGCTCGAGCTTGCCCGCCTCGACCTTCGAGAGATCGAGCACGTCGTTGAGCAGCGCCAGCAGCGACTCGCCCGACTGGCGCACCACCTCCAGCCGCTCGCGCTGCGCCGGCGTCAGCTCGTCGGCGGCCATCGCGCGGGCCATGCCCAAGACGCCGTTGAGCGGCGTGCGGATCTCGTGGCTCATTGTCGCCAGGAAGTCGCTCTTGGCCCGATTTGCGGCCTCGGCTTCGGCCATCGCATCGATCAGCGCCTGCTCGGCCTTCTTGCGCTGGGTGATGTCGACCAGCACCCCGAGCCGCGTCTCGATGGCGCCGTCATCATCGTAGGTGTTGGCCTGCGCGGCTGCGACCCAGAGCTCTCGATCGTCCAGCCGGTGCATGCGGTATTCGCCGCGGTAGGCGCGGCCCTCCTCGCGCGCTTCGGCCAGCTCCGCGGTCACGCGCGGGCGGTCGTCGGGATGGATACCCGCCGCCGCGTCCTCGACCATCTCGAAGAAGCCGGTCGTGCGCGAACCCTCGTCGAAGATCCCCTCGCCCATGCCCCAGACGGACTTGGTCCGGTAGTCCATCTCCCAGACCGCGATGCCGGCGAGGTCGATCGCCTTCTGCAGCCGCCGCTGGGCGTTGATCAGCTCGTATTCCTCGCCCCGGTCGTCCATCAGCACCTGGTACATGCCCATGATGCCGCCGATCCGGCCGTCGGTGCGCTTCCAGGGGATGGTGACGGCGTTGATGTAGACCTCGCGGCCGTCCTTGCGCTGAATCGGCACGCGATCGGCCACCAACCGCTCTCCCTGCAGGCAGTTGCGGTACGCCGCCTCCCAGCGCCGGGCGGTCGGGTCGATCTCGAACATAGAGCGGCCGATCATCCGCTCGGGCCGCAGGCCAAAGTCGAAGCCCCACCGCTCGCTGACGCGCAGCAGCTTGAAGTCGGTGTCGTAGAGCGCGACGGCGACCGGCACGCTGTCGATCATCGCCGCCAGCATCTCGGGTATCTGGTTATCGCTCGCCGGAGACGGTGCGGAGCGGCCCGCCGCGCCGGCGCCTTCGCACTCACGCGAGATCATCAGCGCGACGTCGGCGAGCGCGTGCTCGGCCGCGTCGCCGCCGGGCGAGCCGAACAGGCAGAGCGCGCCGATCGCGCGCCCGTCGGCGAAGATCGGCCGGCCGACGAGGTCGATCGTTTGGCCGGCGAAGGACCTGACGCCGAAGCTCAGCTGGCCGCGGCCCACCACCTCGTGGGCGAAGTCGCTGACGTCGAGTACGCGCGGATCGGTCGTGCGCGAACCGCGGTGCGGACCTTCGAACAGGCACAGCTGCACGGGCGCGCCGCAGCAGCGCGCGGCGAGCCGGATCAGGACGTCGAGCGGCGCCGCCCCGGCGCTCTCTTCGATCGTATCGTCCAAGCGTAACCCCCCTCGCCGCCCCCCACGGCGCTGACGAGGACGGGAGAGTCCAAGATTTAGCTTAACGTTGTCCTATGGTCAGGGGCGCCCACGCACCTGTAGGGGCTAGTCCGGCTTCGCCGGCTCGATCGTGACGCTCTCGCCGCAGCCGCAGGCGTCGGTCTGGTTCGGGTTGTTGAAGGTGAACTTCGCCGCGAGCCTGGTGACCTCGTAGTCGATCACCGTGCCGATCAGGAAGAGCACCGCCTTGGGGTCCACCAGGATCGTGACGCCTTTGTCCTCGACCACCTCGTCGAGCGGGGCCGCGGCCTCGGCGTACTCGAGCACGTACTCCTGCCCCGCGCAGCCGCCGTTCTTCACGCCCACGCGCAGGCCGACGTAGCGCCTCTCGCCCTTGGCCATGATTTCCTTCACGCGCTCGGCCGCGCGGTCGGTCAGGCTGACGACCTTGGGGCGCGGGCGGCGGACTCGGGGCTGGACGGCGGTTTCCATGATCCCAATGTAGGGTCAGAACATGTTCAGTTCGAGTTTCGCCTCGTCGGACATCAGCGAGGGGTCCCACGGCGGGTCGAAGACGAGGTTCACGGTGCACGACTTGATGCCCGAGATCTGCATCACAGCCTCGCGCACCCAGTCGGGCATGTCGCCGGCCACTGGGCAGCCGGGCGCGGTCAGCGTCATGTCGATAACGACGTCCTTATCGTCCGAAACGTCGACCTTGTAGATCAACCCTAGCTCGTAGATGTCGACCGGGATTTCGGGGTCGAACACCGTCTTCAGCTTCTCGACCAGCTGGTCGGTCAGCGCGTCGAGCTCGGCCTGGCTGAGGGCCGAGGGTGGCGTTTCGGGCGCGAGGGAGGCGTCGTCCATCAGCTGAAAAAGGTCCTGGTCTTTTCGAGGGCGGCGACGAATGAGTCGGCTTCCTCGAGCGTGTTATATAGGGCGAACGAGGCGCGGGCGCTGGAGGTCAGACCGAAGCGCGCGAGCAGCGGCTCGGCGCAGTGCGTGCCGGCGCGCACGGCGACGCCATAGCGGTCCAGGATCTGCGCCACGTCATGGGCGTGCGCGCCTTCCATCGTGAACGCGAAGATCGCCCCCTTGCCGGGCGCGGTTCCGATCTCGCTGATCCAGTTCGCCCCGTTGAGGCGCTCCTTCACCCGCCGGTAGAGGGCGTGCTCGTGGGTGGCGACCGCGTCGCGGTCGAGCGTTGCGAGCCATTCGATCGCCGCCGAGAGCCCGATCGCCTCGACGATCGGCGGCGTGCCGGCCTCGAACCGATGCGGCGGATCGGCGTAGGTGATCTTCTCGAGCGAGACCTGGCCGATCATCTCGCCGCCGCCCTGGTATGGGGGCAGCGCGGCCAGCCGCTCGGCCTTGCCGTAGAGCGCGCCGATCCCCGTCGGCCCATATAGCTTGTGTCCCGAGAAGGCGTAGAAATCGGCGTCCAACGCTTGCACGTCGACCTTGCCGTGCACGACCATCTGCGCGCCGTCGATCAGCGTCACGGCCCCGGCCGCACGCGCGTCGGCGACGATCTCGGCCACCGGATTGATCGTTCCCAGCACGTTCGACATGTGACCGACCGCCACCAGCTTCGTCTTCGGGCCGAGCAGGTTGCGGTAGGCGGCCAAGTCGAGCTCGCCGGCGTCCGTGACCGGAATGAACTTGAGGACGACGCCCTTCCGCTCCCTGAGGAAATGCCAGGGCACGATGTTGGCGTGGTGCTCCATCACCGAGAGCACGATCTCGTCGCCGGGCTGCAACTGCTGGCCGAGCGATGAAGCCACGAGGTTGATCGCCTCCGTGGTTCCCTTGGTGAAGACGATCTCGGAAGCGCTCGCGGCATTGATCAGACGCCGGACGTTTTCCCGCGCCTTTTCATAAGCTTCCGTCGTTTCGTTGGCGAGGGTGTGGAGACCCCGGTGGACGTTGGCGTACGACGTCTCCATCACCCGGCTCATCGCCTCGATCACCGCGCGCGGCTTCTGCGCCGAGGCCGCGCTGTCGAGATAGACCAGCGGCCTGCCGTTCACCTGCCGCTGCAGAATCGGAAACTCGGCGCGGGCGGCCTGCACATCAAACGGCATGGCGCGGTCCCCTCAGCCTTTCGGCCACCCAGGCCCGCACCACCTCGCGCGCGCCCTCGTGCTCGATACGATCGACCACTTCGCCGACGAACGCCTCGGTGAGCATCGCACGCGCCTCGGCCTCCGGTATGCCGCGCTGCTCGGCGTAGAACAGCGCGTCGTCGTCGAGCGCGCCCACCGTGTTGCCGTGAGCGCAGGCGACGTCGTCTGCAAAGATCTCCAGCTCCGGCTTGGCGTCGACCTCGGCGCGCTCGGAGAGGATCAGCGCGTGGTGGCCCATCTTCGCGTCGGTCTTGTCCGCGCCTTCGGCGACCACGATCCGACCCTGGAAGACGCCGCGCGCCTGGTCCCTCACCACGCCCTTGGTCAGCTGGTCAGTCGTCCCGTCCCTCCCGTCGTGCGTGACGACGGTGGTGATGTCGGCATGGCGCTGATGGGCCAGGAGGTAGACGCCATCGAGCCGCACCGTCGCGCCCCCGCCAGCGTGGGCGACACGCGTCTCGATCCGCTGCCTCCGCGCGCCGGCGGCGATCACGGTCTGGGCGAACTTGGCGCCGGGCGCGAGCGTCACGTCCGCCCGAGAGACCGAGACGGCGGCCTCGGACTCGTCGGCCAGCACGATCCGCTCGACTTCGCCCCCAGGCCCGATCTCGAACGTCAGGTCGATCTCTGACAGGTAGCCGCCGGCTCCTTCGTAGCTCTCGAGCAGCACCAGGCGCCCCTCGCCCACCTTGAACTTCGGCGCGGCCGTGTGGGCGCCGTCGCCTTCGCCGATCACTCGCAGCGCCATCACCTGGTCATCCGCCATGGCCAGGATGCGCGCCGCCAGCTCGCCGTTCGGAATGCACACGGTCTCGCGCGCCAGGCCGTCGAACGGGCCGCGCGACTGCGGCGCGTCCAGCGCGGCGGAGGCTGGCGGCAGCTGCCGGATCAGGCCGCGCAGGTCGGTCCAACGCCAGTCCTCGTCGCGTCGCGACGGCAGCTCGGCAAGGTCGCCGATCGCTATGGCGCGGGCCAGGCTCATGCGGCCGCCTCCGCGTACTTGTCGTAGCCCTCGGCCTCGAGCGCGTGCGCCAGCTCCGGGCCGCCCGAGGCGACGATGCGGCCGGCCGAGAGCACGTGCACGCGGTCGGGCCGGATGTGGTCCAGGAGCCGCTGGTAGTGGGTGATCACCAGCATCGAGCGGTCGGGGGCGCGCATCGCGTTGACGCCCTCGGCGACGATCCTGAGCGCATCGATGTCGAGCCCCGAGTCGGTCTCGTCGAGGATGGCGAGGCGGGGCGCGAGCACCGCCATCTGCAGGATCTCCATCCGCTTCTTCTCGCCGCCGGAAAAGCCGACGTTGAGCGCGCGGCGCAGCATCGCGCGGTCGATCCGCAGCGCCTCGGCCTTCTCGTTCACCAGCTTCAGAAACGCCGGCGCGCTGACCTCGTCCTCGCCGCGCGCCTTGCGCTGCGCGTTGAGCGCCGTGCGCAGGAACGTCAGCGCCGGCACGCCCGGGATCTCGGTCGGATACTGGAACGAGAGGAAGACGCCTCTGGCCGCCCGCTCCGAGGGCGGGAGGGCCAGAAGATCCTCGCCGTCCAGCGTCACCTGGCCGCCGGTCACCTCGTAGCCCTCGCGGCCGGTCAGCACGTAACTGAGCGTCGACTTGCCCGCCCCGTTCGGCCCCATGACCGCGTGCACCTGGCCCGCCGGCAGCTCCAGCGAAAGCCCGTTCAGGATCTGCTTGCCGTCGACCGAGGCGTTGAGGTTCTTGATGGAAAGCATTGAGGTCACAGCGGTTTTAGGAATTCCAGGCGGTTGCCGAACGGGTCGTAGATGTAGATGCGCTCGTGGCCTTCGAGCAGGTCGTCGTCGACCACCTCGTAGCCAGCCGCGCGCGCCCTCGCCGCGAGGCTCTGCACGTCGTCGACGCGGAACGCGATATGCGCCTTGCGGGCTGGGCTGAACGGGTCTTCGACCCCGCAATGCAGCTTCACCGCGTCGCTCTCGAACCAGCATCCGCCCCGCTTGGCGAGTTCCGGCGGCTTCGGCTGCTCGGGCAGCCCCAGCAGCGCCTGATAGAACGCCCGCGCCTTCGCCTCCCCGCCCCTGGGGATCGCGACCTGGGCGTGATCGATGGTTTCGAGCGTCACCCCACGCTCCCTTCCAGCGAGATGGCGACCAGCTTCTGGGCCTCGACGGCGAATTCCATCGGCAGCTCCTGCAACACGTCCTTGACGAAGCCGTTGACCAGCAGCTGCACGGCTTCCTCCTCCGAGAGCCCGCGCTGCATGGCGTAGAACAGCTGGTCCTCGGAGAGCTTGGTGGTCGTCGCCTCATGCTCGAACCGGGCCGAGCCGTTGCGCGCCTCGATGTAGGGCGTCGTGTGCGCCGCACAGTGCTTGCCGATCAGCAGACTGTCGCACTGGGTGAAGTTGCGCGCGCCCTTCGCCTTCGGGTGCGCCGAGACGAGGCCGCGGTAGGTGTTCGACGAGTGGCCGGCGCTGATGCCCTTGGAGATGATCCGCGAACGGGTGTTCGCGCCCAGATGGATCATCTTGGTGCCGGTGTCGGCCTGCTGGCGGTGGTTGGTGATCGCGATCGAGTAGAACTCGCCAGAGCTGCCCTCGCCGCGCAGGATGCAGGAGGGGTACTTCCAGGTGATCGCGCTGCCGGTCTCGACCTGGGTCCAGCTCACCTTGGAGCGATCGCCGCGGCAGTCGGCTCGCTTGGTGACGAAGTTGTAGATGCCGCCCCGGCCCTCGGCGTCGCCGGGGTACCAGTTCTGCACCGTCGAGTACTTGATCTCGGCGTCGTCGAGCGCGACCAGCTCGACCACGGCGGCGTGCAGCTGGTTCTCGTCGCGCATCGGCGCGGTGCAGCCCTCGAGGTACGAGACGTAGGCCCCCTTGTCGGCGACGATCAGCGTCCGCTCGAACTGGCCAGACTCGGCCGCGTTGATGCGGAAATAGGTCGAAAGCTCCATCGGGCAGCGCACGCCCGGCGGCACGTAGACGAAGCTGCCGTCGGAGAAGACCGCGCTGTTGAGGCAGGCGAAGTAGTTGTCGGACACCGGCACCACCGTGCCGACGTACTGGCGCACCAGCTCGCCGTGCTCGCGAATCGCCTCGCTCATCGAGCAGAAGATCACGCCGGCCCTGGCGAGCTCGGCCTTGAAGGTGGTGACCACCGAGACGCTGTCGAACACCGCGTCCACGGCGTATTTCGGCGCGCCTTCGACGCCGGCCAGCACCGCCTGCTCCTTGAGCGGGATGCCGAGCTTCTCGTAGGTCGCCAGCAGCTCCGGATCGACCTCGTCGAGGCTCTTGGGCCCTGCCTTCTGCTTCGGCGCGGCGTAGTAATAGGCGTCCTGATAGTCGATGCGCGGGAACCTCACCCGCGCCCAGGTGGGCTCCTCGAGCGCCTGCCAGCGCTGGAACGCGCCGAGCCGCCACTCCAGCATCCACTCCGGCTCGCCTTTCTGCGCCGAGATGTAGCGGACGGTCGCCTCGGAGAGACCCTTCGGCGCGAACTCCTGGGCGATGTCGGTGACGAAGCCATGCTGGTAGCGCTCCAGCGTCTCGACGTGCTCGATGGTCTGCCTGGCGGCGGGCATGCGCGTCGCTCCTAGGCCATGGCCTTGGCGCGAACGCGCGCCTCGTGCCGGGCAAGGATCTCCAGCCAGGCCTCGCCGCAGCGCGTCCAGTCGTCCGGCTTGGTCGCCCAGCCGCCGCTGACGCGGATCACGTGCGGCGAGAGCTCCGGCAGGCCCATGGCCTCCACGACGCGGCTCGCCTTGACCTTGCCGGAAGTACAGGCCGCGCCGGCGCTGACCATGACGCCGGCCAGGTCAAGGCCCATGACCTGCAGCTCGGAGGGGAATCCGGGCATGGAGAAGCAGAGCGTCTGCGGCAGGCGCGGCGCGCCCTCGCCCAGCACCACTGCGCCTGCCGCCTTCACGGTTTCGGCGAGGCGGTCGCGGTGCTCGGCCATCGCCGCCAGCTGCGCCAGCTCCTCCGCCGAGGCCCTGGCCGCGGCGCCGAAGCCGGCGATCCCGGCGACGTTCTCAGTGCCGGACCGGACGCCACGCTCCTGGCCGCCGCCGTGCAGCTGGCGCGTCAGCACCGCGCGCGGTCCGGCGATCAACGCGCCGACGCCCTGCGGCCCGCCCAGCTTGTGGGCCGAGAGCGCCATCGTGTCCGCGCCCAGGGCGTTAAAATCGATGGCGATCTTGCCGGCGGCCTGCACCGCGTCGACGTGCAGCCAGCCGCCGGCGGCGCGCACCGCCGCAGCCGCCTCGGCCACCGGCTGGATCACGCCGGTCTCGTTATTGGCGGCCATCAGGCAGACCAGCGTGCGACGAGCGTCGTCCAGCGCGCGCACCAGCCAGTCGAGGTCGGCGACGCCGCCCTCGTCCACCCGCCACTCCTCCACTGGAACGCCCGACGCCTTGGCGGTCTCGGCGACGGCCTCGTGCTCGGTCGCGCCGACGAGGATCCGTTCGCAGCCGGCCGCCAGCGCGCTCTGGATCGCCAGAGCGTCGGCCTCGGTGCCACAGCTCGTGAACGTGACGGCCGCCGGGGCGACGCCCACGAGCGCGGCCACCTCGGCGCGCGCCGTCTCGACCCGAGCGCGGGCGGCGCGGCCGGCGGCGTGCACCGAGGAGGGGTTGCCGTCCAGCTCCAGCGCGCGCGCCACCGCGGCCGCCGCTTCGGGGCGCACCTTGGCCGTCGCGTTGTAGTCCAGGTAGACGCTCATGCCGCCGCCCTCGCGCCGCGCCGCAGGCGCCCGCTGGCGACGTCGGCCAGGGAGACGCTGGCGAGATAAGCCTGGATCTGCCGGCCGGTCTCTTCCCAGAGATCGTGGGTGAGGCACCTCGCCCCATCTTTCATGCAGCCGGTCTTGCCGCCGTTGCATCGGATCGCCCGCAGCGGCTCGTCGACCGCGATCACCACGTCCGCGACGCTGGTCTGGTCAGCGGGCCGCGCGAGCCGATAACCGCCTCCCGGGCCGCGATGCGACGTCACCAGTCCCCGCCGACGCAGCCGCGCGAACAGCTGCTCGAGGTAGGCCTGCGAGATCTGCTGGCGCTCAGCGATCTCGGCCACTGGCGCCGGCCTCTCGCCGCCTCGCCTGGCGAGGTCGACCATCGCCATCACGGCGTAGCGCCCCTTGGTCGAAAGCTGCATCTGCGCTGTCCGCCGTATTTTCTCGCTATTTCCGAACCGCTTTTGCTAAAAGCCGCCGCCCCTGGCCGGGCGGGCCTCGCAATGCGCCCTTACGGGGGCATGTAAGAAAACCAAGCGCCGTGGTCAACTATTCCGCGGCGCCGGCTCACGAAGGACGTTATGCCCGAGTTGGTTCTCACCGGCGCCGCCGGTCGGATCGAAGCCCGCTATTCCCCGCGCAAGGACGAGACCGCGCCGATCGCGCTCATCCTCCATCCGCACCCGAAGGCCGGCGGGCACATGGACAACCCCGTGGCCGTGCAGCTGTTCCACCTGTTCATGAAGCGCGGCTTCTCGGTGATGCGCTTCAACTTCCGCGGCGTCGGCCGCAGCCAGGGCGAGTTCGACGCCGGCATCGGCGAGCTCGCGGATGCGGCGACCGCGCTCGACTGGCTGCAGTCGACCAATCCCGCCGCCTCGCAGTGCTGGGTGGCCGGCTATTCGTTCGGCGCCTGGATCGGCATGCAGCTGCTGATGCGCCGCCCTGAGACCGACGGCTTCATCTCGGTCTCGCCGCCGACCAACACCTACGACTTCTCGTTCCTGGCCCCCTGCCCGGCCTCGGGCCTGATCCTGCACGGCTCGGCCGACACCATCACTCAGCCGATCGAGGTCGAGCGGGTGGTCTCCAAGCTGCGCACCCAGAAGGGCATCGTGATCGACTACGACCTGGTCGAGGGCGCCGGCCACTTCTGGCAGAACCAGCTCGGCGAAGTAGAGCGCCGCGTGGGCGCCTACCTCGACCGCCGCCTGGCGGCGGAGCCGGCCTAGCTTTCACGGCATCGCGATCCTGCCGCCGGTCATCGGCTGGGGAACGCCTGTCGTGCCCGGGAACGAGATCGGCAGGCCCAGCATCGCTCGGGCCCCGAGGAAAGCGAACGCCTCGGCCTCGATCGAATC
>DATKMZ010000004.1:0-19383 GCA_035541575.1 Caulobacteraceae bacterium | reverse complement strand
GCCCGCGTGCGTGGCCGCATCGTCGACATCGACGCCGGCGACGTGCGCCGCGCGCTCGAGATCACGACCTTCGGCGGATTCCTCGTCGTGCAGCAGGCCGCCAGGCGCATGGCGCCCAAGCAGCACGGCGCGATCCTGCTGACCGGAGCGACCGCCAGCGTGAAAGGCTTCGCACTCTCGTCGTCCTTCGCGATGGGCAAGTTCGGCCTGCGCGGCCTCGCCCAGAGCGCCGCGCGAGAGCTGGGGCCGCAGGGCGTGCACGTGGTCCACTTCGTTATCGATGGCGGCGTGCGCAGCGCCGTGCGCCCCGACCCGGCCGACAGTCCCGACAGCACGCTCGACCCGGACGGGGTCGCGGCGAGCTACCTCGCGGCCCTCCGCCAGCCGCGCAACGCCTGGAGCTGGGAGATCGAGCTTAGGCCCTGGGTCGAGCGCTTCTAGGGTCCGGACACAATTGGCGGCGCACCTTCGAATGTCATCCCGGCCGCAGCGCGCGGAGAGCCGGGATCTACTCTGCGCCGGCTTGACAGCAGATCCCGGACGAGTCCGCTGCGCGGCTCTCCGGGATGACAGTGGCCCCGCCTCCGGGGCGAGGTGCTGACGAGCGGGTTCGACCCAGCGCGGGCGGCTGTCAGCCGGGCGGCGGGTTGCCGGTGAAGACCGCCAATTGAGCGTCGAAGGCGCGCTTGTAGGCCGGCCGCGCTTCGCCGCGGGCGACATAGGCGCAGAGGTTCGGGTGTTCCTCCAGCATGCGCGATCCGTCCAACCTTCGCAGCACCGTCACCATCAGCAGGTCGCCGGCGCTGAACGCATCGTCGAGCCAGTCGGCGCCGCCAAGCCGGTCGGAGAGTTCGTCCAGCCGGCCACGGACCCGATCCTCGAGGAGAGGCAGCCGCTCGCCGTACCAAGGCTGGTCGCGTTCCAGCAGCGCGGCGGCTCCGCGTTCAACGATCGGCGGCTCCACGGTGTTGAGCGCGGCGAACATCCAAGCGATCGCGCGCGCCCGGGCATTCGGATCGTCTGGCAGCAAGCCCGCATGGCGCTCGGCGATATGGAAGACGATCGCCCCCGACTCGAACAGGACGAGGTCGCCTTCTTCATAGGTCGGAATCTGCCCGAAAGGCTGAAGCGCACGATGCGCGGGTTCCTTCATCGCACTGAACGAGAGAAGACGAACGTTGTAAGGTTGGCCCACTTCTTCGAGCGCCCAGCGCACGCGCATGTCACGCGCCAGTCCCCTGCCACGATCGGGCGACCGCTCAAAGGCGGTGATGGTAGGGGTCATAGGAAGGCTCCAGATGCATTGCGCGACGCCACACACGGGTCGTGTCGAGGGGATGGCCAGCAGCGACCGAGCACCGCGTCATGACTTCTTCCGTGGCAGCCTTCGGAGCGGGCCGGTCGCCCTGCCTTCAGTCTATGGACGAACGGCTGGATCGGGTTCCGACATCCAGGAAGAACTTGCGAGGGCCCGCCTTCCCGAGCCGCGAGCCTAGGCCGCCAGCCCCGCGATCCGCTTGGCGGCGGTCACAGTGTTGTCGAGCAGGCAGGCGACGGTCATCAGTCCGACGCCGCCGGGCACCGGCGTGATCCAGCCGGCGACCTTGCTCGCCGACTTGAAGTCGACGTCGCCAACCACCTTGGTCTTGCCGGCCGCGGCCGCGACGGGATCGCGGAACGGCACGCGGTTGACGCCGACGTCGATCACCGCCGCGCCAGGCCGGATCCACTCGCCCTTGATCATCTGCGGGCGGCCGATCGCGGCGCACAGGATCTCGGCCTCGCGGCAGCGGTCGGGCAGGTCGACGGTCTTCGAGTGCGCGATCGTGACGGTGCAGTTCGCGGCCAGCAGCAGATCGGCGAGCGGCCGACCGACGAGGAGCGAGCGTCCGACCACGAGCGCGCGCTTGCCGGCCAGATCGCCCAACGTTTCGCGCAGCATGATCATGCAGCCGACCGGCGTGCAGGACGTCAGCGCCGGCAGGCCGCTCACACGCCGTCCGGCGCTCGTCACCGTCAGGCCGTCGACGTCCTTCGCCGGATTGAGCACGGCCAGCACGTGGCTCTCGTCGATGTGCGCCGGCAGCGGCAGCTGGACCAGGATGCCGTGGATCGCGGGGTCCGCGTTCAGCTCGCTAACGAGGCTGATCAGCGCCCCTTCGGAGGTCTCGGCCGGCAGACGGTGAGTCACCGAGTGCATGCCGGCAGCCAGGCTCTGTTCGCCCTTGCTGCGCACGTAGATCTGGCTCGCCGGATCGTCGCCCACGAGCACCACCGCGAGCCCCGGCTTCAGGCCGTGCTCCCGGGCGAGCCGGGCCACCTCGGCCGTCACACGCGCTCTCACGGTCTCGGCTAGCACCCGTCCGTCGATGATCTGGGCCGTCATTCGAATCCTTCGCTTGCTGCGGGCGCGGCCGACCTACGCCCGCGGCCTCGCCGAGGCAATCGGCCCCTCGAGCGGCTTGGCGCCGGGCCCTGGGCGGAGCGCGCGAAACTCGCTAGAGCGGGCCCATGGCGACGCCGGCCCCATCGGAGACCGTGGAAGCCGACGTGATTCTCGTCGGCGGCGGACTCGCATCGAGCCTGATCGCGCTCAGGCTCAAGCGTTCGCGCCCGCAGCTTCGCGTCGTGATGCTGGAGCGCGACGCCCGCGTCGGCGGCGAGCACACCTGGTGCCACTTCGCCACCGACGTTTCGCCGCAGATCTCCGACTGGCTGGGCGCGCTGATCGTCCACGATTGGTCCGGCTACGACGTGCGCTTCCCGGCCCATCGACGCGCGCTGCCGACCCATTACCGCGCCATCACCTCCGTCCGGCTGCACGAGGTGATGAGCGAGCTGATGGGGGAGGACATCTGGCTGGGCGTCGAGGCGAGCGAAGTCCGCGCCGATTCAGTCAAACTGGTCGACGGCCGTCGCCTCATCGGGCCGCTGGTGATCGACGCCCGCGGTCCACGCCGCTCGAACCACCTCGCGCTCGGCTGGCAGAAGTTCCTTGGCCAGGAAGTCCGCCTCGCCGCCCCGCACGGCCTGACCCGGCCCGTGGTGATGGACGCGAGCGTCGCCCAGATCGACGGCTATCGCTTCGTCTACCTGCTGCCGATGGCTTCCGACCGCGTGCTGATCGAGGACACGCGCTACAGCGACGCGCCCGCCCTGGATCGCGCCGCACTCGCCGCCGACATCGACGCCTACGCGACGGCGCAGGGCTGGGAGGTCGCCGAGGTGCTGCGCGAGGAAGTGGGCGTGCTGCCGATCGCGCTGGCCGGCGACATCGACGCCTACTGGAGCGAGAACCGGCCTGGTGCGGCGGACGCCGGGATGCGCGCGGCGCTCTTCAACCCCACCACCGGATACTCGCTGCCGGACGCCGCCCGGCAGGCCGAGGCGATCGCCGCCCTGCCTCAGTTGACCACCGCCGCGGCGCGCGAGGCGATCATCGCCATGTCGAAGCGCTGCTGGCGCGAGCGGGCCTTCTATCGCCTGCTGAACCGCATGCTGTTCCGGGCCGCGGCGCCGACGGAGCGGTACAAGGTGCTCGAGCGGTTCTACCGCCTGCCCGTGCCGCTGATCGAGCGGTTCTACGCCGGCCAGGCGACGCTCGCCGACAAGCTGCGGATTCTTTCCGGCAAGCCGCCGGTGCCGATCGGCCGCGCGCTCGGCTGCCTTTCGGAAGCGCCGCTGCTGGCCGAACGAGGCGCCGCCGCATGAGCCAGCAGGAAACCTCTCCCCCGCTCGCGGGGGAAGCGTCGCGACCCGCCACGCGGGAGCGAAAATGGGGGCATGTTGGTGACCTCCCTCGTCGGCGACGCGTTGGTGCGCGACGACGCACCGCTTTCCCCCTGAGGGGGAAGGATTCGCGAGACAGCCTACCCGAACGGCGCGACGGCGCAGTTCGAGGAGGAGTCACCCTATGACCCAGAGCGTCTGCGTGATCGGGGCGGGGTTCGGAGGCCTGGCGCTGGCCGTGCGGCTGCAGAGCGCCGGCTTCGACGTGACCCTGATCGAGGGCCGCGACAAGCCCGGCGGGCGCGCCTACGTCTGGCGCGAGCAAGGCTTCACGTTCGACGCCGGACCGACGGTGATCACCGATCCGGCCTGCATCGACGAGCTCTTCACGCTCTCGGGCCGGCGCCGGGCCGACTACGTCGAGCTGATCCCGGTCTCGCCGTTCTACCGCCTCCTCTGGCCCGACGGGACGCAGTTCGACTATGTCAACGACCAGGCGGAGCTAGACCGTCAGATCGCGGCGAAAAATCCGGCCGATGTCGAGGGTTACCGACGTTTCCTGAAGTTCTCCGAGGCGGTCTACGACGAGGGCTACAAGCGCCTCGGCCACGTGCCGTTCCTGAAGGTCGGCGACATGCTGGCGGCGGGGCCGGAGCTGTTGCGCCTGCAGGCCTGGCGGAGCGTCTACGACAAGGTCTCGGGCTACGTGCAGGACGACCACCTGCGCCAGGCGCTCTCGTTCCATACGCTGCTCGTCGGCGGCAGCCCGTTCGCAGCCTCCTCGATCTACGCACTGATCCATGCGCTGGAGCGCGACGGCGGCGTCTGGTTCGCCAGGGGCGGCACCAACGCCCTCGTCAGCGCTCTGGCGAAGCTGCTGGAGGATCTGGGCGGGCGCGTGATCCTCTCCGATCCGGTCCGGGCGATCGGGACCCAGGACGGCCGGGTGACCGGCGTCGTGCATTCCGACGGGACGTTCGAGGCGTTCGACGCCGTCGCCTCGAACGCCGACATCGTCCACACCTACGACAAGCTGCTGGCGGACGATCCGCGCGGCCGGGCCGTCGCCAGGAGCCTGAAGCGACGCCGCTTCAGCCCGTCGCTCTTCGTGCTGCACTTCGGCCTGAAGCGTCCTCACCCTGAGCTGGCGCACCACACCATCGTGTTCGGCCCGCGATATCGCGGCCTGATCGACGAGATCTACGGCAAGGACGGCCTCGCCGACGACTTCTCGCTCTATCTGCACGCCCCTTGCGTCACCGACCCCAGCCTCGCGCCGCCGGGCTCGTCGACCTACTATGCGCTGTCGCCCGTGCCGCACCTCGGCACTGCGAAGATCGACTGGGACGCCGAGGGATCGCGCTATGCCGAGCGGATCCTGGCGCACCTCGAGGCGCGCTGCATTCCGGGCCTGAAGGAGGACCTCGTCACCACGCGCATCTTCACGCCCAAGGACTTCGAGCGCGAGCTGGGCGCCTGGCAGGGCTCGGCGTTCTCGCTGGAGCCGGTGCTGACCCAGAGCGCCTGGTTCCGCACCCACAACCGCGACGACGTGATCGGCAACCTCTACTTCGTCGGCGCCGGCACGCATCCCGGCGCCGGCGTGCCGGGCGTGATCGGCTCGGCCAAGGCGACCGCCGGCCTCATGATCGCCGACCTGAAGGCGGCCGCCGCATGAGCGCGGTCGACCTCGAGCAGGCGAGCCGGGAGACGATCCGCAAGGGCTCGCAGAGTTTCGCCGCCGCCGCGGCGATCTTCGACGCCGAGACCCGGGCCGACGCCGAGATGCTCTACGCCTGGTGCCGTCACTGCGACGACGTGATCGACGGCCAGGAGCTCGGCCACGGCATGGCGACGCCCGACGAGGCGACCGCCAGCCAGCGGCTCACCAGCCTCTACGCCAAGACCCGGGCGGCGCTCGCCGGCGCGCCGACGGACGATCCCGACTTCGCCGCCTTCCAACGCGTGGCGCTGCGCCGGCGCATCCCCGAGCGCTACGCGATCGAGCTGCTCGACGGTTTCGCCATGGACGTGATGGCGCGCCGCTACGAGACGCTGGACGATACGCTCGACTACTGCTGGCACGTCGCCGGCGTCGTCGGCGTGATGATGGCGTTGGTGATGGGCGTGAAGCCGGACGATATCGCGACGCTGCGCCGCGCGCAGGACCTCGGCCTCGCGCTGCAGCTCACCAACATCTCGCGCGACGTGATCGAGGACGCCGCCAACGGGCGGATCTATCTGCCGGCCCGATGGCTCGCCGAGGCCGGCGTGCCAGAGGCCGAGATCGCGGCGAGGAAGCACCGCGCCGCCGTATTCGGCGTCACGAGGCGCCTGCTCGCCGAGGCCGAGCCCTACTACGCCTCCGCGATCGCCGGACTTTCCGAGCTGCCGTTCCGCTCGGCCTGGGCGATCGCGGCCGCGCGCGCCGTCTACCGCCAGATCGGAGTCATCGTGCTCGCCCGCGGCCCCCGGGCCTGGGACAAGCGCGCGTCGGCCAGCACGCCGATGAAGGCCTGGCTCGCCCTGTCCGCCGGCTGGACGGCGCTCGCGAGCCGCGGCCGCAAATCACCGCCGCGACCGCCGCTCTGGTCGAAGATCTAGGTCCCGCGCGCCGCCTGCAACGCCGCCAGGTCCGCTTTCAGCTTGCGGACGGGCTGGGCCAGCAGGAAGCCGAACGAGACGCAGCCGTGCTTGGTCGAGACCGCGTGGTGGATGCGGTGGGCCTGGATCAGGCGCTTCCAGAACTTCGACTTGCCGTTCAGCAGCGTCGGGTAGCGCCGATGCACGAGGCCGTCGTGGAACATGAAGTAGACCGCGCCGTAGGCGGTGATCCCCAGGCCGATCGGCAACAGCGGCGGCACGCCATGGACGCCGAAGTAGATCGCCACGATCGCCGGTGTCGCGAACACGGTGGCGAAGAGGTCGTTCAGCTCGAAGGCCCCGGTGCGCGGCGTGTGGTGCGACTTGTGCCACACCCAGAGGAAGCCGTGCATGACGTACTTATGGGTGAACCAGGCGAAGCCTTCCATGAAGGCGAACGCTCCGAGGAAGAGCACTGTGTCGAAGGCGAGGGTCGGCATGTCCCAGATCACGTCCGCAGCCGCCGCGCGGCGACCTGGGCCACAAGGTAGCCCACCGCGCCGATCAGCGTCAGCACCAACCAGGTCTTATAGAGATCCCCTGCCCCTGAGTCGCGCCAGAGCAGATCCTGGTAGGCCTCGATCACCCAGGCGTGAGGGGTCCACCAGCCGACCGTCTGCAGCCACGGCGGCATCAGGAACCGCGGCACCATGCTGCCGCCGATCGCCGCCAGGATCAGGATCACGAAGGTCGAGAGCATCTGCGCCTGCTCGCGCGTGCGGCAGAGCGCCACCAATGCCATCGCGATGCCGGCTGCGGACGCCGACGCGGCGACCGTCGTCACCAGCATCAGGCCGAGGTGGTCGGTGACCGCCACGCCGTAGACGACCTGCGCCGTCGTGAAGATCACCGCTGCCTGCGCGACGCCCTGCACGATCAGGAAAATCATCTTGCCGGTCACCACCGGGCCGATCCCATGTCGCCCGGCGAGGATGCGGTCGGCGATCCCGGCGCGGCGTTCGTCGACCAGCGTCAGCGCGCCGTGGACAGCGGCGAAGAGCGCGAAGAGGATCATCACCGCGCCTGCGTAGTAGGCGATCGAGGCGCCGCCTTTCTTGGCCCCGACGACGTTCTGGCGGATGAAGAGCGCGGCCGTCTGCGGCACCTTCTTGGGGTCCTGGGCAGCCTGCTCGGTCGCGATCTCGAGGTTCTGCTTCTGGTCGTCGGTGAGGTCGCCGAGCGCGGGCCCGATATCGCGCACGGTGCGGGTGAGCAGCACGTCGGGCGTCGCGGCGGTCAGCACGTCGCGGGCGCGAGCCTCGGTTAGCGGCGCGGCCACTTCGCGCGCGGGGTCAGCCAGGATGAAGAACGGCGTGCCCGGCGCGGCGGGATCGGCGCGGATCACGAGGCCGGCGTCGTCGTGGCCGGTCCTCACCGCCTTCACGACGCCGTCATAGGTGGCCGGCTGGGCGGCTTCCGCCCGCAGGTCCGGGTCCGCGAGGATCGCCCGGTAGACCCGCGTCGAGCCCGGGGTATGCGCGAGGTCGGCGACCGCAAGCTTCAGCTTCACGTCGATCCCGGTCGCGCCGGCGAACACCGCCGAGAAGATCAGGAACACCACCGAGGGCAGCAGGAAGGTCATCACCAGCGCCGGCCGGTCGCGCCAGAGGTCCAGCGCCATCACGCGGAACATGGCCCAGCTCATGCGGCGTCCCGCATCTCGACGACCTGGGCGAAGAGGTGCGCCAGCGACGGCCGGCGCACGCGCACTTCGCGCACGTCGATCCCTTGCGCCTTGAGCCGTTCGGCGAGCTGGCCGGCCAGCGCATAGCCGTCCTGGGCAAGGCGGCTCCACGCGCCGCTCGCCGGCAGCCGAGTCAGTCCTTCGGCCACGAGCCGCTCGGCGACGTCGGGCCGGGCCTCGCCGACGTCGACTTCGACTTCCATCCGATCGCCGAAGGCGTCCGCGATCAGCGTCGCGGGCGCGCCTTCCAGCACCTTCTCGCCGGCGCGCATGAAGCCGACGCGGTCGGCGAGGTCGCCCGCCTGGTCGAGGTCGTGGGTGACGAGGAGGATGCCGACGCCGTCGGCGCGCAGGCGCCGCAGCGCCTCGCTGATCGCGTCGCGCGCCTGAAGGTCGACGCCGACGGTGGGCTCGTCCAGCACCAGCAGCTTCGGCCCCGCGAGGATCGCCGCGGCGATGTTCACGCGGCGCTGGAAGCCGCCCGAGAGCTGGCGCACCAGCGCGCGGGCGCGCTCGCTGGTCTGGGTGACGGCCATCGCATGAGCCACCGCCGCGCCAATCGCTGCGCGCTTGAGCCCCGCGAGGCTGGCGAACGTCTCGAGGTTCTCGGCGACGGTCAGCTGCGGATAGAGCGCCAGCGCCTGCGGCGCGAGGCCCAGCGCGGCGCGCGCCTCGCCGTCGCTGAACGGATCGCGGCCTGCAAGCCGCACCTCGCCCTCGTCCGGTTTGAGCCGGCCGCAGATCGCCCGCACCAGCGTGGTCTTGCCCGCCCCGTTCGGCCCCAGCAGCGCGTAGATTTCGCCGGGCCGCACCTCCAGCGTGACGCCCCGCAGCACCTGGCGGGCGCCGAAGGCGTGTCTGACAGAGGAGGCTGTGAGGATCGGGCCAGGAAGGCCGGGGTTCACGCGGCCGCCTTGCGCCCCGAGAACAGGCTGCGGGCGAAGACGCCCAGCCGTCCGTCGCACCCGGCCCGGGCGAGCGCTGCGTCGGCCGCTTCGAGATGCGCCTCGATCGCCGCCACGGCGGCTCTGGGGCCCAGCGCCGAGACGACCGTGGTCATGCCGGCGTCCTTGCCGACGTCCTTGCCGACGTGCTCGCCGCCCTCTTCGACGTCGATCAGGTCATCGCGGATCTGGAACGCAAGCCCGATCCGGCGGGCGAACTCGCCCAGCTCGCGCCGACCGTCCGCATCTGCGCCGCCGATCAGCGCGCCGGCCTCGGCGGCCGCCATCATCAGCACGCTGGTCTTGCGATGGTTCAGCGCGTCGAGCTCGGCGACGGTGCGGGGGCGGTTGCGGTCGGCGAGATCCAGCGCCTGGCCGGCGACCAGCCCGTTGAAGCCCACTGCCTCCGCCAGCGACATGACGAGTTCGGTGCGGTCCGCCGGCGCGATCCCGTCGTCCGCGGCGATCACGCCAAACGCCCGGGTCAAGAGGCCGACGGAGGCGAGGATCGCATCGGCCTCGCCGTAGACGCGATGAGTCGTCGGGCGGCCGCGGCGCAGCCGCGCGTCGTCCATCGACGGCAGGTCGTCGAGCACCAGCGAGGCGGCGTGCACCATCTCCATCGCGCAGGCGACGTCGAGCGCGCGCGAGGTTGGCGCTCCGAAGGCTTCGGCGGCGAGCAACGTGAGCAGCGGGCGGAAACGCTTGCCGGGGGCCAGAAGCGCGTAATGCGCCGCTTCCCCGAGCCGCCCCGGCTCTTCGCCCGGCGCGGGGATCAGCTCGGCCAGCCGTCGATCGACGTGGAGACGCAAGGCCTCGACGCTATGGATAAACATCCCGGTGTCGTCCATGCGCCCCCCCGCCGCCAGCGAAGCCTACGATCCTCGCCGTACGAGTCTTCCGGAAATCTGAAAGGCTTAAGGGGCTGCGTCAACCCAAAGGCCCTGCGGCGTATGGCTTTGTCCGGACGCGCGCGGCTTTTGTGTTGGCGGAGACACGCGCGCCGGCGGTCCGCTGGCGGATCAACCCTCGCCGGCGTCGCGATCCTGTCAGTCGTTCCCGTATAGGCTGTCGTAGGGATCGATCTTGCCCGACTCGACGTCGGGCACGGCGACCTCCGGCTGGTAGCCCACCTTGCCGTCCGCGCTCGCACGCCAGGCAAGCACGATCTCGTCCCGCAGCTCCGAGGCGCCCGCCGCGACCCGCCCGGTCGTGAACGCGACGCCCTTCACCACCCCCGGCTTGAACGCGCCCGCCTTCTCCAGCTCGTAGAACGGGACCGTGGTGGCGAGGTCGGCCGTCAGGTAGGCGCCGACGCGCTGCTCGATCGGGCAGCCGCAGTCGCGGAACGGCGTCATCGCCGCCTGCATCGCAGGGTAGGTGACGACCTGACGCACATAGGGGCCTTCCCAGGGCACGTGGATGTGGTCCTGCGTGTAGCCGTTCGGGTTCGGGAAGGCGCCCCAGCCGTTGTAGTGGATCGAGACGTGCAGCGGCATGCTGCCGTCGCCGACGAAGTGCGAGAGCAGGCCAATGTCGATCAGGATCTGGCCCTCGCGGCGGGCGCGGTCGGCCTCCAGCCAGGCGCGATGCTCCGGATCGCTCGTGTGCTTGGCGCCGGCGTCGTCGACGCGCCAGTAGGTGAAGTCCTTCGCCAGCTGCTGCCAGTCCTCGATGATCGAGTACGGCAGGTAGCCCATCTTCCAGCTCGACGCGCCCGCCGCCCGCAGCGCCGCCTCGTAGTCGTCCCGCGTGGCCGGCAGCGCATAGAATGCGACCGCCCCGCCGATCTTGCCGGCGTCGTCGCCGTCGACGAAGTGGCCGGGGTCGCGGTCGCTGTCGTGCGCCCTGCCCGAGCCGCGCGAGCGGTCTGGCTCGCGGCTGTATTCGCCGACCGCGATCGCCGCCGCCTTGGTGCGCAGGAAGGCCGGCAGCTCCGGCGGCAGCGCCACCATGGCCGCCTCGCCGATCATCCGGTGACCCGACGAGCCCCAGCCCAACGCTGGCGGCGCGGCGCCGAGCGCGACGACGACGGCCAGGGAGACGACGACTTGGCGGCTCATCGGGGGTCCTCGATCGGCAATTCGGTTTCAACGCGGCTGACCCACGCGTCGACCGCGGGATAGTTGGCCAGCACGAAGCCGCCGTCGTGGGCGAAGCGGGTGTAGGCGACGAGCGAGATGTCGGCCAGGGTCAGCGTATCGCCCACCAGGAAGCGGCGGCCGGTCAGCGTCTTGTCCATGAGCTCCAGCGCCGACTCGGCGCGCTGGATCAGGGCCGGGTCGATCTCGCTTCGCGGCTGGCCGAGAAACTTCACCCGGTAGCGCACCACCGCGAGGCTCGGCTCATGGTTGTACTGCTCCCAGAACAGCCATTCGAACATCTTCGCGCGCAGGTAGCGGTCGCTGGGAATCAGGGCCGAGTCCCATGCGAGATGAACGATGATCGCGTTGGACTGGGCGAGCGGTCGGCCGTCCTCGAGCCGCACGGTCGGGACCTGACCGGCGGGATTCATCGCCAGGAACTCGTCAGTCCGGGTCTCGGCCTTGGTGACGTCGATGTCGATCCAAACGAATGGAATCACAAGCCTTTCGGCGGTCCATTTGACCTTCAGACAATTGCCTGAGATGCGATCGCCGTAAATTGTGATCATGCCTGCGACCTCATTTCCAGTTGCCCTCGATATGTGACGTCTGTACGACGTCTTTCCACAACGCGACGAGAAACAACAAGGTAAGAGCTGATGAAGCGCTTCCTGGCATGTCTCGCCACGCTGGCGTTCGCCCTGGCTGCGTCAAACGGGGCAAATGCCGAGCCGGCGTCAAAACCCGACACGGTCCAGGCCGATCCGATCGGCGACCTCGTCACCTCCGCCTTAACAGGAGCCCTGCCAGGCTCGGCGGACTACTACCTGAAAGCGACCCTCTACCACGCTGGCGAGCGCGGCATCCGCGCGCTCGACTCGCTGGGCTGCAAGGTGGTCGCGATGCGCACGGCCGCCGTCGACGGCGTCACCCTGCCCCGCCACACCATCCTCTTCATCAAGGAGACGGTGGGCCTGCCGATGCCGGATGGCTCGAGGCACGACGGCTACTGGTACGCCTCCGACGTCGGGGGCGCGATCCACAGGGGCCGCATCGATCTCTTCACCGGCGACGGCGCACGCTCGATGTCGCCGCTGATGGGGCTGAACCTCGCCACGCTGACGGTGATGAAGGCCGGCGTATTCCAGGGCTGCCCGCCAAGTTGAGCCCCCCTGCGGGGCTGAACGCCGCTCACGGCGCCTGGCCGACGAGCCAGGTCGTGGCGTCCTTCGCGGGATAAGGCGTGCCGTCACGGCGCACGTAGGGCCGCACGCCTGGAATCGCGATCATGTCGATGTCGGGATAGACGCAACGGTCACGCTCGGGCTCGCGGGTTCCGACCTCGAGCAGCACGACGTCGCGGTCCGAACGGTTGATCAGGTGATGCCCATCCGGATCGCCAGCCGGAAAGACGGCGCAGTCGCCGGGGCCCATCGGCTCCTCGCCCTCGTCGGTGACGAGCGTCGCCTCGCCCTCGAGGATGTAGATCAGCTCCTCCTCATGGCTGTGCCAGTGCCGCTGGCTGGACCAGACGCCCGGGGGCAGCCGCGAAATGTTGACCCCAATGTTGCGCAAGCCCCCGGCTTGGCCCAGCCGCTTCCAGCTGGACCCGAGGCACGGCGCATCGAACGGCGCCGGATAGTTGCAGCCGCTTTCGGTCGGGATCGCCGCGAGGTCGAGCTTCTTCATGGACGCGAGCTCCGAGATGAACTTGCGCCGGATCCTAGTGCGCACCCGGACGACAACCTGTCAGGAACGTAAGCGACCGAAGTTCTTCATTGATTCTGCTGTCCGGTAGGGGAGCCGGGCGCCGGTCGAAGCATCGAGCGCGCCGCAGGCGCGGGCAAGAGTAACCGCAGAGGCCGCGGAGAGGCGCGGAGGTCGCAAAGCCGACCAGCCCATCTGCGCCTCTATGCGTCTCCTCTGCGACCTCTGCGGTTACACTTTGGAATGCCGGCGGCGTGCGCCAACGCGCAACAGGCGGACCCGGCGCCTGACCGCGTTGGGCGTTGCCCTGCTTGACCTTGCGCAACGCCGGCGCGAAGCTCGGTCCCGAGCGCCGAAGGGGGCGCCGCCGGATCCGCGGGAAGGGCCAGCCCACCCCAGTGCCATCGCAAGCGTCTCGCCTTCGCAAGGCCGGCGTGCGGGTCGCTGGTCGCCCATCAGCGGAGGTGCGCCCAATGGCCAAGCCTGCCGACCCGCTCGCGAGCCTGAAGTCCGACGCCAAGCGTCTGCTGAAGCTCGTCCGGACCCTCGACCCCGAGGCGCTGGAGCGCGCGCGGCTGCATCCCCTCTACCGCGGCGGCGTCGATCCCGCCCGGTTTTCGCTCAGCGACGCCCAGCTCGTCGTCGCGCGCGGTGAGGGGTTCGACAGTTGGCCCAGGCTCGCCGCCGCGCGACTGAAAGAAACCCTCATGGACACGGTAACCTTCAACGGCTTCGGCATGCGCATCTGGGTGCTGAAGGATCAGTTCAACGCCAGCGCCGACTTCTACGGCGATATGCTGGGCCTCAGATGCACCTGGCGCAGCGAAGAGCAGGGGGTCGCCACCTTCGAGCTCGGCTTCGGCCCGACTATCGTGCTCGAGGTCGCCGATCCGAACGAACGCGAGGCGCAGGGCCGGACCCAGATCCACGGCCGCGTCACCGGCATGACCCTCGACGTCGCCGACATCGCCAGCGCCTACGCGGCGTTGAAGGCCCGAGGCGTGCCCTTCATGGGCGAGCCGGTTCGACAGTACTGGGGCGGGATCATGGCCTTCTTCCACGACCCCGGCGGCAACTGGCACACCCTGCTCCAGCGGCCGCCACGCGGCGCGGCCGGGACCGCCCGACAGAAGTCGTAAGGCCTGGCGGCGCGCCGCGGCCGAAGGATCGCGCCAGCTTCGCCGTTCAACGGACGTACGACGGAGGACCTCGCATGACCCCGACGCGGCGCGCCGCGCTTTCGGCCTTCGCTCTGGCCAGCGCGGCCTTCACCGCCGACTGCGGCGCGGCCGCGCGCCCCAGCGAGGGGGTGCTGGAGACCGGCACGCTCGCCAGCGGCCTTGTCCCTTCGCCGGTGAAGTACACGGTGCTCCGCCCGCCGGGTCACGCCGCCGCCGGTCTGCCGCTGCTGCTATTCCTGCATGGGGGCGACGGCGACAACGGCTTCCTGGCCCGCTTCCAGCACACCATCGACGCGGCGTGGGCGGCGGACGAGCTGGCGCCCTGCCTCGTCGTCACGCCCGACGCCGACCGCTCGCTCTACCTCGACTACTTCGACGGCTCGCAGAAGTGGGAGACGTTCATCGTCGAAGAGCTAATTCCCGATCTGCGCCGGACCTACGGCCTGGCGAACGGCCGCAGCGCCACGGTGGTCGCAGGGATCTCGATGGGCGGCCTCGGCGCCGCGCGGCTCGGCCTCAAGCATCCCGAGTTGTTCGGCGGGCTCGCGGCGCTGGAGCCCGGCGTCGAGCCGGCGTTGCGCTTCGCCGATGTGAGGACGCGCAACGCCTTCCAACGCGGTCGCCCGTTCATCGAGGCGCGCTTCGGATCGCCGGTGAACGAAGCCTGGTGGCAGGCCAACAACCCGGCGAACGTCGCCATCGCTCGGCGCGACGCGATCGCGGCCGCGAAGCTCGCGATCTACCTCGACGTCGGCGATCTCGACATGTTCCACATCGACGAGGGGACGGAGTTCCTGCACCGCGTGCTCTGGGACCAGCGGATCCTGCACGAGTACCGCCTGTTGCGAGGCGCCGACCATCTCGGCCGCACCCTGGCGCCGCGCGTCGGCGAGGCGTTGAAGTGGCTCGACGCCCAGGTGCTGCGCCCGCCGCCGCCGGATGCGAGCTACCGGGCGGGCCTCGCCGGAGTGAACACGCTCAAGCGCCTGGCGGGCGTCGACGACGCGCTCCGCCGCCCGCCGCTGCCGCCGACGCAATGAAGCTCCACCGTGGAGGCGCCGAAACAAACGGCGTCCGCCAGTGGCGCGCCGCTTGTGAGGACTGGCGAGCGCGCGACGTTTGCGCGACTGTGACGTTCGCGGAAGTGGGGGCGTTTCGATGCGGCGAACCTGGCTGATCCTGTCGGCGGCGCTGGCGCTGGGCGCCTGCGGTCGCCACGCCGCCAACAACGCGACGGCCGCCAACGCCCTCTCCGCTCCCACCAACGCTGCGGCGGTCGCCCCGCCGACGCCAAGCCCGCGGCTCGCGAAGATCTTCACGCCCGACGTGCTCGGCTCGAACGTCGCATTCCTGGAGACGATCACCGGCCCGGCGTTCCGCACCGACGGGAGCGAGCTCACCTACAAGGTGGACGGCTGCACGGTCATCGTCGGCGCCACGGCGGGCAAGATCGACAACATCGGCATCGAGAACTACGGCCCCGCCTGCAATTTCCCGATCGCGCAGTATTTCGCCGGCGGCTACGACCATCCCGTGCCAGCGCTGCCCACGTTCGGCGACATCCAGCGCGGCCTTGGCGGCGACTACGCGGCTACCTGCCTGCACCTCTGCGGCAATGCGATGGACCCGATACTGTCGCTGACCTATCAGGGCAGCCACGCCGACAACTTCAACAATCTCTACGCCGCGACCCCGCTCGCCGACGACGCCTCGATCAACGCCTCGATTGTCTGGGAGCGTGCGCTGGCTGCGCGGTACGGCGAGAGCGCCCTGGAAGACAGCACCGCCAGCCTGCCGGACTCGCTGCAGGCCATCGCCGACCCCGCCTTCGCGCCGCTGAGGCCCACGGAGATTCGGGTTGGCGACAAGCTGCCCGGATCGGGGACGGACTCGGGCGCCGGCGCCGAGTGAGGCCGGCGGCCGCGTCAGGTCTCCACGAACGCGCGTTCCAGCACGAAGTCGCCGGGGTTGGCGACGGAGCCCTCATCATAGTCGCGGTCGAGGAGCAGCTGCTTGAGGTCGGCCAGCACGCTCGGGCCGCCGCAGAGCATGACGCGGTCGCGGGCGCGGTCGAACTCGGGCAGGTCGATGTCGCGGAAGAGCTGGCCCGACTGGATCAGGTCGGTGATCCGGCCCTGGTGGACGAAGGGGTCGCGCGTCACCGAGGGGTAGTAGATCAGCTTCGGCGCCACGTACTCGCCGAGGTCGGGATCGTTCGGCAGGTCGTGCTCTAGAAAGCGGCGGTAAGCGAGGTCGTCGACGTGGCGCACGGTGTGGGTGACGATCACCTTCTCGTAGCGCTCGTAGGTCTCGGGGTCGCGCACCAGCGAGAGGAACGGCGCCAGGCCCGTGCCGGTGCCGAGCAGGTAGAGGTTCTTCCCCGGCCGCAGACCGTCGAGCACCAGCGTGCCGGTGGGCTTGCGGCCGATCAGCACCTCGTCGCCCACCTTCACGTGCTGCAGGCGGCTGGTCAGCGGTCCGTCCTGCACCTTGATCGAGAAGAACTCGAGCTCGTCGGCATAGTAGGCCGAGACCACCGAATAGGCCCGCAGCAGCGGCTTGCCCTCGACCAGCAGCCCGAGCATCACGAACTGACCGCTGGCGAAGCGCAGCGCCGGATCGCGCGTGGTGCGCAGGGTGAAGAGCTCATCGGTCCAGTGGTGGACGTAGGTCACCTTCTCGACAAAGAAGGCGCCGGACGCCTTCACCGGCGGGGCCGTGACGGTGGTTTCGGTCATCGGGGTCCTTGGCAGAGAGAGACTTTATCGTTCGCCGGTCAGATGTCGCCGCCGACGTATGGGGCTGCGCCCGGGGCGCGGGCGGTATGTATGCCGCATTCGGTCTTTTGCGAACCCGCCCAGCGCCCGGACCTGATGTCGCTCCCCTCCTCGACCGGGCTGGTGCAGGGCCAGCAGCCGATCGACGGGTAGCCGAACTGAACCAGTGGGTGCTCGGGCAGGTCGTGCTCGGCGATGTAGGCGTCGAGTTCGCCCTTGGACCAGTTGGCGAGCGGATTGAACTTCAGCTTGCCGTCCGAAGCCTCGACCACCGGCAGGCGCAGCCGGTCGCCGCCATGGAAGCGCTTGCGACCGGTGATCCAGGCCGAGAAGCCATCGAGCGCCAGGTCGAGCGGGATCACCTTGCGGATGTGGCAGCAAGCGTCGGTGTCGGTCTTCCAGAGGTCGGCGCTGGGGTCGCCGACGGCGAGGTCCTCGAACCGCGGCCGCAGGTCGCGCACGCCGGTGAGACCGAGCCTGGCGGCGAGCTGCTGGCGGTAGTCCAGCGTCTGGCCGAACAGCATGCCGGTGTCGAGGAACAGCACCGGGATCTTCGGGCTCACCTGCGCGGCCATGTGCAGCAGCACGGCAGATTCGGCGCCGAACGACGAGACCAGCGCCAGCTCGTCGCCGTAGAGCTCGAGCGCGGCCTTGATGATCTCGGCCGGATGCGCGTGGCGCAGCTGGGCGTCCAGGCGCTGGGCGAGCGACTGCGCGTGGTCGAGGGTGTCGAGGGCGATGCTCACAGCGCTTCACGCTCCTTGAACGCCGGCGCGAGGCCGTCGGCCGCGCGCTGGTAGACATGGCGGAAGCGGTTGGCGACGTGGCCCCAGTCGGCCGGGGTCGAGCCGTCGGCCGGCTCGAACGTGTCGATCCCGCAGCGGATCATGAACCTCGCCTGTTCGCGCAAGACATCGCCCACCGCCCTCAGCTCGCCCGCGTAGCCGTAGCGCTCGCGCAGGATGCGTGCGGAAGAGTAGGGCTGGCCTTGCAAAAACTTCGGAAAGGCCAGGGCTACGACAGATAGTCGCGGCAGGTCGGCGGCCAGCTCCTCGACCGCCTCGTTCGGCTCGATCCGCACTCCGACACGACGGCCCTCGGCCAGCAGCCGCTGGCCCTCAGCCTGGAACCGCTGCAACGAGACGATCACGTCGCCGCGCGGCATGTGGTTCTCGTCCGGCACGTTGGTGTAGGGGTCCTCGGCCGCCACGGCGGCCTGGCCGTCCCACCTAATGAGCGTCGGCATAGACGGCCTCCTTGAACGGAGCGAGGCCCGCGCGGCGGAACGTGTCGACGAAACGCTCGCCATCGGTCCGCTCGCGCAGGTAGACGCCGACCAGCTGCTCGACGGCGTCGGCCACCCGGTTGAACGGAAGCGCAGGTCCGAGGATCTGGCCGAGCGAGGCCTCCGCCTCGGGCGAGCCGCCGAGCGTCAGCTGGTAGTACTCCTCGCCCTTCTTATCGACGCCGAGGATGCCGATCGCGCCCACGTGGTGGTGGCCGCAGGCGTTGATGCAGCCGGAGATCTTGATCCCGAGCTCGCCGATGGTTTCGGCCAGCGCCGGGTCGGCGAACTTCCTGGCGATCTGCTGGGCGATCGGGATCGCCCGGGCGTTAGCGAGCGCGCAGTAGTCGAGCCCCGGGCAGGCGATGATGTCGGTGACGAGGCCGCGGTTGGGCGTGGCCAGGCCCGCGGCGTCGAGCGCCTTCCAGACCGTGGGCGCGTCGTCCAGCTTCACGTGCGGCAGGATCAGGTTCTGCTCGTAGGAGACCCGCGCTTCGTCCATCGAGTAGCGCTCGGCCAGCTCGGCCACCGCCTCCATCTGCTCGGCCGAGCAGTCGCCGGGCGTCTGGCCGGGCTCCTTCAGGCTGACGTCGACGATCGCGTAGCCGGCGATCTTGTGCGGCTTGACGTTGTGGCGGACGAAGCGGGCGAACGCTGGATCGGCCTTGGCGGCCTCGAACGCGGCCGAGGTCGCCGGCAGCGTCTCGAAGTTGCGCGGCGCGAAGGCGGCGCGGATGCGGGCGAGCTCGGTGTCGGGCAGGTCGACCGCGGCCTTGTCGGACGCCTCCCATTCCTCCTCGACCTCGCGGGCGAAGCCCTCGGCGCCGAGGCTGGCGACCAGCACTTTGATCCGGGCTTTCCAGATGTTGTCGCGCCGGCCGTGGCGATTGTAGACCCGCAGGATCGCCTGCAGGTACGAGAGCAGGTGGCGGGCCGGCAGGTGCTTGCGGATCGTGGGACCGAGGTACGGCGTCCGCCCAAGTCCGCCGCCGACCAGCACCTCGAAGCCGAGCTCGCCGTCATCGTTGCGGTGGATGCGCAGCCCGATGTCGTAGATCTTGGTCGCCGCGCGGTCGGCCGGCGATGCGGTCAGCGCAATCTTGAACTTGCGCGGCAGGAACGAGAACTCGGGGTGGAACGTCGACCACTGCCGGATCGCCTCGGCCCAGATGCGCGGGTCGTCGGCCTCGTCGGCCGTGGCGCCTGCATGCGGGTCGGCGGTGATGTTGCGGATGTCGTTGCCGCTGGTCTGGATCGCGTGCATCCCGACCTCGGCCAGGTGGTCGAGGATGTCGGGCGCGTCCTTCAGCTTGATCCAGTGCAGCTGCAGGTTCGTGCGCGTCGTGAAG
>DATKMZ010000003.1:0-21119 GCA_035541575.1 Caulobacteraceae bacterium | reverse complement strand
CGCGTCGACATGCTCCATGCCTTCGGTCACCTCGCCCCACACGGTGTACTGGCCGTCGAGGAAGCGTGCGTCGTCGAAGCAGATGAAGAACTGGCTGTTGGCCGAGTGCGGATAGCTGGTGCGCGCCATCGAGCAGACGCCACGCACGTGCGGCTCCTTCGAGAACTCCGCCTGCAGGTCAGGCTTTTCCGAGCCGCCGCTGCCAGTGCCGGTGGGATCGCCGCCCTGGGCCATGAAGCCGTCGATAACGCGGTGGAACACGACGCCGTCGTAGAAGCCGGCTCTGGCCAGCTCCTTGATCCGCGCCACATGGCCGGGCGCGAGGTCCGGCCGCAGACGGATAGTCACCGGCCCGCTCTCCAGCGTCATGATCAGGGTGTCTTCGGCGTCGGACATGGAGCCTCGCGGGAGTTCGGAAGAGGGGCGTTCTAGCGGCGCAAACGCCCCGTGTCTCTCAGAAGGTAGGTTCCTCGCGATGGAGCGGTCGTCCCGAGGCGATAGGGGGGCTGCTTGCTACGAGGCCAGTGCGATGCCGCCGTCGACCGCGATGGTCTCGCCGACAACGTAGTCGCCGGCGCGAGACGCCAGGTAGATCGCCGCGCCGGCCATGTCCTCGTCACGCCCGATCCGGCGCATCGGCACGCGCTTGGCCACCTCGTCGCCGTGATCGCGCGCGGCGCGGTTCATCTGCGAGGCGAATGGCCCCGGCGCGATGCCGCTGACGACGATCCAATCGCGCGCCAGCCGAGCGGCCATGCGGCGCGTCAGGTAGATCAGCCCCGACTTCGAGGCGTGGTACGAATAGGTCTCCTGGGGATTGAGCCGGATGCCGTCGATCGAGGCGATCATGATCACCTTGGCCGGCTTCTCCTGCGAGGCGCCGGCCGCGAGCTTGGCGCGCAGGGCCTGGGTCAGGAAGAACGGCGACTTCAGGTTCAGGTCCAGCACCTTGTCCCAGCCGCTCTCGGGGAACTCCTCGAACTCCGCGCCCCAGGCGGCGCCGGCGTTGTTGACCAGGATGTCGAGGTGCGGCTCGGCCGCGCCGATCCGCGCGGCGAGCGACTTGCAGCCCTCGACGGTCGAGATGTCCTGCGGCAGCGAGATGCAGGTTCCGCCGCCCTGCGACAGCTCCGCCGCGGTCGCGTCGCAGTCGGCGGCCTTGCGCGACGATATGTAGACCTTCGCACCGCGGTCTACGAAGCCGGCGGCGATCATCTTGCCGATCCCGCGTGAGCCGCCGGTGACGAGCGCCGTCCGCCCCTCCAGCGAAAACAGATCCGTCGCCATCTGGTCCCCTCCCCCGCGGGTCTTGTCGTTGGGGAAGCTACTGGCGTGGCGGCCGGCGCTGGTCAAGCTCACGCCGCTCGGCGCTGGCGCTCGCGCTTCGATCGCCAGACCAGCGCCGAGTCGCCGAACTCGTGCGTGCGATAGCCGCCGGCTTCCAGCTCGGCGTCGGCCTCGGCAAGCAGATCGGCGTCGGCGAACGCGCCGAGCAGGTCGTAGTGGCTGCTCCCCGGCTCGTGCGTGCCGGAAAGGATGCCGTCGACGACCCGCAGCTCGCTCGCTGAGCCGAGCCGCAACGTCGCCACGCCGTCGCCGGCGACCGGGCGTCCGCGGCGCAGCACGCAGTCTTCCAAGGCGCGCGTCACGGTCGTGCCGACGGCGACGACGCGGCCGCCGCTCGCCCTCGCCTCGGCGATCGCCCGCACCGTCGAGGCGGGGATGCGGTAGGCTTCCGGCAACGGCAGGCGCCCGTCGAGCGCCGGATCGCCGGTGGACGAGAGGCCCGCGGCGTGGGTCAGCGTCGCGAAGGCCGCGCCCTGCCAGCGGATCTCGCGCAGCATCGCCCAGTCGAGCGCGAACCCGGCCGACGGCGGCTCGAACGCAGCCGGCGGACCTGCGATGGGCGTCCAGACGTCCCAGAGCGCCAGCTCGGGCGCCATGTAGGCGTACTGCACCGCGCGGCCGTGCGCGGCGACGCCAGCCCAGACCGCCGCCGGATCGCCATCGAACGCCAGCCGCAGCAGACGCGGGTGATCCAGCCGCGCCTCGACTCGCGCCGCCAGCGGCCCCAGGCGCAGGACGTCCCCTGGCGCCGCCTCCGGCGGGGCCGGCCGCCGCTCCGTCGGGACGTGATGGTCGCCCGCGCCAAACAGCACTGCCGTGAAGGCGATGTCCTCGAAGGCGAGGCTGCCGCGCGTCGCCAGGCGGATCTCGACCGGCGCGCCGCTGCGTTCGTGAACGCCCGCAAGGCTCGCCGGGATGGTCGACGCATCGTTGGCGATCACCAGGTCGCCGGGCCGCAGCAGGCCGGCGAAGGCGCTGCGGGCGACGTGGCGGAGCGACCGGTCGGCGCCGACGACCAGCAGCCGCGCGTCGGGGGGCCGCTGGACGGGTTCGTTCGCCGCTCTCATGGCCGCGCCTCTGCGATCGCCGCAACGATCTCCGCAGCGGAGGCTTCGGGCCGCTTCAGCGACGCCCGGTCCGCGCCCGGGATCGCCAGCTCGTGCAGGGGGGTGTCCATGTCGCCGGGATCGACGGCGAGCACGCGCACGCCCTCGCCCGTCAGTTCGGCGTCCCAGATGTGGCTGAGGTGGGATAGCGCGGCCTTGCTGGCGCCGTAGGCGCCCCAGGTCTCGTAGGGCGTCAGCGCGGCGTCGCTGATGATGTTGACCACGACCCCTCCGCGCCCCTCCCGCGCCGAGGCGGCCAGCGCGCCGAGCAGCGCCTTGGTTAGGCGGAACGGGCCCATGAGGTTGGTCGCCAGCGCCCGCTCGAGGTCCTCGCAGTCGGTGTCGGCCAGCAACGCAAGCGGGACCGGCCCGAGATCGGAAGCGTTGTTGACCAAGACGTCGAGACCGCCCAGCGCGGCGCTGGCCTGAAGCGCGATGCGGTGGATGTCGTCCTTCTTCGCGACGTCGGCGACGATCCCGACAGCGCCGGTCTCGGCGGCGGTCCGCGCGACGCCCTCGGCGGTGCGGGCGACAAACGCGACCCTGGCCCCCTGCCTTGCGTAGGCGCGCACGAGGGCCAGGCCTAGCCCCGAGGTGCCGCCCGTAATGGCGACCCGCAGCGGCGTGGCTGAGGCTTCGTTGTGAGTGCTCATGGCGATCTCCTTGACTTGATCGCCAGATCGGCGCTTTCGCGCTGGCCCGAAGCGGCGCGTCCGTTTCGATGACGGAAGGTCGATCCAATGGACGAAACTCAGGCCCCTGGAGTCCACCTCGCTCGCAACCTCGCGCAACTGCGCCACAGCCGCAGCCTTACCCAGGAGGCGCTGGCGCGGGCGGCCGGCCTGCCGCGCTCGACGATCGCCAACCTCGAATCCGGCGAAGGCAATCCCTCGCTTGCGGTGCTGGTGAAAGTCTCGACCGCCCTCGGCGCGCCGGTGGACGAGCTCTTGTCGGCGCCCCGGGCGCGCGTGCGGCACTGGCGAGCCGCCGAAGTGGCCGAGCAGCGCGCCGGCCACGGCCTCCACATCCGCCCGCTGGTGCCGGAGCCCGCGCCGGACGAGACGATGACGATCATGCGGTTCGACGCCGGCGGGGCGATGCGCGGCACGCCGCACCTGCCCGGCAGCCGCGAGTATTTCACCTGCCTCGAGGGCCGCGTCTCGATCGGGGTCGCGGGCGAGCGGTTCGAGTTGGCGGCGGGCGACGTGCTGGCGTTTCCAGGCAACCTGCCGCACGCCTACCAGAACCTGGACGCGCGAGCGGGCGCGCAGGGCGTCTCGGTGGTGATCTTCGCGAAGGCTGGGTGACCCGCGGCGGGATCAGGCCAGCCGGGCCCCCCAGAGCCGTTCCAGGATCCGCAGCGGCGAGCGCGATGGATCGGCCAGCGCTTCGACCGGCACGTAGAACGTCTGCTCCAGCGCGTACTGGCCGCTGACCGCCGCGTGCGGCGTCTGGTCGGTGAACGCCAGCCAGGTCGATCCTTGCGGGAACGAGACGTAGCGGCGCCGCGCCGTCGCCTGGTAGCCGCGATCGCGCTTGGCGGCGTCGTGCATGCCCAGCATGATCTGGTCGTAGTCGGTGCGCCGGCACTTGGTCAGCGACAGCCCCTCCAGCAGCGCCGCCTCGCCCGGCAGCAGCCGGCGGGTGCGGCCGCGGAACCGCTCGGCGAAGTCCTCGAACCCACCTTCGGCGATCGCCCACTCGCGCTCGCAGCCCGAAGGGTCGAAGTTGTTGAACACGCGCAGGATCCGCCGGCCGGCCACCGGCTGCGAGGTGAAAGCGTCGAGGTGCAGGCTGCGGTCGTCCTTACGCCGGCTGAGCGGCGGCTCGGCCTGCACCGAACGGCGACGCAGCGACGTGCGGCCGACCTCGAGCAGCGCGTGATAGGGCGGGAAGAACTCTGCGATCAGCTCGCGCGACCAGGCCGAGTAGCGCGCCATCAGGCTCGAGAGCCCGCGCACCACCGCCGGACCACCCAGCACGCCGTCGATGTCGCCGGTGTTCGGATTGAAGCTGGAGTTCTTCGACCGACCGTCGCTGCCGTAGCGCTCGATCAGATCCAGCTCGCCCTGCGAAAGCTGGAACGGTTCGGTGTCGATGATCAGGATTCCGTCACGCTCGAGCAGCGTGCGCAGATCGCGCCCCATCGGCTTGCCCGCCACCGCGACGTCGCCGCGTTCGCCGAGCGAGGTTCCGCCGGAGGATGGCGCTTGCGGGTCCCTGTCGCGCGCAGCGCGCGGCGCTTCATGACCCATCGCCAAACTGCCCATTCCTCTAGCGCCGCTCCCTCGAAGGACCACGCCCAGGTCGAGTCATGCCAAGCGTCGGCATAATTAAGGCCGTGCGGGCCATTACGCCAGCGCTAGTAGGCAGTTCGTCCCCCTGTCCAGCGGACCGCTTATAGTGCGATTTCTTTCGAACATATTTCATGCGGGGCCGGACGAAATGCATGCCGATGCGCCTGCGCTCCGTTAGTCAACAGCCTCGAGCCTCACCGTCGCCTGCAACTCGATATCGGACGCGGAGCCGCCGATCAGCAGATCGTAAGCCCCTGGTTCGGTGATCCAACGCCGAGTGGTCGGGTCGTAGAAGGCGAACGCGCGGGCGTCGAGGTCGAATCGCACGATTTTATCCTCGCGTGGCTGAAGGGCCACCTTTGCGAATCCTTTGAGCTCCTTGACCGGGCGGTCGACCGAGGGGCCCCTGGGTCGGACGTAGAGCTGAGCCGTCTCTTTTCCCGGCCGCTCTCCGACGTTCCGAAGCCGAAACGTCACCTGGACCGAATCGCCTGCCTTCACCGTTTCGGGCGCCTCGATGTCCGAGTACCGGAAGCGGGTGTAGGTCAGGCCGAAACCGAATGGGAAGAGCGGCGGTTCCGGTCCGGAGTCGAAGTGCCGGTACCCGACTCTCAGGCCCTCGCCGTAAGTCACGCTCTCGCCACCGGGGTAGAAGCCGTAGGCCGGTGTGTCCTCGAGCCGCGCCGGGAATGTCACCGGCAGGCGTCCCGAGGGCTCCGCCTCGCCCAGGAGGATGCGCGCGACGGCGTCGGGACCGGCCTCGCCGCCCATCCAGGCCTCCACCACGGCCGGCGCGTGATCGACCCACGGCAGCACGTACGGTGCGCCGTTGGTCAGCACGACCACCGTCCGCGGGTTGGCGGCCAGCACCGCCTCCACCAGCGCGTTCTGATCGCCCGGCAGGTCCAGCGTGTCCCGGTCGTATCCCTCGCCTTCGCTGACCGACGCGGCGCCGATCACCACGACCGCCGCATCGCACCGCGCCGCCAGCTCGGCCGCTTCGGCGACCGATCCGCGCGGCGTGCGCACGCCCAGGCTGACGTATTCCCAGGCAAGCCCTTCTACGGCCTCGCCCGCGGGCTGCTCGGCGTGGCTCGCATGGGCGCGCACGTACTCGATTCGGACCGGATAGCCGCGCCCGGCGGACAGCTGGGTCGCCACCGTCTTGCGCGGGACCATCCGCCCGCCGACGTCCTGCCGGTCGGGCTGGCCTTCCGTGCGCTCGTCGATCAGCGGCTCGCCGCCGAGCCATAGGCGCATGTCGCCGGGGCCGCGGAGCGAGAACTCGTGCCGCCCCTCCTTCTCGGGCCAGAACCACCCGCTCCAGCGGAACGCGCCGAACTTCGCCGGCTGGCCGCCGCCGAGATTGTGGCTGACCAGCTTGCCGAGTCCGCGCTCGTGCCGCGTCGCGACAGGCTCGCCTTCGATCGCCCGGTCGGCGAAGTACTCGCAGAGCACGCCGGCCTGGCCACGGCCTTCGTCGGGGCTGAACATCGCTGGGCGCGCGGCGGGCGGGAAGACCTCGTTGTCGCCGCCGTCGGCATGCAACACTTCCGCGCGGCCTTCCAGCCGCTCGGTGAGCGCCGAGAGGATTGAGACCCGCCGGTCGGTCCGCACTTGCGAGGATCCGCCGCCCTGTATGCGCCGGGCCGTCGCGTTCGGACCCACGACGGCGACGCGACGCAGCCGCGCCGCCTCCAGGGGCAGCAGGTCGTTCTCGTTCTTCAGCAGCACCACCGCCTCGACGGCGGCGTCCTCGGCGATCTTGCGGTGACGCGGCGTGCGCAGCTCGCCCGTCGGCGGCGGGCGGCCGTCGAGCGCGCCGGTGCGGACGATAAGTCGGCAGAGCCTGAGCGCCGCGTCGTCGATCTGGGAGGTTCGCACTTTCCCCTCGCGCACGGCGGCCAGCAACTTGTCGCCGAACCAGAGCGCCGGCCCTGGCATCTCGAGGTCGGTGCCGCCGTTAGCGGCGGCGGCGGTCGCGTGCACTGCGCCCCAGTCCGAGACCACGACGCCGTCGTAGCCCCACTCGTCCTTCAGGATGTCGACCAGCAGGCGTCGGTTTTCGGTCGCGTAGACGCCGGCGATGCGGTTGTAAGAGGCCATCACCGTCCACGGATTGGCCGCCTTCACCACATGTTCGAACGCGGCGAGGTAGATCTCGCGCAGGGTCCGCTCGTCGGCCTCGACGCTGACCGTCATGCGGCCTTCTTCCTGGTTGTTGAGCGCGTAGTGCTTCAGCGAGGCGCCGACGCCCTCCCCTTGCAGGCCCTCGACGTAGGCCGCGCCCAGCCGGCCGGCCAGAAACGGGTCTTCGGAATAGGTCTCGAAGTTGCGACCCCAGAGCGGCGTGCGCACGATGTTGATCGTCGGCGCCAGCACCACGCGCGAGCCCAGCGCCAGCGCCTCGCGCCCGATCGCGGCGCCGACCTCGCGCGCCAGGTCGACGTTCCAGGTCGAGGCCAGCGCCACCCCGACGGGAAACACGGTGGCGGCCGTCCCGTCGTTCGACCTGACCCCGGTCGGGCCGTCCGTGACCTCGATCCGCGGCACGCCGAGGCGCTCGACGCCTTCGAGCGTGAACGCCGCCGCTCCGGCCATCAGAGCGATCTTCTCGTCCAGCGCCAGGCGTCCGGCCAGGTCCTTGGCCCGCGCCTCGAGCGGCTGGCGCGCGTCAAGATAAGGCGGCTTCTCGGTGGTCGTAGCCATGAGCCTGCTCCTTCCCGCCTTCGCGGCGTAAGGTGGGCCAAATGGCCGCCCCGCGCCAGCGCGGATTCCGCCGGCGCCGACGCGGTGGTAAGCTGCTCCCGCGAGGCGGCCGGGCGAAAGTCGGAATGCGTGAAGCGGTGGTGAAGTTCGGTTGGGCCGCGATCTTCGTCGCCGCCGCGATGGGGCCAGGCCTGCCGGGCTGGACCCAGACGCCGCCCGCGGCGCCCGCGCCGGCGGCCGCGGCCAGCCAGACCAGCGCCGACCCCTTGCGCGACGCCGAGCGCTCGGTCGTGCGCGTGGTGACCGTCTCGCTCGACGCCACCGGCGAGCCGGTCGACCTGCAGACCGGCAGCGGTTTCGCCGTCGCCTCGGGCGTCGTCGTCACCAACCACCACGTCGTGCAGGGCTCGGCGCAGGCGGTCGAGGTCGACACGTTCGTGATCCCGGAGCAGGACGCCGGCGGTCAGGCGCAGAAGGCCACGGTCACCCAGACCTGGTCCGAGGCCGACATGGCGCTGCTGTCCGCGCCCAACCTGTCTTCCCCGCCGCTTTCGATCGCCGAGACCCTGCCCGGCAAGGACGCGACGATCCGCGCGCTGGGCTATCCTGGCGTCACCGACGAAGTGCGCAACATGTCGCTGACGCAGATCCTGCGGCCGCAGGAGCCGTACGTCACGTCCGGCTCGGTGGCGCTGTTCTCGACCATCGCGCCTGGCGGCAACCGCATCGCCACCATCTTCCACACCGCCGCGATCAATCCCGGCAACTCCGGCGGCCCGCTGATCGACTCCTGCGGTCGGGTGATCGGCGTCAACACCTGGGGCGCCGGATCGCAGCTCAGCGCCGACGGCCAGGTGAGCTCGCCGCAGGGCCAGTTCATCGCCACCCAGGCCTCGGTGTTGCAGCGCTTCCTGGCCGACGCCCAGATCAAGGCGACGCTCGTCACCGGAGCCTGCGTGCCGGCCGCCCTGCAGGTGCTCGACGATCGGCTGAAAGGCGACGAAACCGCGATCGCCGCCGAGAAGGATCAGCTTGGGCAACTGCAAGCGGCGCTGGCGGCCTCGGACGCCAAGGTCGGCAAGCTTTCGGGCATGCTCTCTCTGACAGCCGGCGCGCTCGGCCTCCTCATCGTGTCGCTGATCGCGATCCTGGTCCTGCGCGGCCGCCGCGCCACCCGGGCGGCCGCAAAGCCGGCCGCCGCCGCGCCGGCGACAATGGGCGAGTCTCCCGGCTAGCTCAGCAACCCGACGATTCCGAGCGCCCCCGCCGCCAGCAGGCACCAGAGCGGATTGACGCGAGTGAAGTAGGCCACCGCCGCGCTCGCAGCGGAGACCGCCACCAGCCTCCAGCCGGTGTCGGCCGCGCGCACCAGCACGAACGCGCTGGAGCAGACGAAGCCCACCGTGACCGGCGCCAGGCCCGCGCCGATCGCCGAGCGCCACGCCGTCTCGCGGTACTTGTCCCAGGCCTTGGCGACCCAGAACGTGAGCACGCAGGAGGGCCCGCACATCGCCGCGGTCGCCACCAGCGCGCCCGGCAGTCCGGCCGCCTTCCACCCCACCAGCGTCGTGACGAGGAAGTTCGGTCCCGGCGCGGCTTGGGCGATGGCGAACAGCGCGGTGAAATCTTCGTTCGTCATCCAATGGTGCGCGTCGACCGCCTGGCGGTGGATCTCGGGGATCACCGCGTTGGCGCCGCCGAACGCCACCAGAGAGAGGCTGGTGAACTGGACCGCGAGCGCAACGAGGGTGTCTGAGGTCTTCACGCGCGCCGCCTCCAGACCCAGACGACAGCGATGCTCAACGGGCCAAGTACGATCAGCACCCATGGCAGCGGCAGCCGCAGCAGCGCGACCGCCGCAAACGCGGCGAGGATGAAAGGCGCAGCGACCGCCGCCCGGCTGCGCAGCAGCGGCTCCGCCATCCGCCCCGCCGTCGCGACGACCAGGCCCGAGGCCGACGCGCCCAGGCCCACGAGCGCGTGCCGCACCACGCCCAGCCCGCCGAAGCGGTTGTAGAGCAGCCCCAGCGTGATCACGACCACGACAGGCGTGCCGACGAGGCCGGCGAAGGCGCAGACCGACCCAACCCAGCCGCAGGCGCGCGCGCCAACCACGATCGACATGTTGACTACGTTCGGCCCGGGCAGCGTCTGGCAGAGCGAGAGCGTCTCGGTGAAGTCCTCCGCCGACAGCCACCCGCGCCGATCGACCAGCGTGCGTCGGGCGAACGGCAAGGTGCCGCCAAAGCCGGAGACTGCGATCTGAAAGAAGGTGACGAACAGCGCCCAGGCCGTCGGGCGCGCGCTCACTTGCAGGGGGACTGCGCGCTCAGGGCCTCGACCACGAGATCCTGCGCCGCCAGCGGCCGCTTCTCGGGGTGGGCGTCGAGGAAGGCGGTGACGGCCACCACCATCTGCGCGGCCGTCACGCCGGCGGGGAAACAGACGCGCTGCGGCCCACCCATCCCCTGCGCCGCCTGCTGCGCATCGCTGATCCCGACCACGTAACCGGTGCAGAGCGCGTTGCGGGTGGCGAAGTCGGCGTCGGCCGGTTTGGCGGAACACTGCGCGTAGAGGCTCTGGCCGGTGAAGAATTCCAGATCCGCCGCCGCCGCGGGCGCGGCCAGAAGGCCGATCGCCGGAACCGTCGCCAGGATGATCGCCCGAAACCTCGTCATGCCTGCCTCGCTCGCCTTGCGCGCGTCTATTCGGGCGCCGCGGCCGGAGTCGCAAGAGGGCGAGAGAGCGGCTAGAGAGCGCTGGTTCGACGCTGGCGAGGAAAGAGATTCGGCATGGGCTCGCGCTCCATCACCAACATGGTCTTCATCGTGCTGCTGGCCGGCGCGCTGGCGGGCGGGCTCTACTTCACCTGGAACATGATCCAGGCGGTGATGAGCTGACTCTCAGGCCGGGTCGGCGAGCGCGTCGAACCGGGCCAGAAGCGCCTTCGCCGCCGGACCACGCTCCTCGATGAGCTGCGCCTCGATCGTGGCGCGGGTCCGTTCGGCCGCGATGAGCCGCTCCTCGCGGCCGTGCCAGTCGACCATCTTGGCCCACACCGGGTCGATCACGTCGGCGCCCGCAACCGTTCCGCCGCCTGCCTTGCGCAGGGTGAAGCTCCGCAGCTCCGAGATCGCGGTGGCGAGATAGGCGACGTGGATCGCCTCGTCGGTGCGGATGCGTTCGACCAGGGTCGCGGCGAGGTCCGCCGCGGCGCGTCGGTCCTGGAAGTTGTCCGGGTCGCGGAACAGCCGCATGCAGAAGGCGAAGAAGCTCTCGGCCCGCACCTCGATCATCAGCACGTTCATGAGCATGCGGAACAGCATCTCGTACGGCTCCGGCAGGTCGGGCATCATCCGCCCCTGGTCCGGCCGCGCGATACTCTCGGGTGGGATCGGGACCGGATAGGCGTTCTTGCCGAAGACGAGATCGCGGGCCGCGAACCACATCTGATCGTGCGCGCCGAGCTCGGGGGTCGCCGGATCGCCGCCCTCGTCCGCGCCGTGCGCGTAGAGCAGCCCCCGGCCGAGGTGTCCGAGCGCCGTCTCCTCCACAGGCTCCACCACCAGCTTCTGCATGTCGGGCGCGTTGGCGTTGCAGAGCGCCCGGCCGCGCGCCTCGATGATCCCGGTGGTCGAGAGCGAGTTCCAGAGCGTGCGGCCGAACCCCTCCTTCAGCAGCAGCTTCTGCTGCGCCTCGTTTGGATAGGCGCCGCGCTTCAGCAGTTCGCCGTCGGCGTTGATGATCGGCCAGCCGCGCGCTTTCAGCGCCGCCTGCCAGGCCCGCACCGCCGGCCAGCGCACCTTGGTGCGCGGCGAGCAGTAGGCCCCGTCCGCCAGGAACCCGCCGTGCAGCCGGTAGCCGGCCTCCTCATGCGGCTTCGCGTAGGCGTGACTCTCGAGCAGTTCCTCGCGGCTGTAGCGAAGGCGCGCATCCATGGCTCAACTCCCTTGCCGGACTGCGCCGGCCCGAGATCAGCTTATCAAGGGTAACCTCGCCCCGTCACGCGCGGACGATGGCGACTCCGTACGGCGGAAGCCTCACGCCGGCGGCGCCCAGCTCGGCGCCGCCCGCGAGGAACAGCGCCTGGCCCCGCCCGGCCGTCCCGTCTTCGACCGAGGTCGCGACGCCGCCCAGCTCGAAGTAGCAGCGAACCTCTTCGTCCTCCCCGACTCGCGCGAAGGCGAGCACGTTGTCCGCAGTCGCGATCGGCCGCGCCTCGCCGATCTTGAGCGCCTCCGACGCCTTGCGCACGGCGATGACGCGGCGCGCCAAGTGGAGCATCGAGGCTGTGTCCGCTTCCTGCCGGTCGGCCGCCAGCGGCAGGTGCGCCGGGTCCATCGGTAGCCAGGCGTCGGCCGCGGAGGTGAAGCCGCCCATCGGACTGTCGGCGACCCAGGGCATCGGCGTGCGCGCGCCGTCGCGCCCGGGGCTGCCCGCGTAGGCCGCGATGGCGAACGGGTCCTGCAGCCGCTCGAACGGCACGTGGGCGTCGGGCAGGCCAAGCTCGTCGCCCTGGTAGACGAAGATCGTGCCGCGCAGGCAGATCAGCGCCGCGAACAAGGCCGCCGCCCGTCGCGGATCGCCTTGCGCCATCCGGGTCGGGAAGCGCGTGACGTCATGGTTGCCCAGCGACCACGACGGCCATCCGGGCGCGTCGGCCCACGACGCCAACGCGGTCTGGAACAGCTGCGGCGTCGCCGGCGCGCCGGAGAGCAGGAAGAAGCTGTAGGCCGTGTGCAGCCGGTCGGGCGGGGCGGTGTATTCCTGCTGGCGCGGCAGCGGCGGCTCGTCGCCGACCTCGCCCACGGTCATGCGCTCGCCGTAGGCGTCCATCGTGTGGCGCAGCTGCGTGATGAAGGCGAGGTTCTCGGGCTGCGAGCGGTCGAACCGATGCAGCTGCATGTCGGTCGCCATGCGCGGCGTGCGCTCTCGGTTGGCCGGCGGATTGTCGGTCAACTTGCGGTCGTGGAGATAGTAGTTGACGACGTCGAGCCGGAAGCCGTCGACGCCGCGCTCGAGCCAGAACCGGGCGATGTCGAGCACCGCGGCCTGCACCTCCGGGTTCCAGAAGTTGAGGTCTGGCTGCTCGGGCAGAAAGTTGTGCAGGTAGTACTGGCGGCGCTTGGCCGACCAGGTCCAGGCCGGGCCGCCAAACGAGGCCAGCCAGTTGTTCGGCGGCGTGCCGTCGGGCTGCGCGTCGGCCCAGACGTACCAGTCGGCGCGGGGGTTATCGCGCGAGGCCGAGCTCTCGATGAACCACGGATGCTGGTCCGAGCTGTGCGACCAGACCTGGTCGACGATCACCTTCAGGCCCCGCGCGTGCGCCTCGGCCAGCAGGGCGTCGAAGTCGGCCAGCGCGCCGAACATCGGGTCGACATCGCGGTAGTCGCTGACATCGTAGCCGAAGTCCTTCATCGGCGACCTGTAGAACGGCGAGAGCCAGATGGCGTCGACGCCGAGCGCGGCGACGTAATCCAGCCGCTGGCGGACGCCGGGAAGGTCGCCAACGCCGTCGCCGTTGGTGTCGAGGAAGCTGCGCGGATAGATCTGATAGACGACGGCGCCGCGCCACCAATCGGCCATGCCTCATCCTCGCTGGGTCATCGCCCGGCGCGAACCGGCGGGCTGGCGCCTCTATAGCCGCCTGCGCATCGCGGTCCACCGGCCCTTGCCCAGGAGCCGCAACAGAGAGCGGCCTCCGCTCACGCGGAAGCCGCTCCCTTGCGGTTCAAGCCCGCTGAGGCTCAGTCGGCGTCGCGGCCCACGTCGACGTCGTAGTTCAGTCGCGAGGAAAGTAGCGACAGGCGCGAGTTCAGATCGCGGATCTGCCAGTCGTACATGCCGTCGGCCTGGTAGCGTGCGTCGAGGTCGACGATCTGCCGCAGTTCGGTGCGCAGGCGATCGGCCTGGCCGAAGCTCAGGTCGCCGTCGCGGGCGTGCTCGGCGATCCGTTCGCGGATGTTGTCCTCGCGCTGAGCGATATTGAGGTCGTAGCTCTGGGCGAGCGCCGGCGCCGCCGCCGCGGCGAAAGCGCCGCCCACGGCAAGCGCGATCAAGGCCCGTTTCATGGTCACTTGTCCTTCGAGTTGGCAATAATTCGATGGCTGCCGTGGCAACCGAGGTCAAAACGTGCGCGGTGGATCAGTGTTCCGAACGCGCCAGACCTAGGAACAGCAGACTTACTGCGCCGCTTGCTCTTTCATCGCCGGGTCAAAGCTTGTGCAGAAACCTGGCTTCGTCCGCAATTACGCTCGGACACGGCGCGGTCCGCCGTGCAAAGCTTCGCCGGCGTCGGACGGCAGCGCGACGAAGAACCCGGCCGAGATCAGCGCCACCGCTCCGATGATCAGGAACGCCGGCGCGATCGTCTCCACCGTCACGTGCCGAGCGTGCTGCTGGCCCTGGAACAGCCGCAGCAACGTGGCCGCGAAGCCGATGCCGATGCTCTGCGCAAGGCGCTGGCCCATCGCCGACATGGTCGAGGCGCGGCTCATCTGCGGCTGATCGATGTCGGCGAAGCCCAGCCCGTTGAGCGCCGTGAACTGCAGCGAGCGGAAGAAGCCGCCAGTCAGAAGGATCGCGTAGATGATCCAGTGTGGCGTCTGTCTGGTCAGCACCGCATAGGCCATGAACGACAGGCCGACGATCACGGCATTGACGCTCAAGGTGCGTTTGAACCCGAAGCGCGCCAGGATCGGCGGGGCGCTCGTCTTCATCACCAGCGCCGCGGCCGCGCTCGCGAAGGTCATCATCCCGGCCTGGAACGGCGAGAGCCCGAACGCCACCTGCAGCAGCAGCGCCAGCAGGAACGGCGTCGCGCCCACCCCCATGCGCATGAACGTGCCGCCGACGATCGAGGCGAAGAACGTCGGGATGCGGAACAGTTTCAGGTCGAGGATCGCATGCGGCGTGCGCCGCGCATAGGCGGCGTAGACACCGAGGAGCGCCAGTCCGACACCCAGCAAGGCATAGGGGACGAACGCCGGGAGGTTGTTGCGGCCGAGGTTTTCGAACCCGAACACCACCGCCGCCAGCCCGAGGCCGGTCAGCACCATGCCCATCCAGTCGAGCGGCCCCGCGTCCTCCTCCTTGATGTCCTTGATGTATCGGGTGACCAGGATCAGCCCCATCACCGCGATCGGCAGGTTGAGGAAGAAGATCCAGCGCCAGGAGATGTAGGTGACGATGAAGCCGCCGATCGGCGGTCCGATCACCGGCCCGAGCAGCGAAGGCATGGTCAGCACCGACATGGCGCGGACAAGGTCGTGTTTGGGCGTCGTGCGCAGCAACACCAGCCGCCCCACCGGCCCCATCAGCGCGCCGGCGGCGCCTTCGGCGAACCGCGCGATCAGCAGCTCCGGCAGGTTATTGGCGAACCCGCAGGCGGCGCAGGAGGCCGCGTAGAGGCCGATCGCGATCAGGAACACGCGCTTGGCGCCGAAGCGATCGGCCGCCCAGCCGCTTACCGGCAGGAACACCGCCAGGGCCAGCAGGTAGATGGTGATCGTGGTGTTCAGGCTGACCGGGCTCTGGCGCAGCGTGATCGCCATCGCCGGCAAGGCGTTGGCGATCACCGTGGCGCTGAGCGTCTGCATCAGGTTCGCCGCGCCGATGATCGCGGGCACGAGGCTGGAGAACGGCTTGTCCTCCGGCTCGTCCAGCGCCAGCGGCTCGGCGATCGGCTCGCCCTCGAGCGAGGCGACGAGCTCGGCCTCGGCCTCCCGCCGCTCCTCGAGCTCGCCGGCGCGCAGCGCGACGTCGGCCATCAGCGGTCCTCCGCCAGGCGCGCGAGCGGCTCGGCCGCGGACGCCAGCGCGGCGCGCTCGGCGGCGGTCAGCCGCGACAGCCGGGCGGCGAGCCAGTCGTTGCGGCGGCGGCGGATCGCGTCGAGCGCCTTCGCGCCTTTGGCCGTGAGCGTCAGTCCCACGCGCCGACGGTCGTCGCCGTCGGCGGCCGCCCGCGCGATCCAGCCGGCCTGCTCCAGGCGCTTGATGTGGCCGCTCATCGAGGCCCGGGTCATCTGCTCGCGGTCGGCGAGCTCGGAGAGACCGACGCCCGGGCGCTTCTTCACCGCGCCCAGCAGTTGGGCGTCCAGCGCCGAGACCCCGGCCCGCAGCGCCTCGCGCCGCAGCGAACGTGAGGCCTTGAGCAATGCCGGACGCAGCGCGTCGGCCAGCGGCAGGATGTCTTTGGCGAGCGCGGGCGCGTTCATACGAATCCGGACGATTTAGTTAGGCTACCTAACTAACTGCGAATTCGCGCCATGCAACCCCCCCGGCTGCGACGTGGCGCCCGTTCGTGCTATGGGGCCGCGCCCCGCCCGGAGCCCGCCCGTGACCAAGAAGCCCGAGACCGACGAGGAGATGGCGGCGATCCGCGTCAGCGGAACCGTGACGCCGCACAACGCGCAGGTGTACCTTGCGCCCTACGATCCGACCTGGCCGGCCCAGTATGAGGGCGAGGCGGCCAAGATTCGGGCCGCGCTCGGCGAGGCCGCGCTCGTGCTCGAGCATGTCGGCTCGACCTCGATCCCCGGTATCCCGGCCAAGCCGATCATCGACATCCTGCTGGCGGTCTCAGACTCGTCCGACGAGAACGCTTACGTGCCCGCGCTGACCGCCCAGGGCTACCGCCTGCACCTGCGCGAGCCCGACTGGGAGCAACACCGGGTGATGAAAGGCGAGACTCCGTGGGTGAACCTGCATGTATTCACCGTCGGCTCGCGCGAGATCGAGCGGATGGTCGCCTTCCGCGACCGCTGTCGCACGCACCCCGAGGAGCTGAAGCTCTACTTGGAGACCAAGCAAGCGCTTGCTCGCCAGGTCTGGCGGCACGTCCAGCACTACGCCAACGCCAAGGGCGAGGTGGTGGAGGCGATCATCGCGCGCGCCATCGCCGAGAAGACCACCGCCTAGCTAGACCGCAGACTTCGCGGGCGCCTGCTGGGCGACGACGACGCCGGCGAGCGCCAATGCGCCGCCCGCCACTTGCAGGGCCGTCAACGCCTCACCGAAGATCGCATAGGCCAGGAGCCCCGCGGCGACCGGCTGGACCAAGACGGTCACCGACGCGGTCGACGCGGGCAGCCGCCCCAACGCCCAGGCGATCGAGCCCTGCCCGAACACGTGGGCCAGCCCGAGCCCCGCCACCGCGGCCCACCCGAGCGCGGTCGCGGGGAGGACCACCTCGCGCAGCAGGAACGCCGCCGCCAGCAGCGGGGGCGCGCCGACGACGCACGACCAGAGCATCACGCTGAGCGTCGAGCGCGTCTGGCGCGCGCTGCGGACGGCCATGAAGTAGAGGCCGTACCAGACCGCGGTCGAGGCCGAGAGCGCATCGCCGATGTGCGGCAACGGCCCGGCGCGGGTCGGCGCGCCCGCGCCGGCCATCACCACAGCGCCGCCGACGGCCGCCACCAGGCCCAGCAGGAACGTCGGGCGCGGGCGCTCCTTGAAGAAAGCCCAGCTGGCGAGCGTCACCAGCACGGGCGTCAGGTTCGGCAGCACCGTCGCGTTCGCGACGCTGGTGTAGCGGATGCCGTAGTGCCAGCAGCCCAGGTCGAGCGCGAAGAAGATCCCCGCCAGCGCCATCGCCCGCGTCGGCGGCCCGAGGGCGGCGGGCCCACTGCGCGTCGCGAGCGCCGCGAAGAGCGGGGTCGCGAAGGCGAGCCGCCAGAACCCGGCGGCGGCCGGCCCGCATGCGGCCAGCCGCACCAGGATCGGCGTCGTGGCGATCACCAGCGCGCCGAACACCAAGGCGGCGAACGCCGCGCGCATATCGTCTCGCCGCAACGCGAGGGTCGTCATGCCCTCTTCAAGCGCTTCGCTGCGCGACTGGTCCAGACGATTTGCGCGCCGTGGGTCGCGTCAGTCGCGGGGCGGCGGCCAATGCCCGGCCCGACGACTTTGCATCGCCGCGCCGGTTGAGGCTCTACCAGCGGAACTGGCCGAAGAGGCCGACCTCGTCGTAGTCGCCGCGCCCGTTCGCCGCCGTCGTGGCGAAATTCTGGTCGCCGAAGGCCCCGTTGTCGATCTGGTCATGCTTGTACACCAGCGCGAAGTCGACGATCTTTGTCGGTTCATACTGGATGCCGAAGTTATAATATGTGTTCAGCAACGCCGGAGTGGTGGTCCTGCGAGGCTTCAGCCAGTCGTACCTGCCGAAGATCATCACCTTCGGCGCCAGGTTGATATCGCCGAAGATCTCATAACCGTCCGAGTTGTCGGCGATCGGCGTGGTGATCTGGCCGCTGTTGACGTCGGCGTTAGCCCACATGTACTCGCCGCCGATCTTGAACATCTTGTTCGAGTAGGCGACCAGCGCGTCAAACCGGGTTGCGTTGTGGAAGGTCACGATGTCGTTGAAATCGGCCCCGAGCTTGCCGTCGTAGCCGCCGATCGCGACCACGAGGCCCTTGTAGTTGACGTTGACCCGGCCCTCGAAATCCATGCCTTTGGAACGGTTCACGCCGCCGATGAAGCCAGGCTTCTTGTAGCCGGCCCCGTTGATCGCCGCGAGGTCGTAGCTGAAGGTTGCGCCGCTGGCGCCTATCGGCGTCGTTCCCAGGGCGTGTACGCCCCAGTCGGACGACGTGCCGAACTTGGTCCGGTCGATCAGAGTGTTCTCGATGTAGCGCAGCCCGTAGACGTCTTCGTCGAAGGGAATCCAGGGAAGGTCAGTCGCGCCCAGGCGGAACACAAGCGCGTCCGAGACCTTCGCCTGCAGGTACGCCTTCTTGAGGTAGAGCTGCGTAGCGCCGGCGCCGGAGTCGTAGAGGAAGTCAGTGGTGACGTCGGCCGAGAACACGTCGTTGAACTTGTGGTCGACGGAGACGTAGAAGCGCTTGATGTCGAAGTGGAAGCCGTCGGGCGAATGGCCGCCGTTGCCGCTGAGACTGAGGCCTCCGTTGCCGATGTTGCTGGATTCGTCGATGTTGGTAAGGTCGTAGTACATTCGGCCGCTCACCGACGTCGCGTCCCACCAGCCGGGTTTCGGCTTGGCCTTCGCCACCTCGGCCTGGACGGTTCCCGGAATAGTCTGGATCTGCTCGGCGACTTGCTGTTCGGCATGGGCCGCGCGCGCGTTCGCGTCGGCGAGCTGGCTCTGTAGCTGATGCACCTGGGCCTGCTGCTCGGACTGCGCCGCCGCCTGCTGTTCCTTCCAGGCTTCCAGCGACTGGACCTTGGCTTCGAGTTCCTCAACTTCGTTCCGCACGCTTTCCGACGCGGGGTACGCGGCGGCATGGCGATGGTGCTTCGGCTTCGCGTCGGCGGCGGGCGCCAGCGCCAGGGCGACAACGGCGCCGAGCGCGGCCCCGCCAAACAGCGAGGTTCGGATGGTCATTACAGAGGTCCCCCATGCGTTCGACCGCCGTCCGTGCTCGCGGCCCGGCGAGTCCGATCGGAGAGGGACTTAGCGCCGGCGTGTAACGCTCAGCCGACACTTGCGTGACAGTTCCATGACGCGGCGCCGGGGCCACAGTGTCACAAAAGCGATAAGCACAACGGCTATTGACGGGCGCTCGGGAGCGACAGGGAACGGGGTTCGCTCTATCCAGGAGAAAATCATGTTGAAGAAATTCGCAGCTGGGATCGCGGGGGTCGCGATCGCAGCGGCTGTCGGCGCGGTCGCGATCGCAGCCAACATCTCCGGGGCTGGGGCGACATTCCCGGCGCCGATCTACCAGAAGTGGGCCGAGGCCTATAAGGCCGGCACCGGCAACCAGCTGAACTACCAGGCGATCGGCTCCGGCGGGGGCATCAAGCAGATCGAGGCCAGCACCGTCGACTTCGGCGCTTCCGACAAGCCTCTCAAGCCCGAAGACCTCGACGCCAACGGCCTGCAGCAGTTCCCGACCGTGATCGGCGGCGTGGTGCCGGTGATCAACCTGGCGGGCGTCGGCCCCGGCCAGATGAAGATCACCGGCGGCATCCTCTCCGACATCTATCGGGGCGTGATCCCCTACTGGGACGACCCGCACATCAAGGCGCTCAATCCGGCGCTGAAGCTGCCGCACGAGAAGATCACCGTCGTCCACCGCTCGGACGGCTCGGGCACCACCTTCATCTACACAACCTACCTCAGCCTCATGGGTCCGGCTTGGGCCTCGCAAGTGGGCGCCAGCGACTCGGTGAACTGGCCGGCCGGCATCGGCGGCAAGGGCAACGACGGCGTCGCCGCGCTCGTGCGCCAGACCAACGGCGCGATCGGCTACGTCGAGTACGCCTACGCCAAGCAGAACCACATGTCGTACTGCCTGATGCAGAACAAGGCGGGCCACTGGGTCGCGCCGACGGCCGAGAACTTCGCCGCCGCCGCTGCGGGGGCCAAGTGGAGCGCCGCGCCAGGCTTCTACCTGCTGCTGGTCAATCAGCCCGGCGCCAACGCCTGGCCGATCAGCGGCGCGACGTTCATCCTGATGCACAGGAAGCAGACCAATGCGCAGGCGGCGCATGACGTGCTGGCGTTCTTCGACTGGGCCTACAAGAACGGCAACCCGGCCGCGGCCGGCCTCGACTACGTGCCGCTGCCCGACGCCGTGAAGGCGCTGATCCGCAAGTCGTGGGGCACGATCGTTGGCCCGAACGGCAAGCCCGTGTACCCGTAAGGCGCACTTCGGCACGGGCGCGCCCCCGCTCCGAAGGCCGGTCCGGCGCCCCGGAGCGGGCGGAGCGCCCGAACTCCGCCGCTTCAGAACGACAGAGAGCCATGGCTGACTTAGCGATCACTCAGACCGCCGCAGCCGCGAGGCGAACGGCCCGAACCGGTCCCAAGGGGGCGGGCTTCGAGAAGGGGTTCGAATACCTCTGCTTCGCGGCCGCCACGATGCTGCTGGCGACGCTGGGCGGCATCCTGGTCTCGCTGTTGATCGGCGGCTGGCCGGCGTTCGCGAAGTTCGGCGTCGACTTCTTCGTCACCGCGACCTGGGACCCGGTCGAGGGCGTCTTCGGCGTCTCCTCGCTGATGCTGGACACGGTGCTGGTTGCGCTGCTGGCGCTGCTGATGGCGGTGCCGATCTCCTTCGGGGTCGCGTTCTTCCTGGTCGAGCTCTGCCCGACGTTCCTGCGCCGACCGATCGGCACCGCGGTCGAGCTGCTCGCCGGCATCCCGTCGATCGTTTACGGCATGTGGGGCCTCTTCGTGTTCGGGCCGATCTTCGCCAAGTACGTCGAAGAGCCGCTGATGAACGCGGCGCCGCCCGGCTCAATCTGGGACAAGCTGACGTCGGGCGTTCCCAACGGCACCGGCATCCTCTCGGCGTCGATCATCGTCGCCATGATGGTGCTGCCGTTCATCGCCGCGACCTTGCGCGAATTGCTGCTGACCGTGCCTGCCCAGGTGCGCGAGAGCGCCTACGGCCTCGGCGCCACCACCGGCGAGGTGGTGATGAAGGTCACCCTGCCCTATGTCAGCCGCGGCGCGATAGGGGCGGTGATGCTGGGGCTGGGCCGCGCGCTCGGCGAGACCATGGCGGTCACCTTCATCATCGGCAACGCCCACAACTTCCCGAAAAGCCTGTTCGACTCTGGCGCGACGATCGCCTCCACCATCGCCAACGAGTTCGCCGAAGCCTCCTCGCCCATGCACACCGCCGCATTGCTCGCGTCGGGCTTCATTCTCTTCGTCATCACCTTCGCCGTTCTGGCGATGGCCCGAA
>DATKMZ010000002.1:0-3105 GCA_035541575.1 Caulobacteraceae bacterium | reverse complement strand
GCGGCCGACCCGAATGACCTTCAGGCGCGCTTCGATCTGGCGCTCGCGCTATCGGCCAAAGGCGACCGCGAGGGTGCAGCCGATCAGTTGCTGGAAATCATAAAACGGGACCGCAAGTGGAACGACGAGGCGGCGCGCAAGCAACTCTTGCAGCTGTTCGAGGCCTGGGGACTCATGGACCCGGCGAGCGTGGCCGCCCGCCGGAAGCTGTCAGCCATCTGGTTCTAGCGGTGAAGGGGGGCCGTCGCGGGCGACGGCGGATTAAGCCCAGCGCCTCCCGATTAGGAAGAACGAGAAGCGAGCGATGAAGCTCAACCGAGCCTATCAGCGGCCGGAAGACATGCCGGCCACCATTCCGCTCTTCCCCTTGGAAGGCGCCCTGCTCTTGCCGCGCCGTCCCATTCAGCTCACGGTCTTCGAGCCCCGTTACCTTGTCATGCTCGACGACGCGCTCTCCGGCGACCGTCTCATCGGCATCATCCAGCCCTCGCAGCCGGAGACCGGCGCCGGTCCGCCGCCGGAGCTTTACCCGCTCGGCTGCGCCGGTCGCATTGTCCAGTACGCCGAGATCGGCGACGGCCGCTGCTTTTTGACGCTGATGGGCGTCGCCCGTTTCCGGCTGTCGTCCGAGGCGGAAATGGCGACGCCATACCGGGTGGCGATCGCCGATTACGCGGCGTTCGCCGAGGACTTCCGCGAAGGGGCCGGCGAATCCGGGGTGGATCGCGATGGACTTCTCGACACGCTGCGCCGCTACGCCGAGGCCAATGAAATCAAAGTCGTCTGGAGCGACATCAAGAAGGCTTCGAACGAGGCGTTGGTCAACGGGCTTTCGATGATGAGCCCGTGCGGACCGAGGGAGAAGCAGGCGCTGCTCGAGGCGCCCGACCTCAAGTCACGCGCGGAAATGTTGGTCGCGATCACAACCATCGACCTCGCCCGCGGACAGGCCGCCTCGACCCACCTTCACTGAGGATGCAACCCGGGCAAGTCCCTGTGCACCCAGATTTCGAGCGGCGTCGCCTTGTCGTCGTTGGCGGCGAGGAGGTGGTAGTCCTTCATCACCGCGGCGATCTTTGGGTCGGCCCAGGCCCAGGCGTGGAAACGGGTGTTGGTCGGACCCACCAGGATCGCGTCGGGCCGGTTGCGGACGATGTCCTCAACCAGCATGTCGCGGTCGGCGGCGCTCGCCGCCGCCATCCGCGCTACGAGGCCGGCGTCGTCGGGATTCTGGGAGATGCGCCAACGAGCCACGCCCGCCAGCAGTAGGCCCTGGGCGCGCTGCACCCAGACCGCGCCGACGTGCCGCGTCAAGGGATGGCCCACGCCGAGGCTCTCGCTCACCGCCGCCACCGTAGGGTGGGGGCCTAGGCCGCTCAGCGCCCGCGCCATCGCTGGATCGGACTCGCCGGGCGGCGATTGCAGGAAGAGCGCCGCCAGTACGCCCATTCCAGCCGCCGCCACCATGCGCCCGAGCGCCTCGCGTCGTGGCCGATCCTTCGTGAAGGCGAGCGGGTTGGCGAGCGCGGCGTAGAGCGCAAAACCGGCGAGCGCGGTCGCGAGGCCGATCTGCAACGGCCAGCGCCCGACCACCCCCGCCAGCAGGGCCGAGATTAGGCCGACCAGCGCGATCGCCGTCGTCGCGGCCCGATCGGCGCGGCGCGCCGCGAGGGCGGCGGTGAAGGCGAGGAACAGATAAGCAAGGCCAGGATAGGCGTGATAGAGCCAGCCCTTCCCTTGCGCGAAATAGGCGGCGAAGGCGCCGAGGGCGGCGACGGCGGGGGTAAAGACAAGCGGCGTCAGCACGCGCCTGCCGGCGCAGGCGGCGAGGCTCGCGGCGGTCATGAGCCCGACCAGCACGCCAGCGTTAGCGACCAGGGCCATTAGCGGCAGCCGCGCCGGCACATACACATCGGCGACGATCGGTGCCACCTGCGTCACGTACTCGGGAAAGAAGACGCAGACCGCGGCGACGAACGCGGCCAAGACCGCGACAGCGACGGCGAATTCAGCCGCTGCGAACGCGCTCCTGGCGCCGCGCCGGAGGACAAGGTAAGGCGCCAAGCGAAACGAGAACCAACGCGTAGGGCGGCTTGACCGCCATCATGGCGCCGGCGCTGACACCGGCGGCGAGCGCGACCGCCGCGCCGACCGACGCACGGCTCGCGCGTGCGGCGACGACCGCGACCAGCGGCAGGCCGAACAAAGCGGCGAAGAAATCGCGTTCGTCGAAGGCGCGGCCGGGCAGGACGGTCGTCGCGATGAGGGCGAGGCCAAAGGACGTCCTGCTGCGCCACCGCGTCAGGCGCGCCCGGGCGAGGATCGTGGCGGAGAGCGCAAGCGACGCTAACGCGACGGCAAAGCCGGACGCCGCGACCAGCGCCTCTGCCCGCAGCCCGGTCAGGCGCGCGGCCGCCACGGCCGGCAGGTAAAGGATGAGCGCGCCAGGGGGATTGGTCTCGATGACGTCGACATAGGGCCTCGCCCCGGCGAGCCAATGCTCGTCGACGGTGATGAGCCACGAGACGTCGCCGATGGCGCCGCAGAGGATCTGCGCCAGGACGGCGGCGGCGAGGATCGCCGCCGGCCAAACGAAGCGCAGGAGCGCGTCGGAGACGGACGCGAAGCCATTCGTCGTCGGCCTGCTCGTCTGGCAATCGGTCGGCGGCATGACGGCTCTCGCGGCTCGGCGAGCGGCTACCATGCTTTCCGAGGCTTGAGGCGGGCTTGCGGGACCCGGCCCCTCGCGCCCGACAATGGGAGCGTTCCGGCGCGGGCCGGCCAGTGGCGCTACTCGCGCGGACGCGGGTTTGCTAAGATTGAGCCGTTGGGGCCGCCGTCGACGATCCTCGGAGCTTTGCCATGGAGTACGAAAACACGCCGATCTCGTCGAATATTGAGGACCGTCGCGGCATGGGCGGCGGCGGAGGCGGCTTCGCCCTGGGCGGCGGCGGCCTCGGCATTGGCGCGATCATCGTCATCTTCGCGATCAGCTATTTCACCGGCATTTCGCCCCAGGTGCTGATGGGCGGCGCCGACATGATCGCGCGCAATAGCCAGTCCTATACGCAGCCCGCTCGGACCGGCCCGGCGGCGGACGCGAAC
>DATKMZ010000001.1:0-12574 GCA_035541575.1 Caulobacteraceae bacterium | reverse complement strand
TTGCGGACTTCGCTGCGCTCCACACGACGAGCCTGAAGAGCCTTCGCGACCGGGTAGAGCGCAGAACGTGATCCTCAGTTCGGACGCAGCCTCGTGAGCCGAAGCGACTGAAGTCTCTCGGATCAGTAGTTGAACGGATAGGTCGAGGCCCAGGGAAGGCGTAGCCTGTCCAATGACACGGTGCGTACGGCCGGGCTTTAAGTTGTCCAGTTCACAATCAAGCAGACCCGGCGTAAACGTCTGGTCCACGACGCGATGAACGACCTAGGGAAGGGATACGAATGATACATTTCATCGTGTGGATCGTCGTTTCCGGGTTCGCGGGATTTGTCGCAAGCAAAGTCATCAACAAGACGGGGTCCGGCTTGTTCATCGACATTCTGCTAGGGATGGTCGGTGGCTTTGTCGGAGGATTTATCGTCAATCACGTGCCGTTCTTGAGCGGCCTCGGCGGCCGGGGCGGCATGGGCGGCTTCATCGTCGAGGTCATCGTGGCCATCGGCGGAGCGATGCTGGTGATCTTCCTCTACGACCTGCTGTTCCGCCGCAAAGCCTGATCGCCAAGGGGCTCGCGCCCATCCCGAGCGCGCGCGTTCGCTAGCCGGCGTGGGCAGGCTGCGGGGACGGCGACGGCTCAGACATCGCATCCGGCTCCGGAACCGGCGCCAGGCCGAGCTGACGCTCCCAACGGCTGACCATCACGGCGGCCACGGAGTTGCCGACGACGTTGGTCGCGCTGCGGCCCATGTCGAGCAGGTGGTCGACGCCGAGGATCATGAGGATGCCGGCTTCCGGCAGGTGGAAGTAGGGCAGGGTGGCGTAGATCACCACCAGCGAGGCGCGCGGCACGCCGGCCATCCCCTTCGAGGTGACCATCAGCAGCAGCAGCATTGTCACCTGCTGCGCGAGGCTGAGGTTGATGCCGTAGGCCTGGGCGATGAAGAGCGTCGCAAAGGTGCAGTACATCATCGAGCCGTCGAGGTTGAACGAGTAGCCCAGCGGCAGGACGAAGCTGACGATCCGCCGCGGCAGGCCGAACCTGGTCAGCCCCTCGAGGATCAGCGGGAACGCGGCCTCGGACGAGGCGGTCGAGAACGCCATCAGCATCGGCGGCTGCATCGACTTCACCAACGCCCAGGTCCGCCGCCCGACCGCGAGCGCGGCGACGGCGACGAGCAGGCCCCAGAGCAGCGCCAGCGAGAGGTAGAACTCGACGACGAACTTGGCATAGCTGACCAGCACCGCGAGACCCTGCGTCGCGACCGTCGCCGCCAGCGCGGCGAAGATGGCGATAGGCGCCGCCAGCATCACGTAGCCGGTCACTTTCAGCATCACCGCGGCGAGCTGCTCGGCGCCCTCGAGCAGCGCCGGCGCCTTCGGCTCCAGCGACGAGATCGCGGTGCCGATGAAGATCGAGAACACCACGATCTGCAGGATCTCGTTGCGCGCCATGGCATCGAAGATCGAGGTCGGGATCACATGGCCGAGGAAGTCCTTCAGCGTGAAGGCGCCGGCGTCGACGCCGCCACTTGCGTTGGCCTCGTGCGGCAGGGCCATGCCGGCGCCCGGATGGAGCAGCTGGACCAGCATCAGACCTAGCGACAGCGAGACGATCGAGGCCGAGACGAACCAAGCCAGCGTCTTGATCCCGACCCGTCCGATCGCGGCAGTGTCCTCCATGTGGGCGATGCCGACCACCAGGGTCGAGAACACCAGCGGCGCGATGATCATCTTGATCAAGCGCAGGAACTGGTCGGTGACGATCGAGAGGTTCGCCGCCGCGGCCTTGGCGTCCGCCGCCGACAGCGTTTGGTTCAACACGAACCCGACCAGCACGCCCAGCACCATGGCGACGCTGACAAAGATCCCGAGCCGTCGCGGCATTGATGGCTTCCCTTACCTTGCGCCCCTCTTGCTCTGCTGGGGCCGAACGGCTGCGGCGAAGTCAAGGCGCCGCTTGCCGTCTCGGATCACTGACGGCACGTTTGCGATCGGGAGAAACGCATGGCGGACGGTGAGAGCGGGCGGCGGGCGCTGGCGGGCGTGCGCGTCGCCGAGTTCGGAACAGGGCGGGCGCTGGCCTACTGCGGCAAGCTGTTCGCCGACTTCGGCGCGGAGGTGGTGAAGGTCGAGGGACCAGGCGGCGACCCGGACCGCAGCTGGCCGCCGCTGGTCGACGTCGGCGGCGGCCGGCGCGAGAGCGCGTTTTTCGCCTGGCTCAACACCAACAAGCAGAGCGTGATCGCCGGGCCTGGCGACGCGGCGCGGCTGGTGGAGATCGCCGGCGCCGCCGACGTGCTGATCGACGCGCGGGCCGGCGCGTGGGACGACCCCGGCCCGGCCGGTCAGCCGGCGCTCAAGGCGCGGTTCCCGCACCTGACCGTCATCTCGCTCAGCTGGTTCGGCGAAAGCGGCCCCTACAAGGACTACAAGGGCGCAGACGCGGTGGTGCGGGCGCTGGCGGGCCTCGTCCGCAATGTCGGCCCTCTCGAGGCGCCGGCGATGCTCAGCGAGCACCAGTCATACGCCCCGGCGGCGCTCAGCGGCTTCTCGGCCGCCCTCGGCGCGCTCTTCGCCGGCGGGCCCGGGCGGCGGTTCGAGGTCAGCATCCACGATGCGAACACGCTGATCGGCGAGTTCCAGCTGGCGGTTCTGACCCAGACCGGCGCGGAGGAGCATCGCTGGGGCCGTAACCGCTTCTTCCCGGTGTTCGTCACCGGGGTCTATCCGACCAAGCAAGGCTGGCTGGGCGTTACGGCGTTCTCGGGCGACCAGTGGCGCGGCTTCTGCGACATGCTGGGCGTGCCGGAGCTGGCGACGCGCGAAGGCTACGCCAACCCCACCGACCGGCTGATGCGCGCCGACGAGATCGACGCGTTGGTCGAGGCCAGGCTCGCCAGCCGCACGGCGCGGGAGTGGGCCGACGAGGCGATCGGTCGGCGTGTGCCGCTGGTGGTCGCGCCGGACATGGCCACATTGCTGGCGACCAAGGTCCATCGCGATCACGGCGCGTTCGGCGAAGTGCGGATCGGGGAGGCGCGGTTCGAGGCGCCCGTACTGCCGCAGCGGCTGACCGCGACGCCGCCAACGGCCGTCGGCGTCGCCCCGCTCGCCGGTGCTCAGACCTCGACCTGGCGTCCGCCGCCGCCGCGCGGAGCGCCCGCTGAGCCGCGCAAGGCCCTGCCGCTGGAGGGCGTGCGGATCGTCGACCTGACGATGGGCTGGGCCGGGCCGGTGGGAACGCGTCAGCTGGCCGACCTCGGCGCGGAGCTGATCAAGGTCGAGGGCCGCGGCTACCCCGACTGGTGGCGCGGCGCCGACTACACCGACGAGGGGATCGCCGCGTTCGGCTACGAGAAGCCGCTTCATTTCAACTGGGTGAACCGCAACAAGATCGGCATCACGCTCGACCTGACCTCGCCCGACGGCGTCGAGCTGCTGCTGGGTCTGGTGCGGACCGCCGATGCGGTGGTCGAGAACTACGGCCAAGGCGTGCTCACCGGCTTCGGGCTCGACTACGAGCGCTTCCGCGCGGTGCGGCCGGACATCGTGATGATGTCGATGCCGGCGTTCGGGGCGGCGACGCCTTGGGCCGAAGTGCGGGCCTACGGCTCCACGCTCGAGCAGGCCTCGGGCCTGCCGCTGCTGACCGGCGGGCCCGACGAGCGGCCGACGATGAACCACGTGGCCTACGGCGACCCGATCGGCGGGCTCTCGGCCTGCCCGGCGCTGCTGACCGCGCTGCTGCACCGACAGCGCACCGGCGAGGGCCAGTACATCGACCTCAGCCAGGTCGAGTGCCTGTTCCCGCTCGTCGCGCCGTGGCTGATCGAGCAGGCGGTGACTGGCCAGGTCTCGCCGCGCTCCGGGTCTCGCCATCCCGCCTACGTCCCGCACGGTTGCTTCCCGTGCGACGGCGACGACGCCTGGGTTGTGATCGCGGTGACAGATGACGTCGCCTGGCGGGCGCTCGGCGACGTCATCGGGCGGCCCGACCTCGCCGGTGATCCGGCGCTCGCCACCGCGGCCGGCCGCCGCGCCCGGGAAGCCGAGCTTGAAGCGGCGATCACGGGCTGGACGAGAGCGCGCTCGCCCGACGAGGCGATGGAGGCGCTGCAGGCGGCCGGCGTCGCCGCCGGCGCGGCGCGGGGTCTGGCCGAGGTCGTGCTCTACGAGCCGCATCTGATGGCGCGGGGCTACTGGCAGCAGGTGGAGCGTCCGCACCTGGACCTGTTCCACCAGCCGTCGCCGGCGTTCCGCGAGGAGGGGACGCCCTATCCGATCCGGCGCCCGGCCCCGACGCTCGGCCAATCGACCCGCGAGGTGCTGACGCGGATCCTGGGCGTGACGCCTGCCGAGCTGGACAGGCTCGAGTCCGCCGGGGTGATCGGCGAGGCGCCGGTCCCGCTCAGCGCCCGCAAGCCGCGCAGCTCGGCGCTGATCCACGAGGCCGCCGCGCGCGGCCGCGAAGCGGCGGCGAGCTAGCGGGAGCGCAGCGCCGCGACGGTCGCGACGATGTCGGCCGGCTCGAGCCGGTGGCTGTAGTCGATGTCGAGAAACGCCAGTGCGACCGTCTGGTCGCGATCGATCACGTAGGTGGCCGGGATCGGCAGGCGCCAGCTGTCGTCGCCATTGCGGTCGGGCAGCGCATGGCCAAAGCGCGCATAGAGCGGCCGCAGCTCGTCGGCGAGATCGAACACCACGCCGAACGCCGTCGCCACGGCGGCTCGTGCGTCGCTCAGCACCGGGAACGCGAGGCCGAACTGTTCGGCAGTCGCGCGGCTCGCGCGAAGCGTCTGCGGCGAGATCGCCAGCAGCTCGGCGCCTGCGCGGCGGATCTCGCCCAGGACCGTCTGCAGCGCGCGGAGCTCGAGACTGCAATAGGGGCACCAGCCGCCGCGAAAGAAGCTCAGCACCACGGGGCCTTCGGACAGCCGCGCCGAGAGCCGCACGGTCCCGCCCCGGGCCTCGGGCAACGCGAAGTCGGGGGCGGCGTCGCCGGCCTTCAACGCCCGCTCGATGAGGCCCGACGCGGCGAGCTCGACGTCGGCGCGCGCCATCGCGGAGCGCACCTCGGCCGGCGCCTTGGCCATGAACTCGGCCCGAAAGCGCTCCAGATCCGGTTTGAGCAGCATGGCGCTTCAGGCCACGAGGCGGACGTCGCTCTGGCGGGCAAGGCTGCCGAACGGTTCGTGCTCAGTCAGCGATAGCGCACCGCGCAGCGATGACGCGGCGTCGGCGCGCAAACCACGGCGGACATGGTCGGGCGCGGCCAGATAGAGCCGCGCGAGCTCGATGGCTCTGGCGAGCGCGCCGCCGTTCGCCGTCAGCTCGTCGACGAGGCCCCAGGCCGCGGCGCGGGACGCCGAGAGCGGCAGCGGGTGGACGAGAAAGGCGTCGGCGCGCAACCGGCCGACGCGGTGGCGCCAAAGATCGCGAACGGCGTCGATCTCCGCGGGGTCGCCGCTTCGCGGACGCTGGAACACCGCTTGGTCGCCGGCCACCACGAGGTCGGCTAAGAGCGCGATCTCGGGATGCGCGTGCGCCCGACCTTCGACCGCCGCGATCAATGGGACATCCAGAGCCGCGAGCGCGCTCAGCACCGGACGGATGCCTCCGGACCGGCGCCAGCGCGCGCCGCGCCGGCCAGCCGCGAAGCCGGCGATGAAGTCGCCGCCGACGCCCGTCAGCACCACGGCCCGGTTGCGTGGATCGCGGCGGATGCGACGGAACGCGTCCAAGAGCTCGTCATAGGCTCGCGGCGCGAATGCGAGGGCGCCGCCAGCGCCGCCGAGCCGCGCCACGAGGACGCCGTCCCAGGTCCGTGACAGCCGCAAGCACTCGAAGCGCCCGAAGTATCCGGCGTCTCGGCGGACGGTCCGCACGGGCCGGTCGATCAAGGTCTGGTCCATCGCTCGCCTCCGTTTGCTCCTCACGGGCCGAGCGTCGGGCAACGCGGCTTGCCGGAACAGTCGCCACGGCGCGATAGAAGCCATTCCTGCGGAGAATGGATGTGGACCGACTTCACGCGATGGAGCTCTACGTGCGGGTGGTGGAGACGGGATCGTTCTCCGCGGCCGCCCGCGACCTCAGGATGGGCCAGCCGTCGGTCTCGAAGACGGTCGCGGCGCTCGAGGCGCGGCTCGGGGTGCGTCTTTTGGTGCGCTCCAGCCGCCAGCTCCACCCGACCGAGGCCGGCGAGGCGTTCTACGAGCGCGCGCGGCGGGCGCTCGCCGAGGCCGACGAGGCCGAGTCGGCGGCGCGCGGACTGGGCGCGGGGCTGGCGGGGCGCCTGAGGGTCTGTGCGCCGGTGACGTTCGGGCGGCTGCACATCGCCCCACGGCTCGGCGAGTTCCTGGACGCCCACCCGGCGCTGCGGTTGGAACTGGTGATGGACGACCGCCGCATCGACCTCATGGAAGAGAACATCGACGTCGCGCTGCGCCTGGGCGACCTGAGCGACTCCTCGCTCACGGCTCGCAAGCTCGCCTCCACCGACCGCCTGGTGGTCGCGAGCCCCGCTTACCTCGAACGGAAGAACGCGCCGCGGACGCCGAGCGAGCTGATGGCGCACGAGGCGGTGGTCTACAGCCAGCAGGCCGTCGGCGACGAATGGCGTCTGCGCCAGGGATCGACCGAGATCTCGGTGCGGGCGCCGAGCCGGATCGCGTTCTCGGCGGCCGAGGGGTTCCGCGAGGGGCTGCTCGCCGGCCTCGGGCTCGGCATCGCGCCACGCTGGATGGTCTCGCCCGAGCTCGCGGCGGGAACGCTGGTCCCGGTGCTGACCGACTGGACGCTGCCCGGCACGGACCTCTGGGCGATCTACCCGACCGGGCGGATGCCGACGGCCAAGGCCCGGGCCTTCATCGCCTGGGTCGAGGACGTGATGGCGCGCTGACGCGCCGCCGCGGCCAGGCGCCTATTCCATCCGGGCATGACTGCTATGTCCGTCGCCCGGCTGCCGGCGCGGACGGGCCGTTCCGATCTGTCGTCCGCTTCGGCGAAGGCGCCGGGCGAGACGGAGAACGGGCGTGGCCAACGTCGGGGTGTCCCTGCTGATCGTGGCGTTCGTGGTCTGGACGGCGTGCCTGGCCGGACAGCCGTCGAGCCTCGTCGCGCATGTGAGAACCTCGGCGGCGGCGCGGGACGTTACATCCATCTCTCAAGCAAGCGATGCTCTCAGCAACCGGGGATAAGCCATGGCCAGACGCGCACACGCCGCCGAGACGCCGCCAGCCGAGACGCTGGCGTCCGACGCTCATTCGAACCGCACCATGCCGGCGCTCAGCCTCGTTGAGCCGCCGCCGCCGGGAGCAAAAGCCCTGGGCCTGTTCCGCGACGCCCGCGCCGCCTCGCTCGACCACCTGGCGGAGGTCGAGGCGGCGATGGCGGTGCTGCGCGAGCGGCTGGAAACCGTGGTCGAGGCCGGCGACCTCTACGTGGTCGGCGTGCAAGCGTTCGCCGAGCGGCTGGCCGAGGAGCTGTTCTGGAAGGGAAAGTCGTTCGAGCTGCTTGTCCAGCGCCAGCGCGAAGGGGCGGGGCCTGCCGCCCGCCGCCGCTGAGCCGCTCCGAGCGCTTCTCCTGTCCGTGGAAGTCCAGAGATTCCGGCGACTTGATGGATATCAACGCGCAAGCGCTGGTTTGGGCGCAGTCATCGTGCGAACGCCGGGCCCTTTCCGGCGGCTCTAAGCCGAAGGAGGCTGACGTGAGAATGGTGCTGAGGTCCGCATTGGCGGCGGCGGTCGCGATCGGCCTGGCGCTCTCGTTGGACGGGTCGGCCGCGGCCCAGGGCCGCGGCGGCGGCGCCGGCGGTTATGGCGGCGGCGGCGGCGGCGGCGGTGGTCACGGTGGCGGCGGCTACGGCGGCGGCGGCGGTGGTCACGGTGGCGGCGGCTACGGCGGAGGCGGCGTGCATGGCGGCGGCTACGCTGGCCATGGTGGGTATGCCGGCCACGGTGGGTATGCCGGCCACGGTGGGTATGCCGGCCGCGGCTACGGCGGCTACGCCGGCCATGGCTGGGGCGGCGGATACCACGACGGCCACAACTGGGGACACGGGTACTGGGGCGGCGGCTACGGCTACTACGGCTGGCCTGGCTACTACGGCTGGCCTGGCTACTACGGCTGGTCTGGGTATTACGACGCCTGGCCGGGCTACTACGGAGACAACTACGGCGACTACTACGGCGGCTACTACGACGAGAACGGATGCCTCGTTTATCGCCAATGGGACGCCGACCGCAACCTCTGGGTGTGGGTCACCAGCTGCGGCGACGATTGATCCGACGACGAGTCTAGAGGTGCAACTCAGGTGCGCGTCTTGCGCGCCGGCGCCAAGGCTCCCTGCCGCGCAGCCTGACGGCTGCGCCGCCTGGGCGAACTCCATTGCCTGGCAGCCGACTTAGCAGAGCGGCGGTCGCGTGGCGCTGCGGCTACGGGCTCCTCGCGGACTTGTATCACGCCTAGTTCGACCTGAAGGACGACGTCGCCGACGCCGAGTTCGCGGGCCATCTGGGTCTACATAGATCGCGACTTCCCCGACGAGAGCCGTCGCTACGGCGAAGAGAAGTTTTGAGCCGCCGCCGCTCACCCCGCCGCCAAGCGCGCTTCGGCGGCGGCGATCATCGCCTGGAAGCGCGGATCGTCGCGCAGGGCGTTGAGGTCGGGATCCGCCTTCGCGGCGTTCAGGTTGTCGCCGGGCGCCTGCTCCAGGACCGGCGCGAGCATGTCCAACGCCGCGTCGGCGTCGTTCAGGTAGGCGATCAGCGCGCAGGCGAAGTTGTAGCGCATGTGCAGGTTCGCCGGATCAAGCAGCAGCGCGCGATCCATCCAGTCCTTGGTTCGTTCCGCCTCGCCGAGCAGCGCCAGCGCGCTGACGCCGCAGGCCATCGCCGCGCCGTTGCTGCGATCCTGCGCCACGGCCTTTTCGGCCAGCGCCAACGCCACCCGGGCCGCGCGCCTGGCGCTCTCCATGTCGCCGAGTGCGACGTAACAGCTGGTCAGCACCATCGGCACGCTGAAGTTCGTCTCCATCAGCGCCATCGCCTTCTCGTAGTAGCGGACGGCGTCCTCCAGCCGCAGCTGACGGTAGGCGATGTTGCCGGCGTGGTTGTTGACGTCGAACGACTGCGGGTCGAGCCGCAGGGCGGTGGCGATCTCCGCGGCGGCCTCGTCCTGCCGGCCCTCGTCCGACAGCAGGCGCGCCCTCAGCGCACGCGCTTCCGCAAGGCCTGGGTCCAGCGCCAAGGCCTGCTCGAGCGCCGCCAGACCGCCGTCACCCTCGCGTCCGTGCACGACGCGCAGCGCGCGCTGGGCGGCGGCCATCAGCGCCCAGGCCTGGGCGTAGGCCGGATCGATCTCGACCGCCCGGCGGCAGAGTCGGATCACGGCCTCGTCGCGGCGGGCGTCGCCCTGGTGGGCGCTGAGATAGTACTGCCGCGCCATCAGGTAGACGTTGTAGGCCTCGACGCTGGCGGTGCCGCGCCTCTCGATGGCCTTCTTCTCCTCGGGCAGCAGCCTGAGCTTCAGGGCCGCGACGATCGCCTGGCTGATCTCGTCCTGCAGGGCGAAGATGTCGGTGAGGTCGCGGTCGTAGCGCTCGGCCCAGACGTGGCCGCCGCTCTCGCCGTCGATGAGCTGGGCGGTGATCCGCACCCGCCCACCGGCCTTGCGTACGCTGCCCTCGAGCACGTGGCTGACCCCTAGCTCGCGCGCGACGTCGGGAACCCGCACGCTCCTGCCTTTGAACGTGAAGGCGGTGTTGCGCGCGACGACGAACAGCGCCGAGACCTTGGAGAGGTCGGTGATGATGTCCTCGCTGATGCCGTCGCTGAAGTACTCCTGCTCGGGATCGCCGCTCATGTTCAGGAACGGCAGCACGCAGATCGAGCGCTTGCGCGCCGGGGCCGGGGCGGCGGCTGAGGAGGAGGCTCGTTCGCCGACCAGCTCGGCGAGACTGGCCACGACCTTTTGCCACCCGGGCGCCTCGGCCTCGCCCGCCCACCCGGTGAGGTCGGCGCACTGGATGCGGTCGAACGGCATCGGCAGCGCCGCGCCGTCGACGCTCAGCTGCACCAGCTTGTGCTCGGCCCTGGCGCGGTCGGCCTCCGACTGCACCCATTCCGACCGGGCCGCCTCCGCCGACCAGACCACCACGACCGCCTTGGCGTCGCGCAGCCGCTCCTCGATCACCTCGGCGTAGGCCCTGTGCGCGGGCAGCTCGTCGTCGCGCCAGACCCCGTAGCCCAGCGCCCGCAGCGCCTCCGCGACCTGGTTGGCGTGGCGGGCTGTCGAATGTGCGTAGGAAATGAAGATGTCAGTCATGGCCGAGCAGCCCGACGGTCGGCGGCCCAAGACCCTAGCTAGGCTTTGAAGACGCGGGCAAGGAATAAGGCGCGGGTCGCTCTGGCGGGACGCGCAAGAGGCGACGACGACGGCTGGCGCCTCGGGTGGAAATGACGTGGTCCCTTTCCGCTACGGCGCCGCCCCCTTACGGTGTTCGCCACCTCGCGCGAACAGGAGCGGGCCGGCATGGCGACATCGGCAGACTTCGAAGGCGTTGTCGAACCTCACTACCGCGCGGAGGGGCCAGGCGCAGCCATCGCGGTCCGCCATCGCGGGGAACCGATCCACGTTCGCGGCTACGGACTCGCCAACGTGGAGTGGCGGATTCCCATCGACGCGGACACGGTGTTCCGCATCGGCTCGATCACCAAGCAGTTCACGGCCGCCGCCATCCTCAAGCTGTCTGAGGCCGGGGCGCTGGACATCGACGATCCGATCGAGCGCCACCTGACGAACTATCCCGTCGGGGACCGCCGGATCACGATCCGGCATCTGCTCAATCATACGTCGGGCATCAAGAGCTACCCCGGGTTGCCGGAGTTCTGGGCCTCGCTGAGCAACAAGGACCTGCCCCTCCCAGACATGATCGACGTCTTCAAAGATCTGCCGCTCGACTTCGAGCCGGGGGAGAAATTCCAGTACAACAATTCGGGCTACCTGCTGCTCGGCGCAATCATCGAGCGCGCTTCTGGCAAGGACTACGCGGCGTTCCTCCGGGAGAGCTTCTTCGCGCCCCTCGGTCTGACCAGCACCTATTACCTGCACGATCGACCGGTGACGCCCAAGCGCGCGGCCGGGTACGAGCGGCGTGGTCGCGAGGTGATCCGCGAGAGGCGCACGCACCTGTTCGCGAACGATGACCACGCAATCGATCACGCTGGCCGGATAGGTCACCCGCACGAGATCAAGCTTTGGCAGGGAGAGCGCCTGGTGGCGCACTTCCCAGCGTGGAGGAGGCTGTAGGCGGCGTAGTCACCTTTGTTGCATTCGCAGCGCCACCGCACTTGACCCGGTCAACGCTGTGGAACCTAGGAGATCGGAACCCGGTCCGTCACGTCCTCCACCTGGAGAAGTATCCGGACGAGATCACCGGCGTCCGAAAAGATGGGCTGGTTCACCTGCCGCCAGTAGCGCGTGACCCAGGTTCCTTCCGCATCGCGCACATCGTAGCGCTGGATCGCCATGCGGTGCGGCTTGCGGGTCTCCGCCACCAGACGCAGGGAGTGAAAGACGTTGCTGACGCCGTCAGCGTGCGGCTCCTCGGGGTTGTCTGGAAACACGTCGAAGAGACGTTCGCCAACAATTTCGCTGCGGCTTGTCAGGGTTGCGGCGGCGCAGGCCTCGTTGATGTCCACGAGGCGGAGACCGGGATTGGGGTCGACCAGCAGATAGTTCTCCTCGGCCCTCTCGAAGAGCCGTGCGAACTCGCGGTCGCGCTGCCGAAGTCGGTCCGCCGGCCCCTGAACAGGCCCCAGCGGAAAGAGCCCGAGGTCGCGGGCATCCATAAGCGCTAGGTTCCGCTCGGCGTCCGTCAGCAAAGTCCGCAGCGTCGTCAGGGAGCGAGCCTCGCGCTCCTCGGCCATGAGAGCGCGAAACCGTTTGATATTTTGCTGAAGCACAAACCGCTGCATCGGCGGGTTTCCCAGGCCGCAAGATCCCGGTGCGGGGTCGGTCGCGCGAAGGTTGGCCCTCCCGTCTGCGAGACTGCCACTGGGCCGCGCGGTAGACAACCGCCAAGCCTTGGCGCGCGGGAAACGAGCCACACCACCGAAGACCCCAGGGCTCGCCGCGACACGATCGCGGGCGAGCGAACAGGTGGGTCGTGACTCGGAAGGCCGAGCCGGCTTGAGGCAGGTCAAGGCCGCGTCTGTGCGAGCGTCGCAATTGGCGATCCTGGCCCGCGTCGGCGCGCGAAGAAAAGGGGCGGCCGATGAAGTTGACGCCCTCTTTCGAAAACTGGTTCGTCGATGAGCGCGGCCTGCAGCCCGGGTCGTGGGCCGCCTATCTTGCGGCCGCGGCTATCGTCGGCCTGGCGACATTGCTCCATCTCGCACTCGCACCCTGGCTCGTCGGGGCCGAGTTTATCACATACTTCCCGGCGGTGATGCTCGCGACCTTCCTCTGGGGAGGCCGTGCGGGCCTCCTGTCCGTTGCCCTGTCTGGCGGGTGCGCGATGCTCTTCGTCATGCCGGCAGGCTCCAGGCACCCCTACTCGACCGCGTTCTTCGTC